>JAKSBZ010000120.1 GCA_022360875.1 Cytophagales bacterium | reverse complement strand
TTGGGCGTGAGCCGCGCCGCCGGCTTGTCATCGGGGAACAGCTCAATCAAAGCTGAGATCGCCTCTCCCGGCCGCCCAATTCGCTCCAATAGTTCCGCGTACGCCTCCAGCGGCGCCGAGCCATCCACGTCCATGTCCGCTTGCTGGGCTTTCTCACGGAAGTAGGCCAGCGCCGATTCGACCTCCATCCCCAGCAGCGCTTGGTAGTAGCGTCGATGTCCGACGTGCGTGTCCTCGAACGGCGGCTCGCCTCGATACTGAAACTGGCTGGCGAGCCTTTCGAAGTTCTCGAAAACGCCATGCCATTCCTGAGAACTGAAGCCTCTGAAGAGCTTCGTCAGCAGGTCAACAAGGCTTTAAAAGCCATGCGTGAAGACGGCACCCTGGCGAAGATCTCTAACAAATGGTTTGGAACTGATATCACCCGATAAGGTTGACTTGAGAAAGATATAACAACTTTATGACCGAAGTAGATCTCTCATTTGCCACCGACCTGCTGTTGCAGCTGGTCGGTGTTTTACCTGTTACCCTGGGAATGTCCTTTCTGGCCATGGGCCTGGCGCTGGTGCTGGCAGTGATCTTTGCCATAGTGCAGATCTTCCGTATTCCGGGGCTAAATGGATTCACCCAGCTCTATATTTCCTTTTTCAGGGGAACGCCACTGTTGGTGCAGCTGTTCCTGTTCTACTACGGTCTGCCCCAGCTCTTCCCCAGCATGACCGCGATCAGTGCCTTCCAGGCGACGACTTTGGGACTCGGCCTGCACTTTGCAGCCTATATGGCCGAACAGATTCGAGGAGCCATTCTCGGAGTTGACCAAAGCCAGATGGAAGCAGCCCTCAGTGTGGGAATGGACCCCATAACAGCCATGCACCGTATTATTCTGCCCCAGGCGGCCCGGATAGCCGTGCCGGGGTTGATGAACAATTTTATCGACCTGCTGAAAAGTACATCCCTGGCCTTTACCCTGGGTGTTGCCGAAATCATGGCCAAAACCCAGCTGGAAGCAGCGTCCAGCTTCCGTTTCCTTGAAAGTTACCTGGTTCTGGCACTGGTTTACTGGATGGTGATCATGCTGATGACCTGGGGACAGAAATACACTGAAAAGCGACTGGAAGAGGCTTATTAATGGCTTTGCTTGAATTGAAAGGCCTGCGCAAAGCCTTTAAAGAACAGACTGTACTGGATGGCATT
>JAKSBZ010000302.1 GCA_022360875.1 Cytophagales bacterium | reverse complement strand
CGCTTGTTCCATCCAAATATTCCTGTGCAATGAAATTCGGATTCTTTTTCTTTAAAAACAAAAACTCTTCAAGGCATTCCGCCTTGAAAACCGATGAGCTCCCCGAACCTTGTCTAGATTTCACGATCAATGGAAAGTCCCGTTCCTTTTCCTCTTCCAACAGCGACGTTACGGGAAAAGGGAAATCATGCTCCTTTAAAAATTCCGCTGTTGCCAATTTGTCAAACCCCACAGCTAAAGCTTTAGCGGAAGCCGTAAGCAGTTTTGCCTGACCAACATTGTCCAAACAGTCAATTTCGGACAGAAGACGCAATTCGGGCTCCGACGCCGGAATAACAAGATCAATCGCATTCTCTTTAACCACACGCTCCAGCCAAGTCAAATAGTTCTCATCCCGGCAGGAAATTCCCAGAAAAAAATTCTTATAAATGAACGGCCCGGCGTTCTTGTCAGACATATCACAGCCGTAAAGCTTGCCGACATGCCCGCAAGTATTAAGAATTTTGCCGATGCTTTGGCCAATGTCTCCTCCACACCCCGTCACCAATATATTATACCTCATGCCAAGCGTTGTTTCTTTTCAAAACTTCCTGCAAATAAGACTTTGTGTTCTTCTTTTTTGCCAAATCTTCAATCACTGTCTGAATATTGTAGGGAGTGCATTGCGGTGTGTACACTCCGTTTTTCGTATCCAAAATTCCCCAGTTTGCCACTCCTCCTACCGTTCTTGCCTGACCGACCGAACCGGGATTTATTAAAACCGAATGCTTACCGCAAAGCATCATCGGGTAATGTGTATGACCAAAAAAAACAAAATCAGCCCCGGGCATATCGAACTGCTGAAATATTTCCGCTTCCGCATCAGGATACACATACTGATCTTCATCTACCGGCGACCCGTGGCACAACGAAAAACGTAATCCGTCCCGCTCAACACTCATGCTTTTTGGCAACTTCCGGATAAAATTAATAAGATCAGGCGTAAATGTTTTTTCATAAAAAGAAAAACATGATCCGTACTTTTCAGTCAATTCCTTCCTTCTGACTTCATCTGCTTTGAGAAATTCTAAAAACAACCGTTCATGGTTACCCTGAATCATACAGTTTACGTATCGAGAAAGTTCTTTATACACTTCTTCCGCCTGAAAATAATAACCCAGCTGATCTCCAAGCACAAATAGATTGCTGATTCCCTGCCTGTCTATTGAGCGAAGCACTTCACTGAGCGCAGCATAGTTCCCGTGTATGTCCGACAGAATAGCAATTTTCATCTGCTTTTGATGTTTTTTCAATGGTCAGATGGAAT
>JAKSBZ010000277.1 GCA_022360875.1 Cytophagales bacterium | reverse complement strand
TTCAAGAAATTTTTCTTTAATAATCGTAGTATCCGTTGCCGTTTGTGGCCGAGTGATTTCAATAACATACCCTTTGTTTGCGTTCCGTGTGTCATTTTTTCCTTGATAAAAATTATTGCTTACTTTGTCTTTATCAAATTCCGTATACGCCATATATGTTTTTCCTCCTATTGTTGCCATTACGCCGTCTCCTCCGGAGTGAATCGTCGCCCCTCCTGCAGAAGTCGAAACAGTGGATATGTTCAACTCAATTGATCCATCAGCCTGACGAAACGGAATAGCCACATCAATTACAGTTAACCCGCCTGTTGTCCAAGGATATTTTTTCCAAGGATTCCAGCCCAGCTGAGTAAAATTCAAGCCCCCTCTATTCAAGATAATAGCAGGTGTTTCTCCATTTTTCAAATTAAAACCTGTAAACTCTTCTACGTGAGCCAAGGAATAACCATCTAGAGGAACTACTTGAAATTCTTCGGTTTCCAGGTCATCCAAATAGAGCAGCGCCCATCTTCTGCCCCCGTCTACTTTGTAGTTAAAAGTCATATACAAATGGTCGTCGGAAGTTATACAGATTCTTGGCAAAGCGTGTCCGATAGACGGGCCAGCTATGGTCTCGACGGCAGCTCCGGCGTGCTGGCTTTGTAATTCGTCTAAATAACTGATTTCTTTCCAAAGCCCATCGCGCAATGTTCGGATATAGCCAAAATCTTTGTTTGCATTTAGTCCATAAGGACGATTTTGGCTATCCCACGCTAATGCAGAAAAATGATAGAAATCGTGTTTTCCATAAACTTGATTTTCATTGCCGTTTGACGGCATCTGAAAAGGGGCTTCGTTTTGCGCTATCAATGTTTGAGTAAAGCAAATTAAAGCACTCAAAGCAAAAAATAATAAAAAATTCAGTCTCATGTTGTTTTTTTTAGGTTGATAAATATTTCTTAAAATAGAAGGATAAACTACTTGCTAGATAAAATAAAAAAATATCATCAACTAAAAAATCACAACAATACTGGTAAATGCATATGTATAAGCAATTTAACAATATTATCATTCTGGATATGTTGAATTGACAACACACTAATATGCTCGTCCGATTCGAAAATGCCTTACTTCAGACCCAACTGGATAGTGCTTTAAGTTGGTTTTACTTTTCTGTCAGCTTTACTAAAATTCATACAATTTTCATAAAAAAATTCACCCTATAACCACATCTAGTCCGGGGATATTCAGACATTTCCCCAACAAGCTAGGGCAGCTATAATAAAAAAGCCCCCATTTCTGAGAGCTTAACGAACAATTGTAAAATGAATAAAATTACTCTTTAATTGTAAGATCATCGCCATCAATTCTCAGCACTCCCGTAAATTTGTCCAGCACAATTTTAAAGTATCTTAAGGACTCAGATTTAGAATTCTTAAACTCGAAGGTAGTGAAGCTATCCGTCCAGGTATTTCCAGTTATTTTCTCACCAATGTATTTGTACACTTTTCCATTGGCGAGACGTACTTGAATGTTTTTATTATGGTCAATATCAATCACAACTTCGTGGCCACTTTCAGTTCTATAAGTCCCGTTTTTCGGTAAATGATAAACTGTTTTAAGGTCATCGCTAATCTTAGCTGTGAACTCGGTTTTGTCGCCATAGTAATCGTATCCTATCAATAACCCATCTTCGCCAATCATCACTATTGCTTTAAAAAAGCTGCAGGTATCGCCGCTATATTCTTCATAAGAATATTTATAATAAGGATCGATGAATTTGCCTTTTATTATGTTTTCTGGGTATCCATTAAAAATAATGAGCGGATCTGCTCTATTTACTTCAAATTTATCGCATTTGTGAACCACTGTTTCCCCTCTAGGGGCGCCTAGCCACCTTCTTAGTATTGGGGTGCCATCCTTAACCAGAATCTCTTCTTTTTGAAAATCATTTTCAGTGGAGTAAATGTGATCGAAAAAACTCGCTTTTGCTACGTAAAGACCGTTTTTAATTACCGTTTTTTCAACAGCGGCCATCGGAACCTTAATTTCTGAACCGCTACTGAAAGTAAAGATCATTTCCCCCTCAGCTTGCTCAATTTTTGTAACAACTGGTACCTCTGCTTTAATTCCAGAGTCAGCCCCATTAATTAACCAATTACCATTATCACCGATTACTGGCGCCACACCATTACTTCCATCAGCTCCTTTCGAGCTTACTCCAGTGTCAGTGCCGTTAATAAACCAGTTGCCATTGTCGCCGATAGTCACTTTATCTCCTTTGAACTTTGGACTGTCAATGCTCGGAACGTAAATCGTTTCATCGTTGGACAATGTTAAAGTAGTTCCTTCATTATTAGAACTAATCGATTTAATCGTTATTTCTTGGGCTCGAGCGTCGAGCAATCCAGTGAATGCCTCTTGATTTTTCTTGATTTGGTCAACCTGGGCTCCAATCCCATCTACTTTTTCTTCTAGCTTGTCTAGTTCGCTGGTATCGCATCCAGACAGCATGGCAATAATTGCCAATCCTGCTATTGATTTCTTCATTTTAAAAAAATTAAAAAAAAAACTACTGACAGATGACTGCCAGTAAACTCTCTTACTCAATCATTTTACTCTGAACAAATGTATGTCAAAACACGCAATAACTATGGATAGTTAATCATTTTTATAACATATTGGCTGATTAATATATAGTACCCTCGATTTACTGGACCAGAAACTCTCGTTCTTAAGTTGAAATTGACCTTCCAACAAATATTCTAAAAGTCTATTGTCACTA
>JAKSBZ010000214.1 GCA_022360875.1 Cytophagales bacterium | reverse complement strand
GTGGCGGAATTGGTAGACGCGTTGGTCTCAAACACCAATATCTTCGGATGTGCCGGTTCGACTCCGGCCCTGGGTACAACAAAGCACAGGAATTGCCCTGAGCGGATAACTAAACGGGAATGCCCAGGTGGCGGAATTGGTAGACGCGTTGGTCTCAAACACCAATGTCTTCGGACGTGCCGGTTCGACTCCGGCCCTGGGTACTTTTTCTCTTCTTTATTGTCTTCAATTCAACTTCACTTTTAATATTTATTAAAATCAGCTGCATTTGGAAAATGCGCTGGGATTGTTTGCGCGATGTTTTCTGCTTAAAAAAACTAAAACATTCTTATTCCAGAAACCGTTACTTAAGATAGTGCCAAAAAAAGTCCACCCAGGTGTACCGTCCGTCTTCTCTGACGTCTTCAACGTCGGGTACTTCACCGAAACCTTCTTCCAGCTTGTTGTACTTGAGTGCAAAGCCGTTTAGGCGCCAGTCTTCTATGGGGCCGGTTGTTTCTCTTTCATTTCTGTAATCCCCGTCGCTGAAGACGTCCATCCAGGCGTTGTGGCCCGGAATTCCTATTTCGGTTACCCACGAATGTATATTGTTTTCTCTTCGGTATTCGCTTTCCTCTCCTACAGCCCCAACAAAGTGCTTGGGTGAGTCTCCTACGGAACCGTCCCTGATGCTCCAGACCGACCATATATGGATGTCTTTGTAGAGCGCCTCTTTGCCATCCGTCACGTTGTTTAAGCTGGCGATTGGCACGCAAGCCTTTACTTTTATTCCGAGTTCAGGATGTTCGTGCAGATATTCCACAAGAGCGCATATGAAAGCGCCTCCGCCGCTAAGGCCGAAAATGCCGATTTGGTCCTGCCTGCATTTAGGGTGTCTTTGCAGCACGTCCAGAACATAGTTGGCGTATTGTTCGCCAAGGGTGGGGTTGTATGTGTATTGACTTTGGGGAATCACCATCAGGAAGGGCATTTCTTTAAGTCCAAAATCAGTTTTTTGGGCTCCTATCCACCTGAAGGGCAGGGAAGGGTGTGTGTCAAATCTGCTTAGTGGGATGTTGTTGGCTGTTTCTCCATTGCCGTGGCCTCCTATTACCAGCGAGTATTTCCCGCTTTCACCTGATCGGTAGTCGACAGGGTAATAAATGCGTTCATTTTTAAGGCTGGGTGCCTTTGGAAGATTTAATGCACGGTCAACCAATCGGGGGTTGTTAACGGAGTACTTTGTGCCGCCGTTGCTGTCGTCGGGTTTGACAACTAAAGCAGCTTCTTTTTCGATTACATCGGTGTTCAGAATGAGCGACAGGGAAACATTTCCAGTGGGATTTTCAAAGCCTTCAGCATTAATGCGGATTGTCCAAAGCTCCTGGGCTTTTCCCTGTATCTTTTTACTGAACTGATATTCTTTGTTGTTGATTTGCATAGAAAAGCTGAGTTCACCTGGCTTAAAGTACCCGACCCGTGTGTCATCATTGGTATAAATCAGGCTTCCGATGCTGGAGGATATTGTAGTCTGATAAGTTGAAAACAGTTCCTTAAATTTTTCACTGAAAATTAGCTTTACTCCGACATTGGTTTGTTTGCATTCCAGTTCGATGTCTGTGGTGGCATCCGGAGAGACTGTTGCTGTGCGGATGCCTGAGTACTGAGGTTTTTCGAACGCCGGCAGGGTGAAGGATCCGGACACAAGCTCAATTTTGTATTCTCCGGGCAGCATTTCCAACGGGTTTGGCGCGTCTGCCAGGCGTTCGAAATGATATTTTTTTCCGTCGTTTGTGTTGGTTAGCGTTAGGGAATAATTGTCGAAATTATTCTGAAGCCGCCCGCTATTATGTTTTACAGTTTGTTTGTCGATGAGCGGGGTGATGATGAGCTTTCCTGTTGAGAGCTCTCCGGGAGCGTAAAGAGAAGTGCAGCCTGTTCCGGTCAGCGCGTAAAATAGCAAGCTGCGAATTAGAGTCAGTCGCATGAGTTTGAATAACTTTTATAAACACCTATTAGAAAAATTCCAAAAAATTGTCAAAATAACGGTGATAAATATAGGCATTGGGATGGATCGATAATAATCAATCGGTTGGAGAATATTACATTGAGAACCGGCAGTTGATTGGGTGTAAGTTTTTTAATGGAACGCTAAAGCTGGTTTTAGTTTTTTTTAGGGTAGTTGGTGAAGCAAATGATAAGTTGAGAAAGGTTGTCTGAGGGAAATCGGCATTTTGCAAAAAAAATGGGTTAAACAAAAAAAGTCTTAAAACAGACTTTAATTTGCAACATTATTGCAAGCTGCATATATTTGCAACAATGTTGCATAAGTAAAAACTCGATTAATGAAAAATCTGTTGTTTTTTGGATTGCTTTTTTGGAGTGTGTGTGCCTATTCTCAGAAACGGATTTTGACTGGGAGGGTGTTGCAGGAATCGGATAGTTTGCCGGTTGTCGATGCCTGGGTTTTTACTCAAGACGGAAAGGTAAGTACTGTATCAGGTGAAAAGGGTGAGTTTCGGCTGGAGTTGCGTAAAGGAGATTATCTGTTGCACGTGCATAAGCTGGGTTTTAAGGAAGTTCATAAGCAGGTTATTTTGCATGATGATGTTTCTGATATAGTGCTTTATGTCAGTTTATCTGATTTGGCTCTGGATGAAGTGGTAGTGCATGATCAGGCCTCGGAGAAGAGGCGGAAGCATTCGTTGCAGACAGAGGTTTTGAAGGAGCAGTTTTTCAGAAACAATGCGGAGAATACGCTGAGCGAAGCCTTGGAAAAACAAGCTGGCGTACAGTCTGTAAACACCGGAGTTGGAATCAGCAAGCTAATGATTCGCGGAATGACAGGCAACCGGGTTGTGGTAAACGACCGGGGAACCAAGCAGGAGGGGCAGCAGTGGGGCATGGACCACGGCTTGGAAATTTCCATGGAAGGGATTGAAAAGGTCGAGCTTGTTAAAGGAGCTTCGGCGCTTCGGTACGGTTCAGACGCGATAGCGGGTGTGGTTAACATTCGGCGTTCAGATGTTCCTTTGGAAGGGGAGCTGCATGGTTCGGCGAGCGCTCAGTACAAAAGCAACAATTCATCGAAGGGGCTTCATGCAAGTCTGAAAGGAAATAAAAACGGACTTTTTTTTATTTTGAACGGAAGTTATAAACGTTTTGGGAATTATAAAGTTCCGGCAGAACGGTATTCGTATAATCGATATATTTTCGATTTGCCGGATGGGATATTGGTTAACACAGGAGGGAAAGAATGGGATGCCGGCGCGTCGCTGGGTATCAGCAGGGAAAACTATGAAATGAGGCTCGAGGCAAGCAATTATCGGCTTGTGGCGGGATTGTTTCCCGGTGCTTATGGGGCGCCGAATTCTGGAATGCTGGACGGTTATGAGAAAGACTCAAAAAAAATAGGTCTTCCGAGGCAGGAGGTTAATCATTTTAAACTTTCTTACTACTTCAATTTGTTTTTGCACGGGCGTCCGCTTGAGCTGAACTGGGCTTACCAGCGTAACTTGCGCCAGGAATATTCGGTTATTCACAAAGATTATACGCGTCCGGTCGAGCATAACTCCGCCTTGGAAAACGATCTGGTTTTGGAAACGTATTCTGCCTCATTGGATTACAGAATATGGGAAAGCGAAAAAGTAAACTATGAGGCTGGGGTTTCTTTTCAGAATAAAAAAAATGTCAGGGGAGGCTATTCTTATTTGATTCCTGATTTTCGGATGACGCAGGCTGGCGCTTATTTGAGCGGTGAGTGGAGGGTTCAGGAAAAATGGAACTTGAACGGCGGTATGCGTTTGGACTGGGCAGATTATCGCTCGGAGGTCTATATGGATACATTGAATTATGATCCGTATACTGGCGCCGAATACTGGCAGCGGGCTTTTGCAACAAAGCGAAATTTTCTTGAATACTCATGGGCGGCGGGTTTAAGCTACATTCCGGGTAAAACCTGGTTTCTGAAGTTTAATGTTGGCAAGAGTTTTCGTTTTCCGAACCAGGCGGAGTTAAGCATAAACGGAGAGCATCACGGCACATACCGTTATGAGAAAGGTAATGCGGATTTGGATCCGGAGTCAGGGTATCAGATTGATTTGGCGGTGGAAAAAAAATGGAAGTCCTGGACATTCTTGGCGACTCCATTTTTCAATTATTATTCAAATTACATTTACTTAAGCCCGTCGGCTGCGCCTGCCCCAGGTGTTGGAGGGCAGATTTATCGTTACAGGCAAGATGAAGCGATATTGACAGGTCTTGAGCTGAATGTTGAGTACCGCGGGCTAAAGAATTTTGAGATAAAAAGTGCGATGGAGTACGTTTACAACTTCAATTTGGACGAAAAGCTGCCCCTTCCGTTTAGTCCGCCGCTTTCCAACTTGCTGAGTGTTGCTTACGAGCCCAAGAAAGTCAAAGGCTTTCGCGCGGTTGCTGAGCACCGGTGGACAGCTGATCAGAAGCTTGTAGACCGCAATGAAAAGACAACAAAGGGCTGGCAAACATTGGATGTGAGACTCAGCTGGGAATTACGGCGAAAAAGCAGCGAATGGGCATTTGATTTCTCTGTAAAGAATCTTTTTGACAAGGAGTATATGAATCACCTTAGCCGCTACCGAATTCTTAATCTTTCGGAGCAGGGACGAAATTTTGTTTTATCTGTAAATTATAAATTCTAAAAAATGAAGAGACTAACATTGCTGTTGATGATTTGTTCCGGGTTTTGGGCTTGTGATTCGGATGAAGCAGATTTAGAAAAGCCGGTAGCTTCCAATATTCAGCTCAGCACAACAAAAGAGACAGTAAACGGCAAGGAGCTGTTTGTGCTTCACCTTGGTGAGCCGATTGCATTCAAGGCAGGATTTTCCGACAACGAAGGGCTGAGCTATTATAAACTTGATTTTCACTGGGCGGCCGGGCACAGCCACAGTCATAGCCATAGGGAGGCAAGAGTTCAGGCTAAGGCCGGGAACGTGCCCCAGAAGT
>JAKSBZ010000364.1 GCA_022360875.1 Cytophagales bacterium | reverse complement strand
CCACGCCTTCTCAAATTCGTCGGGCGCGACCACAAACCTGCCCACGGCGTAACTGCCGCCTTCAATTTTCATCTTTCCTATTTCTCCTTCCACTTTCGTATCTTCCGGAACCACCAAGCAAGCGCTGATGCGCTGTTTCTCCTCCGGTGTCACATTCGGATCATCATGCGCCATTGTCAATGTTTTCACACCAGGAAGCACCATCAGTCCGCGAGGTTCTGCCCAAGCCGTAAGTTTCCCGTAAAGCCTTTCAAAAAGAACCGCATCACCTTTATACGGTCCGACATGTCTTACGTATGCCACAGTCATTGTTGGAAGCACTTTCACTTCCACTCCTTGATTCGTCTCCATTTCTGTTTTCCATTTTAAGGTTTGAGAACTGGAACAAAAATAAGCAATGGCCCGCGCATCGGATTTTCGAAAATTGCTATCCATTTGACCATTCTTGCTATTTCTATACGCCGTAGCCGAAATCCCAAAATGCTTTTTAAAATTTCTTGAAAATACAGACAAACCCGAAAAACCGCAGTCAACAGCAATTTCCGAAAAAGAATAATTGGGCTTGGCAAGCAACATAAAAGCGGCTTTCTCCAGTCTTACTCGAGTCAAAAACTGAAAAGGCGTTTCGCCCAACATACCATGAAAAATACGATGAAAATGGAATTTGGAAAAGCTGGAGGCCTCTGCCACATCAGCGATGACTAACGGTTTTTCCAGATTTTCTTCAATGAAATCAATAGCCTTGTTGATGCGTGCCCAGTATTCCCTTTCAGTTTGCATTGTTGTTTCCATAAAAAATTATGCTTGTATGCTCTCACGTGTTTTACCGAAAAAACACGGAAAGCCAAATTGGAAGGAAAGTTATCAGTAAGCTGAAGATAATAAAAAACTTCTCCAATGCACAGAAAAAAACAAAACCCGAAGCGCGGCGCCTCAGGTTTTGTTTCTCATTCATTTTGTTTACAGCGGCTGAAGAGGAATACAAATGTCAACTTTGAATTTCCCGTTGTTTCCCTCTTCAGGGTACATCTCAAACGGCGGGCGTTCAGCAGGCTGATAACCACTGTTTGGCAGCCAGTTGCCGTACATCCACTGCCAGGCCTCTTCAAACTCAGATGCCGAAAGCACAAAGTGCCCAATAGCATGCTTGCCTCCCTGCACTTCCATTTTCCCAACATCCCCGCTCACCTCTGTATCTTCAGGCACCGTCATGCAAACACTCACACGCTGCTGGGCTTCCGATGTAATGCTCGGATCGTCATGGTAAATGAAAACTACTTTTGAATCCGGTTTTCCCGCCAGGTTTCTGGGACCTGCCCAAGCCAACAGCTTGTGCATCAGCCTTTCAAAAAGCTTCGAATCGCCTTTATGCGGGCCAATATGCCTCACATAAGCTACTGTCATTTTCGGAAGTTGCTGCACTTCCACGCTTAAATTCTGTTCCATGTTCAATTTCCATTTAATTTGTTGAGAACTGGAATAAAGGTAAGTGATGGAACGCCCCCCGGCTTGTAGTTTTTTGCTTTCCGATTGACTATTCTTGCTATTTTTGTAATCCGTGGCCGAAAGCCCAAAATGCTTTTTGAATTTTCTTGAAAAAATTGACAAATCGGAAAAACCGCATTTTGTTGATATTTGTGAAAGGGAAAGACAAGGCTGATTGACAAGCATAATTGCGGCTCTTTCCAGACGCACTCTGCTCAAGAATTGGAAAGGCGTTTCTCCCAGCATTCCCTGAAAAATACGATGAAAATGGAATTTGGAAAAATTTGCCTCGAGAGCTATTTCCTCAATCTTCAAAGGCCTCTCCAAATTATTCTCAATAAAATCAAGTGCCTTATTTATTCTAAAAAGATATTCTTTTTCAATCGGCGTTAATTGCTTCAACATAAACACCCTTTTTCAAAATATTAAAAAAAATCAATCGAGCTCTTTCAACCAGTTTCTTTTGCCAGTCACATATTTCTCTTGGTAATCTTCTCGATCAAATCACTTTCATAACGCTTCACTCCCCGCTTGTTTGTCTGGGCTATTTCAAACATAGTGCGCGCCACCCAAAGCGCCGGAATTGCCCGATACTTCCGCAGCTTACCGACAAACATCCATGAAAACGCTTTAAACAGACAAGCACCGATTTTTTCTCCCAATCGGAATTCTTCCCGGTCGCCAAGCAATAATGATGGCTGCAAAATGCTCAGCTGTTCAAAAGCCAGCATCTCCAGCAGCTGCTCTGTTTCGCCCTTTATTTTATTGTAAAATATTCTCGAATCCGGATTGGCCCCCAAAGCCGTAACAATCAAAAAATGCCTGACGCCGGCTTTAAGCCCCAGCCTGGCGCTGGCCAAAACGTAGTCGCAATCCACTTTTCGATACACCTCGCGCGAGCCGGCCTTTTTAATGGTTGTGCCCAGGCAGCAAAACATATCATCTGCTTCTTCCTCCAAATCCTGTTCATCCAAAGCATCAAACGAAACTTTCCGCTGTTCCAACTTCGGATGGTCAACGGGCAAGACTTTCCGTCCCACCGAAATCACTACCGAATAATGCGGACTGGCCAGCAGCAAATCCAAAACATAACCACCCACCAAACCGGAAGCCCCGACGATAAGTGCTTTCTTCATTATTTTTCTGTTTTCTGAACAAGCTCCAATAACTCCGCCTGCAAGGTCTGCCCTTTGTCCTTGGCATACCATTTCTGTACATTCGCAAGCATTTCCGGTTTATTGTTTCCGCCTGCTTTTTTCCAGTCAACCACAATCTGCTGAGCCGCCTGCGGCCTTGGGCCCCATGAAGCAATTTCTTTTTCCGTCTCATCTTCAAAAACAATCATTTTTGGTATAGCTCGCGCACCATTGGTCAAATACCTGTCCATCAAATCAAGATGATCGTCACGGTAAACTATCTGCAAATCTATTTTATCCGAAAAAGCGGCCAATCGGCTGATAATTGGCAGATTCTGAGAAACATCTCCGCACCAGGGCTCGGCAAGCAGCACCCATGTCTGAGATTTTTGCATCTTTCCCAAAAATTCCACAAGCTCCTGGTTCAGTTCGGTCTTTCGACCGATGCGGTCCATGCGCCGGTTGTTCAGATTAATATGTTCCGCCATTTCCTCTCCTCCCCGGGGAACGTTCATCACCAAACTCTTTTGACTTTCGGCTGCAAAAGTTTCATAATCCAGCCCGAT
Organism: Cytophagales bacterium; assembly: GCA_022360875.1. GTDB lineage: Bacteria > Bacteroidota > Bacteroidia > Cytophagales > Cyclobacteriaceae > JAKSBZ01. The sequence continues at coordinate 14,742 of JAKSBZ010000364.1, read as the reverse complement.
TTTCTTGATTTCCTGAAGACTCATTAGTGTTGTCATATCCATTTCACCGCTATATACAGCGGATTTTTAATTAAAAAAATTTGTAACACAATCTACCTTAAAATGGCAGAAGCCAAATTACCTTACGAAAAATCACTGGATTTGTTGACCGGACCAATCTTTAAACAACTGAATGTCCGCCGACACACTACGGTAAATGCCTGTCACAACTGTCATGTCATCCAGCCAGCCGGCTACCGGAATAAAATCAGGAACTGCATCCACAGGCACGACAAAATACAGCAGCCCGCCGACAAGCAGTACAAAAGTTTTCCAGGGCATATGTGGATATTCCTTCCGTACCGAAGCCTGAATCATTCGGATCATCCATTTCAGCTCCGCAACAAAGCGGGCTGGAAGTCCCGGGCTTTGCAAAAGCCGGACGCCTTCTCTCAGCAGTTCCGCCGTTTGCTTCGGATTTTTGGCCAGCTGTTTAGCCTTTTTTCTGATTCTTTTTTTCAAAAAGGGATTGTTCATTGGCTTGGTAAATAAAAAGTGATCGAGCTTCTTCTTTTATAAACGCCAGGGCTGTGTTTATCGTATCACCTTCTTTGTTAAGCGACTCGGCCAAAAGCACCTGCACCAACATCAAAGCCGGCTGCTCATCCTCCACTTTAGACGCCGCTTCGTTGATTAACTGAACAAGGCTTTCCAAAGCCGTTACTGTCATCCCCCACGCTTTGTCACTGATATAAAGCTGCTGCGAAAGATTGTGGCCCAGTTCGTCCCGGATCTCCTTGATCAACAGAAACTGAAGCTGCGCCTTATTCATCTCCCCCTGATTGACACGCGGAATCAAACTGGTAAGCTGAGAACGTTCCAGCAACAGGCACATACGCTCATAAGCCTGCAAGCGACTGGTTAAAATCTGCTCCGCTCCTTCGCGTTTCAGCTCCAGCTGCTTTTCCCTGAACTCCTTGTTCAAAAATGACTGCACTGTCAAAAACACGGCGTACAATATAAAAGCCGCCGGCAGCACCATTTTCAAAAGATCCCCTAATAACTCCATAAGTTCCAAAAATTTTTCAGAGCAAGTTAGGAATTGAAGGCTGAGTTTCAAAAGCTTTAACTAACTTTGAAAAAATGAATCCCGACTACTCTAAACACTTAATATGTTTTTACCCATAGATATTACACCTAAAGCACTCGAAGAAATCAAACATATTTTAAACAAAAAAAACATACCTTCAGACTATTGCCTTCGCGTAGCTGTAAAGGGAGGCGGCGGCTGCGGCGGCGCACAGTTTGTACTGGGTTTCGACAAAGAAAAACCCCAGGACTCAGTACATTCTATTGACGGAATTAAGGTACTGATAGAAAAAAAAGACACCATGTTCCTGATCGGAAAAGTCATTGATTTTCACGAAGACAGTGAGTCCCGAGGCTTTTATTTCCGAAATTCTTCTGACGAGGAAAAACAGCAATAAACAATTGCTGCAAAAAACACATCAGCCGAATGCTTAGACGTTCGGCTTTTTCGTAAAACAAAACATACCTGAGGAATATTCTTTTACCGAACGGATAATGCTATTAGGCGGCTGTGCAAAAAATAGCCAAGTATTTATTCAAGCTAAATCACCGGCAACAAATCACTAAAAAAATAATAGTTAGCACGAAGCGCTCAAATAAGAGACAAAATTTTTTCTGCATTATTTTCGTTTATTAATTGCTGCCAAAAACTTGTCAAATGCTTTACAGAGTCTTTATCATCTTGTTGCTTGCTTCTTTTGCCGCACAAGCTCAGGACTCTGTACTTCCGCACAAAGAACACAGCCTAGTGCTGCGCAAACTTCGTCTTTCGGGCAATAAAATTACTAGAAGTTACATAGTCCGAAGGGAAATGCAGCTCAGAGAACAAAGTGCCTACACGCGGCAGGAATTAAAGCAATTCATCAAAGAAGACGCCGACAAGCTCAAAAACACCAAACTCTTCAACAGCGTCGCACTCAACATTGTGCAAGTATCGGCAGATACTGTTGATGTCTCCGTAGCACTCGTGGAGCGCTGGTACATCTTCCCGGAAGTAATTGTCAAATTTGCCGACCGAAATGTAAACGACTGGATCAAAAATCATAATGCCGACTTCAGCCGCATTAATCTGGGCTTTTTTATAAAGCATAAAAACCTCTGGGGCAGAAACGAACAGATGCGCATAGGCGGACAAATAGGATTTACTCAAAAACTTGTTTTCCAGTACAAATTCCCTTTTATAGATCGAAGAAAAAAATGGGGACTTCAGCTGAATTTCGAGTACCTGAACAATAACAGCCTTCCCACAGGAATAAAAAACGACAGACTGAACTTCATCACCAGTGATACACGAGGGCTGCACCAAAGCTTCAAAGTACGGACAGGTACGAGCTTCAGAAGAAATTACTACACAACGCACTTTTTCTCGCTGGGATACACTTCCCACCACGCTCCCGATTCAGTCTTCCAGCAGCTCCCCGAATTTTTTCCAGGCGGCCGGTCCAGTATGGCTTTTCTAAAACTGGACTACTCTATGCACATTTCCAAGCAAGACGATCCTTCCTATCCGCTGAAAGGCAATCATTTTGTATTCGCGCTGTCTAACCAAGGGTTGGGCGCATTCTCAGATTATCTAACGACAACACTGAATTTTCAAAATCACCACTATATGCCTATCGGCACCCGTTTCAACTGGTACAATTCGGCTTTCCTTTCTTTTTCGTATTCACCGGAACTGCCGTTCCTGATGCAGAGTGGAATAGGCTACCACCCGGTGCTTATGCGCGGATTTGAACACTTTGCAATCCATGGCCAGCATTACGCCCTTTTCCGGAACGACCTTCGATGGAACATCTTCCGGACAACATTCAATTTCAAAAAGATCATTCCCTGGACTCAGTTCCAAAAAATGCCTCTGGCCTTGTACCTTAAAACCACTGCCGACCTCGGCTATATACACGCTTACCGAAACGCACACCCTACACGGATGCACCAGCGCATTCTCTACAGTTTAGGAACCGGCCTCGATTTGGTCTCCTGGTACGACGTTGTGATAAATTTCCATTACACCTACAACAGCCTGGATGAATGGAATTGGGGGATCACTTTTTCAAAAAGTTTTTAACCCTTCACAGCTAACAGATCCCATTTGTCATCTGCCCCATCCAATTACACATTCTGCATCAATTCTGTAAAACATCAATCGCCGGAAAGCATAAAAAAAGGGCAAACTTCTCAGTCTGCCCTTATTATCAATTTTTTATATGATCTTATTTTCCGAACATGTTCATACCGGGAATTTTTCTTCCGCCCGTAAACTTGTTCATGGTCTTCATCATTTTCTTCATCTCAGAGAACTGCTTCAGCAATTTATTCACATCCTGAATCGTGGTTCCTGATCCGCGGGCGATCCGCTTGCGGCGGCTGCCGTTGATGATCTCAGGATTCTCGCGCTCTTTTTTCGTCATCGACTGAATAATCGCCTCAATAGGCTTGAAAGCGTCATCGTCGATGTCCATGTCTTTCACCACTTTGCCCATGCCAGGCAACATACCGATCAAATCCTTGATGTTACCCATGCGCTTGATCTGCTGCAGCTGCGAAAGAAAATCGTCGAAGTTGAACTGGTTTTTACGGATTTTCTTGTTGATGCGTCGGGCTTCATCCTCATCAAAAGCATCCTGCGCTCTTTCAACCAATGAAATAACGTCTCCCATTCCCAGGATACGCTGCGACATACGGTCTGGGTGGAAAGTGTCCAGCGCATCCATCTTCTCGCCGTAAGAGATAAACTTAATCGGTTTATCTACTACCGAACGAATCGAGAGAGCCGCCCCGCCTCGAGTGTCACCGTCCAGCTTGGTAAGCACAACGCCGTCGAAATCCAGTCGGTCATTGAAGGCCTTTGCCGTATTCACTGCATCCTGACCAGTCATTGAATCCACAACGAACAAGGTTTCAGTCGGATTCAGCGCTCTTTTCAAAGCCTCAATCTCGTCCATCATCTGCTCGTCCACAGCCAGACGTCCCGCAGTATCGACAATGACAACTTTTTTCCCGTTGGCCTTTGCATGGGCAATCGCATGATTAGCGATTTCCACTGCGTTCTTGTTCTCAGGCTCGGCGTACACATCCACGCCGACTTGCTCTCCAAGCACTTTCAACTGGTCAATGGCCGCAGGTCGGTAAATATCGCAGGCTGTCAGCAACACGTCTTTGCCTTGCTTTTTTATAAGCCCGGCAAGTTTTCCTGTAAACGTGGTCTTACCCGATCCCTGCAAACCAGAAATCAAAATAATCGCCGGACTCCCGTTGGTGTTGAATTCAGAGGCCTTTCCCCCCATCAATTTGGTCAGCTCATCGCTTACGATCTTCGTGAACAACTGTCCCGGCGACACGGAAATAAGAATTTCCTGTCCCAGCGCTTCCTTTCTGATGGTATCAGTAACTTCTTTGGCAACCTTGTAGTTCACATCGGCATCTATCAGCGCACGGCGAATTTCCTTCACCGTACTCGCCACGTTGACCTCGGTAATGCTCCCCTGACCTTTCAGGGTTTTAAAGGCTCTATCTAATTTAGACGATAAATTATCAAACATACTCTTCTCTCGATTTCTCGCAAAATTAATGGAAATTCCTACTGTTTACAACACGCTAACAGCCTATCAATTAGTTGAATCTTCGAATTTAAGATTTATTTGAAATATTTTTGATATATCTTACTGTTTTTATTTACCAACGGAAGAATCGCTTTGTTCGCCTCAAGCGGGCGGTCAGTTGCAATAATATCTCCTCCTCCTTTTATCAGCTCAGCGTACAGCTGGTTTCCTTTGGACTGGGCCCGACGGTCAAGATTGCCAATCGCTCCCACAATGCACATTATTCCCTTCTTATGAAGAAACTTGTAAAAATCAGGAGAGCGCTGAGTCAATCCGGTAAAGGCAATCATTCGGTTATCGGGAATTCCCGCTTTTCGGTAGCGCCTGTATTCCTCACGATTGCGAACAGTAACCGAAATCATAATTTCAGGATCGATTTGATGGACCTTCGCAGCGTCTTTCGCCGAATAAGTGATAATAGAGCAATAAGGCGCTGCGCCGCTTCGCCTAAGGGTTTCCAAAACACGCTCCCACGGAACGCCTTTCTTCACATCTATTGTAAGCACCGCTTTGCGCTTAGCCCACTGAAGGACTTCCCAAAAACTAGGAATCCTATACACAGTCACCTCTCCCATATTGTCCTTCAGTTTCAATGATTTCAGCTCACTGTACGTTTTATTCCCAACCGGTCCTCTTCCCGTAGTCGTTCTTTCCAACCGGCTATCATGTATCATCATTAACGAATCATCTTTTGTCATAAACACATCGCATTCAACCAAAACAGGGTACTTGTCAGCAACGAAATTAAATGTCTCCAAACAATTCTCCGGATAGCCCGGATACGGCCCTCCCCTGTGCGCACTCACCAAAGGAATCCGGTCTTTAGAATAACTCAACAACTCCTGAGTCTGCCGTTCGCTGTCCAAACGAAACCCCTTAAATCTTGGAAATTCATTGGCGGGCTTTGAGACTCGGCACCCCGCAATAAGCAAGGAAATGAAAATGTATAATACTGCTCTTTTCATAAAAAATGGATTCTTCAATACTTGCAAACTACGAAAATGGCAAGACGAAAAAAAATATAACTTATTGCAAAACTATGCGTCCCTGCACAGTAAAGGCGATTTGCTCCTTTAGTAAAAACCAATTTTCACCAAACATACAAAGAAGCCGCACTCGATCTTTAAACCACTCCCATCGGTTTAATATAAATTATAGCCGTGCCTTTTCTCCGAAAGCAACTCTGCTCACAGCATATTTTTTCTCATCAAAAAAGATCGTACAATTCGCTTAAACAAGCGATTTCATAAGTCAGCTCTTCGCTGTGGCACCGGTCTTTCGGATTGTAAAACACCTGATCCATACCAAACGCCTTGGCCCCCAGCACATCCGTCAGCAAACTGTCACCGATCATAACCGACTGGTCTTTCGGCGCCTTGGCTTTTGACAATGCATGACCGAAAATCCTGCTGTCGGGCTTCAAATAACCAGTGGTTTCGGAAGTAACGACAACATCGAAAAAAGGCATAAGCCCGCAGCTCCTGAGCTTGATGTCCTGTGTCTCATCGAAGCCATTCGTAATAATGTGAAGGCAATACCGCTCGCTCAAATACTGAATCACTTCCCGAGCATGCGGCAGAACCTTTGTTTTCATCGGACACAGCCTCAAAAACTCGTCTCCAATCTCGGCGGGAATCAAAGCATCCGGAAGTCCGAGCTCTCTTAGCACAGCCGGGAAACGAGCGGTTCGGATTTCCTGTTTTGTCACCTTTCCCCGGTTGTAGGCATTCCACATGAGTTCATTAATGCGGAAATAACTTTGAATAAACTCTTCCTCGGTAAAAAAAGGACTGTCCGGAAAATACCGGTCATACAGCTCAACAAGCGTTTCCCGAGCATTGGCATCAAAATCCCATAATGTGTGATCAAGATCAAAAAAAAGGTGTTTGTACTTGAACATATTGCAGAGGAGTTTACATTGCCAAAGGCTTTGAAGCCGTTGGCATTAAAAAAAAAGCTCCCACCTCATCACGAAGCGGGAGTCTGTATATTATTTCAATGCATTCATTCCATAAGTTGCTTACACCAAGTCCTCATTGCCAATATCCTTGCAAACCAGCAATTAAAACGAACGCAACAAATAAAACTATTCTTATTTTGCATAAGCCACTGAACGCATTTCACGGATAACAGTCACTTTAATCTGTCCTGGATACTGCATGTCTTTCTCGATTTTCTGCGAAATTTCAAACGACAGCGTTTCAGCCACAGCATCCGAAACCGAATCAGCATCAACCATCACGCGCAACTCGCGGCCTGCCTGAATAGCAAAACACTTATTCACGCCCTCAAAGCCCATAGCCAGATCCTCCAGCTCTTTCAAACGCTTGATATATGATTCCATCACCTCGCGTCGAGCTCCCGGACGCGAGCCTGAAATGGCGTCGCATGCCTGGATAATAGGCGAGATCATGCTGGTCATCTCTACTTCGTCGTGGTGAGCTCCAATGGCATTGCAAACTTCCGGATTTTCCTTATATTTTTTAGCCAGTTCCATACCAAGCACAGCATGGGGCAATTCCGGCTCTTCCGGCCATACTTTACCGATATCATGCAGAAGTCCGGCGCGCTTAGCCAATTTGGCATTCAGCCCCAGCTCGGCAGCCATGGTCGAGCAAAGCTTAGCAACCTCGCGCGAGTGCTGCAGCAGGTTCTGTCCGTACGACGAGCGGAATCTCATGCGTCCAACCATTTTGATCAATTCCGGATGCAGCCCGTGAATTCCAAGGTCAATCACCGTTCTTTCGCCTATCTCAACAATTTCCTCCTCAATGTTCTTAGTGGTTTTTGCCACTACTTCCTCGATTCTGGCAGGGTGAATTCGGCCGTCGGTAACCAAACGGTGCAGCGACAAGCGGGCAATTTCTCTGCGCACCGGGTCAAATCCGGAAATAATAATCGCCTCAGGCGTATCATCCACAATGATTTCGATGCCTGTAGCAGCTTCCAGCGCACGGATGTTACGCCCCTCGCGCCCGATTATCTTACCTTTTACGTCATCGCTTTCAATATTGAACACCGAAACACAATTCTCGATGGCATGTTCGGTTGCCGTGCGCTGAATCGTCTGAATCACCACTTTCTTGGCTTCCTTGGTTGCAGTCATCTTGGCTTCCTCCATGATGTCCTTAATTTGGGAAGATGCGGAAGTCCGCGCTTCAGCAGTCATCGACTCAACCAGCTGCGCTTTGGCTTCGTCTCTGGAAATTCCAGCAATTGTCTCGAGTTTTTCGCGCTGCTTTTTGATCAGGTCCTCCAAAAAATCCTTTTCCTGCTTTGTATCGGAAAGCTCAAGATCCAACTCCTCCTGCAGCTTCTTAAGCTTGGTCTCTTTCTTCTGCGTTTCGTCAAGCTGCTTGTTCAGCTGCTGCTCTTTCTGCCTGATTTTGTTTTCCTGATTGGAAAGTTGATTTTTCTTGCGGTTCACCTCTTTTTCGTGCTCAGACTTCATCTTCAGGAATTTCTCCTTAGCTTCAAGGATGCGGTCCTTTTTCAGACCTTCAGCCGTCACACGCGCCTCTTTCAGAATCAAGTCGGCCTTTTCGCTGGCATCCAGTTCCTGCTGTCTAAAAAACTGCTTCAACAGATACCGGCCAGCCAAAAAACCAGTCACCAACGCCACGACGAAGGTAACCGAATAGTATATAATGTCCATCATTGTTTAGGGGTTATGAAACAATGAGCAGAGGTGCATTACACTGAGCGAAAAATTATCATGCTTTCTATTCGTTGAGGACAAGGTCAACCAACTGATGAAGCCGACCGAGCTCCTGGTCACAAAGCTCCTCCAGCTTTTCTTTTTCGGTGGTTTGCTGCGTCAGCCTAACCATGCTGTCAAAAGCAACCATAGCCAACAGATCCTGCCGGTCGTCTATCCTAAACGTATTGCGCAGCTCCTTAATCCTGTCATTCAACACTTTACCCGCCGACCGCAACACCTCTTCATCTTCAGGCTTGACTTTCATCGGGTATTCTCTGTCTGCTATTTTTATTTTTATAGAAAGTTCTCCCATAAAAGGAATCATTTGATTTATTGACTGAGGTGAATCAAACACCTATCGATCTCTTTAATATATCCGTCAATCAATTCTTTCAGCTCAGAAGTTTCTGCGTAATCTACTCCCAAATTGCTTACAATTGTACTTATTTTTATTTTATTTTGAAAATCCGCTATTTCTTTATCTTTATCAATAATTATACTTTTCAAATGGGCATTCTCTTCTCTCAGAAGCCGGGCTTCCTTGCGAACAACATCAAATTCCGTTAACAGCTTTTTGACTTTTTGCTCCAGAGAACTCATTTTTACAGCTAAATTATTCACTTCCATGTTATGCCATGTTTATGCAGATGGCTTATGCCGCCCGCATAAACCACATTTAATTCTTATTGTCTTATTACTGCACCAACCTCTTGTTCGAAGGCTCGAATCAAACGTTTCATCGTTTTTTCTATCGCCTTGTCATTCAGGGTCTTCTTTTTGTCTTTAAGCGTAAAGCTTAAGGCATAGGCCTTTTTGCCCGCTTCCACCTTGTCGCCCTGATACACATCAAAACAGTTGAAGTCTGTGATCAGATGGCCAGCGTTCTTCTTAGCCACTGCCATAATCTGGCCGTAAGTTACTGCCTGGTCAATCACCAGCGACAAATCTCTTTTTACTTCTGGAAATTTGGAAAGCTCTTCGAATTTCAATTCTCCGCCCACCAGTTCTACGAAGAAATCCCAGTCGATGTCTGCGTAAAACACTTCTTCCTTCAGGCCAAATGACTTGAGCAACTGCGGGGTCAGAAGCCCGGCTCTAACCAACTCCTTTCCTTTCACATCAACAGCCATTCCGTATTCAAACGCCGGATGCTCCAAAGGCGTCGTCTCATAGCCCTGAAGGCTGAATTTATTAAAAATTTTACTTAATGCTTCACTTAAATCATAGTAAGTTGAAGGCTTGGCCTGACGCTTCCAGCTCTCCGATTCATTCTTTCCGGAAATCAACAGAGCTAATCTATTCTCCTCCACATACTTACCCTCGCGCTTGAAGTAAGCCTTTCCGAATTCAAAAAGTTTCAAATCTTTTTGCTTGCGGTTCACATTACGCGCTACCACGTCCAAATGGCCAAAAAGCAATGTCTGACGCATCACATCCAAGTCCTCGCTCAGACGATTCAGGATTTCTACGTTCTCCTCCGGCTTCAGGTTCGGCTGCAGAGCCGTGAATTTCGATGACGTCAGCGAATTGGTCATCATCTCGTAGAAACCATTGTCAGCAAGCAGGGAAGCGACTTTCCGCTCTATCTTGTAAGCATCCTTCTCTGGAAAATGCGCCAAAAAGTCGCTGTTAAGCGCTTCGCTCACCTCCACATTGTCGTAGCCGTAAATGCGCAGAATCTCTTCGATAACATCCGCTTCGCGAGTCACATCCACGCGGTAAGGCGACACAACAGCAACAAAGCCTTCAGGAGCATCTTCCGTCACGCGAATGTCCAGGTTTTCCAGAATCGTGTGAATCTGTTCTTTTTCCAGCTTCTTGCCGATCAGCCTGTCAACGTTTGCGTATTTTACAGCCACGCGAAAATCTTCTGCAGGACTAGGATAAACATCCACAACATCTGAGCTTATTGCGCCGCCGGCCAGCTCTTTGATCAGCAGGGCAGCCCGCTTAAGCGCATAGACCGTCAGATTCGGATCAGTCCCGCGCTCGAAACGGAACGAAGCATCGGTTTTCAATGTATGAAGCTGCGAAGTTTTGCGGACAGAATCCGCCGCAAAATAAGCGCTCTCAAGAAATATGTTTTTTGTGTTTTCCTTGACTCCTGAATGCATACCGCCGAAAACTCCAGCAATACACATCGGCTCTTCTGAATTGCAGACCATAAGATCCGAAGCATGCAGCTTTCTTTCCTTCTCGTCCAGCGTTGTGAAAGGCGTGCCTTCCGGCAGGTTTTTCACAACCACCTTGTTGCCCTTAACTCCTTCCGCGTCAAAAGCATGCAAAGGCTGTCCGGTTTCATGGAGCACATAGTTTGTAGCATCCACAACATTGTTGATCGGCGCAAGGCCAATTGCTTTAAGCCTGAATTTCAGCCATTCCGGCGACTCTTTTACTTCCACTCCGGAAATCGTCACCGCAGAATAGCGCGGACATGCAACCGTGTTTTCTACTTCCACCTCAATCGGAAGCGAATTGTTTTCCACTTCGAAAGCATCAACGCTAGGCCAGTTCACCGGCTGTCCGTACATTGCCCGCAGATCTCTGGCCACTCCAATATGCGAGGCAGCGTCCACTCTATTCGGCGTAAGTCCAATTTCCAAAACGTCGTCTGTCTTCAGCTGCAGGAAATCGGCCGCAGGAGTTCCTGCAGGCAAATCGGTGTCCAGCACCATAATGCCGTCATGCGACTGGCCCAACCCAAGTTCATCCTCTGCGCAGATCATGCCTTCCGACACCTCGCCGCGAATCTTTGCTTTTTTTATCTTGAAAGGCTCGTTGCCTTCAGAATGCAACATTGTTCCTACAGTAGCCACAAGCACTTTCTGCCCGGCTGCCACATTCGGCGCGCCGCAAACAATCGGCGTCACCTTGCCGTCACCTAAATCAACCGTTGTTTTGCTAAGCTTGTCCGCTCCAGGATGCTTTTCGCAAGTCAACACCTTGCCGATCACTACGCCCGACAAATTCCCCTTCACTTGCTCAACCATTTCCAGTCCTTCGACCTCCAGACCGGAAGCCGTTAGCGCACTAGAAATTTGTTCATTGGTTTGATCTATGTTGATGTATTCTTTAAGCCAATTAATTGATATTTTCATTCCAGTTAGTTTTTAAGGAATATTACTTCTACTTAATAAGCAAAAATAACCAATTCATTTTTTAATGACCGGTTTCCCAAAATAAAATTCAATCTTTTTTTGCCTTCTATTAAAAAAAATTGCAAAACAAAAAGCAAAGATTAGTCAATTATTGCACTATTGGTATAAAAATTGAGAACTTAAAGATATAGGTTCACTTCTTCTTTATAAAATTAGTGTTAAATGGTTGACAGCCGCCCAGCTACGGGTGGCTGTTTTACTATATATAACGCCAAGACCCGAAAAGTAACTCCCTAAAAGAAAAAAATCCTAAAAAAGCCATCTGACCAACCTCCGCAAACAACTCCCCTTCTTGATACCGAGATACGAAAAAAAACATTAGACACACATATCTCTCCAACCAGTTCAATCAGCGAAAACAGTCGATTTTTTTTACATCATGTCGCTTTCAACCCCAAACCTTACAGCACACCCTCATCGGCAAAACTGAAAAACCCCCGATCCGTAAAAATCAAATGATCAAGCACTTGTATATCCAGACTCTCACCCGCACTCTTGACTTTTTTTGTAAGATCCAAATCCGCCTTACTAGGCCTGAGATTCCCTGACGGATGATTATGAGCCAGAATAATACTCACAGCTTTATAATCCAAGGCAAGCTTAAAAATGCGGCGCGGATCGGCCACCGTTCCGGAAAGCCCACCTTCACTTATTCTCTCTTTTCGAATCACCTGATTGGAACGGCTCAGAAACACCACCCAGAATTCCTCATGAGTCAAATCCATAAAATCAGATTGCAACAGCGTATGCAAATCGGCAGAACAGGAAATCTTAGGATTTCTCGGCTGTTCGACCATCTTGCGGCGGCGGCCCAGCTCCAAAGCGCTTACTATTGAAATAGCCTTGGCCTCTCCTATTCCCTTCACTTCTTTAAGCTCCTGTATCGTAAAACGCGCCAAGTTCGCCAGATTATTGTCCGCCTTGCCCAGAATCACCTTAGCCAAGTCGACCGCTGACAGCGTTCGCGTACCCGACCCAATTATGATTGCCAGCAGCTCGGCGTCCGTCAGCGCAACTTTGCCTTTTAGCAACATTTTTTCACGCGGACGGTCTTCCTCCGCCCAGCTCTTAATCGCCGTAAGTGTTTTTGTGTAGTCCATACCCGGCAAGAGACAACAACTGAACCGAGCAGCCGCAAGCACTCTGAAAAATTTGGGCAAAAAAAAACCCCGATATATCGGGGTTTTTTCGCTCACGCTTATTTTTTAAAGGCTGTTTACGTGCTTAGCCAATTTTGATTTCTTATTAGAAGCGTTTTTCTTGTGGATAATGTTTCTCTTCGCCAATTTATCCAACATTCCTGACACTCTCTTCAACAAATCCTGAGCTTCTTCCTTCTCAGAAGAATGCTTCAATCTTTTGATGAATGTTCTTGTTGTCTTCGCTTGGTATCTGTTTCTCAAACGCTTAGCACGATCAGATTTAATTCTCTTAAGTGCTGACTTGTGATTTGCCATATTTTACTTATTTCTAAAATTCGTTCGAACTCTTTTTTAGGAGTGCAAAGATATTACAAAATCTCATTTTGTCAAAGCATCCCCGCCAAAAAGCTGAACGTTTAACTGCCGACTGATTACTTAGTTAGCTTTTTATATTTGATACGAGTAGGAGCTACATCGCCCAAGCGCTTAATACGGTCCTCCTCATACTCCGAAAAGTTTCCGTCAAACCATTTCACCTGCGATTCGCCTTCAAATGCTAATATATGCGTACACACGCGGTCCAGGAACCAACGGTCGTGCGAAATCACCACGGCACATCCGCCAAAATTCTCCAGTGCTTCTTCCAGCGCCCGAAGCGTATTTACATCCAAAGCGTTGGTCGGCTCATCGAGCAGCAACAAGTTCGCTCCCTGCTTCAGCGTAAGCGCCAAATGGACACGGTTGCGCTCGCCACCCGACAGCTGGCCTACTTTTTTATTCTGATCGGAACCTGAAAAGTTGAACTTGCTCACATAAGCCCTGGAATTAATCGATCGGCCACCCAGCTCAATAAGCTCATTGCCTTCCGAAATCGTCTCCCAAACCGTTTTGCCCGCATCCAAATTGTCATGCTCCTGGTCCACATAACCGATCTGCACAGTTTCGCCCACTTCGAACAAGCCCTGATCCGGCTTCAAAGCGCCCGTAATCATCTTAAACAACGTGGTCTTACCTGCACCGTTTGGTCCAATCACTCCTACAATTCCTCCCTGAGGAAGCATAAAGTTCAGGTTCTCATACAACAGCCTGTCCTCAAATCCTTTCGCCACATCTTTTGCCTCAATGACTTTCGTTCCCAAACGCGGTCCCGGCGGAATAAACAGCTCCAGCTTCGCCTCTTTCTCTTTCACCTCTTGGTTCAACAGGCTGTCGTAGGCGCTAATACGAGCCTTGGATTTTGCGTGACGGCCTTTTGGAGTCATCTTCACCCACTCCAGCTCGCGCTGCAGCGTCTTCTGCCTTTTCGATTCAGATTTCTCCTCATTCGCTAAGCGCTTCTGCTTTTGCTCCAGCCACGACGAATAATTGCCTTTCCACGGAATTCCCTCGCCGCGATCAAGCTCCAGAATCCAGCCCGCCACGTTGTCCAAGAAGTAGCGATCGTGCGTCACGGCTATCACTGTGCCCTTGTACTGCTGCAGAAAGTGCTCCAGCCAAAGCACGGACTCGGCGTCCAAGTGGTTGGTAGGCTCATCCAGCAACAACACATCCGGCTGTTTCAACAGCAGACGGCACAAAGCCACGCGGCGTTTTTCTCCTCCCGACAGATTCTCGATCTTCGCATCCGACGGAGGAGTACGCAGCGCATCCATCGCCCGCTCCAGCTTTGTGTCCAGATTCCAGGCATCCACGGCATCCAGCCGCTCCTGCACTTCTCCTTGTCTCTGAATCAACTTGTCCATCTTATCAGGATCATCCAAAACCTCAGGATCAGCGAACTTCAAATTGATCTCGTCAAACTCTGCAAGAAGGCTTACCGTCTCCTGAACACCTTCCTCTATCACCTCCCGAACTGTTTTCGATTTGTCCAACTGAGGCTCCTGCTCAAGCAAACCTACCGAATAGCCGGAGTCCGAAACAACCTCGCCCTGATACTCTTTGTCCAAACCTGCAATGATGCGGAGCAAAGAGGATTTTCCGGAACCGTTCAGCCCCAGCACGCCGATTTTGGCACCGTAAAAAAAAGAAAGATAAATATCTTTCAGTACTTGTTTCTGCGGCGGATAAACCTTGCT
>JAKSBZ010000294.1 GCA_022360875.1 Cytophagales bacterium | reverse complement strand
TTCAATGAAACGAAGGTGGCGCAGACTCTGCTCCTGGAATCTGCTTTCCTCAGCCGGGAAGGAAAAACAGTGGGAAAATCGCGCACTCGAGTTAAGACTGCGCCGGGAGAAAAGAAGACGGTAAGGCAATCTGTTGTTCTGAAATCCCCGGAGCTTTGGCATTCCGACCGCCCTTATTTGCACGATCTGGTTTCTTCCGTGAAAATTGGAAAAACAACTGTTGACGGTTTCCGCACCCGCGTGGGAATAAGAAAAGTGGAATTCAGAGGAAAAGACGGCCTTTACATCAACGGAAAACCTTTTGAGGATAAGCTTATCGGCGCCAACCGCCATCAGGACTTTGCCCGCATCGGCAATGCACTGCCGAATTCGCTGCACTGGAGAGATGTGAAGAAGCTTCGCGACGCCGGAATGCGCGTTGTCCGCTCGGCGCATTATCCTCAGGATCCGGCGTTTATGGACGCCTGTGACGAGTTGGGCATGTTCATGATCGTTCCGACTCCGGGCTGGCAGTTTTTTAACTGGAAGAACCGCGAGCTTTTCTCCGGCCGCGTCTACGACGATATCCGGCAGATGGTTCGACGGGACCGCAATCATGCATCTGTGCTGCTGTGGGAACCGGTTCTGAACGAAACGCGTTGTCCGAAGGACTTTGCGCACCGGTCGCATGAAATTGTGCACGAAGAATATCCTTATCAGGGCGCTTATACCGCCTCTGATTCGCATGCCGCAGGGCATGAGGCTTTCGATTTGCTGTATGCCCATCCGGCGGATGAAAAATTAGCGAAACAGAAAAAATCAGATTCCGTAAAATCGGTTTTCACAAGAGAATGGGGCGACAATGTGGACGACTGGAATTCGCACAACTCAACCAGCCGAGTGGAGAGAGGCTGGGGCGAGCAGCCGCAGCTAATACAGGCGCTGCACTATGCCAATCCGGAATATCATACGTACTTTACTTGTCTCGAGAGGCTGTACAGCACGCCGCGCCGGCATGCAGGCGGCACAATGTGGCATGCTTTCGATCATCAGCGCGGCTATCATCCCGATCCGTTTTTCGGAGGAATTTTGGATGCCTTCCGTCAGCCTAAGTATTCCTACTACATGTTCATGAGTCAGCGCGATCCGGATATAAAGCTGGAAAAAGCGGACAGCGGGCCTTTTATTTTTATCGCCAACGAGCTGTCACCTGTGTCGCCTGGCGATGTGACTGTTTTTACGAATTGCGACGAGGTGCGCCTGACGGTTTTCGGGAAAGTGTTTGGAACAAAAAAAGTGAACGACGGCACGCACAGCATGCCTCATCCGCCCGTGACATTCGATAATGCCTATAGGTTTATGGATATTAAAAAGCTGCAGCGCAAGAAAAGGCACAGCGAGGTTGAAATCCTTGCCGAAGGGATTATCGACGGAAAAGTTGTCGCTACAGCGAAGCGGAGACCTTCGCTGCGTCCGACGCGTCTTGAGCTGAGGGCTGATTATGACGGCCTGCAGCCAGCTGCCAACGGTTCGGATATCGTAAAAGTTGCCGCATATCTGGTGGATCAGCGCGGTGTAGCCAAACGGCTGAACCGGGAGCAGGTACGTTTTCAGGTCTCTGGACAGGGCGAGCTGATTGGCGGATCCAGCGGCGGCCTCGCAGCCATTGAGTGGGGAACAGCGGCAGTCCTTGTTCGCACTGGTACGGAAGCCGGAAAAATTCATGTGAAGGCAAGCATCAGCCGCGGCGGAAAGCTTGTGCCGCTGAGCGGAAAACTTACAATAAACACCCGCCCGGCGCGGCACAAACTTAATTATTCGGAGCTTCCGACGATTGGCGGTTCAGACCGTTCCGCGGAGCAGGCGGGCAGCCGGGAAGTGGAACAGCTGCGGGAAAGTCTGCAAAAAGCGGAGCATGAACTTCATCTGCTGAAGCAGAAAGAAACGCTGAAGGGACAAGCGGATTTTGAGGGAGATGTGCTTGGGCAGTAGATGTGCTAGAGCACTAGGAGTTATGAGGGGAATTGTTTGTTGTAGATATTTTTCATAAAAACACTTATTTGTGTTTTTATGAAAAATTATGGTTAATCAGTGAAGTGATTAACTTTTTAAAAGTTGCAGGAATTAAACTAGAGTCAAACAGAATCGCTAAATCAACAGGAAGCCAGATAGACCTTAACGAGATAATAAAAAAATCCTGTAAATATTCCATTATTAAAAGCCATACAAGCATAGGAAAGGTGATTAGTTGCTTTGCCCCAGTAAAAGCAAAATTTTGAAATTTCACTTTTGAAGGGAAAGGCCTATGTGCGCATCCAGAAATCAGTCCTCGGTTCCCTTAAAATCCGATTATCTACATTTTTTTGGGAGTAAAGTGCGGATTCTTCTAGATCCGGCGATCATTGATCAGTTTCATCATACAGCTTGCCAAAGTTTTTGGAGTGTTGAGGGTGTGAAGTACGAATTTAATTGTAGAAGGGCCTGAGATAAAAAAACATTGGCTCAGATGAATTATTTTTTTTGTATACATTTTTATATATAAATATAGTTTATATATTTATGTACATATAATATTAAATCAAGGTAAATAAAATTAAATAATGACAATATAAAAAACAAAGAGTGAGATGCTTTGTAGGTGGGGTGCTTGTAAAGAAACTGCTTTTGGCTCTGCAACAATTGAAAAGTTGTTGGTTCGGGGAAATAGCAATTGTAACAGTAATTTTTTTCAAGATTTAAATCGCAAGAGAAAGATGATAAAAAAACGCTTCAGGAAGCCAATCGGAACAAAATAGATATTCGCTAATTATTTCTATGAAGCTATGTGGCCTATGTCAAGTTTCTGCAAAAAAATGTTTATTCGATCTGTTAATGTTGTTTAGATACTGTTTTATTCCTTGGATAGGAGATTTTTATGTTTCAGTATGATTTTGTTCCCGACAACAATGCAGCAGTTTGGGAAATTCGAAATGAAAGGTGAGTAATAAATTATTTTAACTAGATAAAACGGGTAAAGTCGATTTGATTCAAGCTTGAGTCTTTTTTTACATCAAAAACGAGGACAGTATTAGAGAATCCTGCTCCGATTCAAATATTGTGGGGCAGAGGGGAGTAATTGTTTTCTCAGAGAAGTTGAATGAAACATTATGTTTTATGAGTAGTGGAAGCGTTATGTGCAATAACTAATGAAAAACTAATTCATAATACCTATATATTTTTAAATTCAATTTTATGGTAAATCTAAAAAAGCAAAGTCGGCATCGGCATTTTTACTGCGTGCTCGATTCATGCATGGCAAAACGGGCCCTTACGGTATTGTTGGTGTTAGCGATAACATTTTCAGTGCATGCGGAAAACCCCGGTGCGGATGATGTAAAGCAGGCTATGTCTGTGTCGCAAGATGAAATAATTGTCAAAGGAAAAGTGGTTGACCAGGATGGGGAGCCCCTGCCGATTGTAAATGTTATTATTCAAGGTACTCAAGATGGAGTAACGACGGACATTGATGGCAACTATGAAATTACAGTACCATCCTCAGAAACAGTGCTTGTTTTCCGATATATCGGTATGCTTGCCAAAAGCATTCAGGTTGGTAACCAAACAGTGATTAATGTTACCCTGGAGCCCGATGTATCTGTTTTGGAAGATGTGGTTGTTACTGCTTTAGGCATTGAAAGGAAAGTAGAAGCATTGAGTTACAATGTCCAGGAAGTTTCGGGAGAAGCTCTATTGAATAATAAGGATGCGAATTTTATCAATGCATTGTCCGGAAAAGTTGCCGGGGTAAACATTAACAGCAGTTCTTCAGGAGTAGGGGGCGCTAGCAAGGTGATTATGAGAGGGGTTAAATCTATTTCACAGTCCAGCAATGCCTTGTATGTAATTGACGGAGTGCCATTGTATAATTTTAGAGAAGAGGGAAGTACTGAATTCGGATCTTCTGGCGGGACTGAGTCGATAGCTGATATTAATCCGGAAGATATTGAGAATATGACGGTATTGACAGGTGCCGCTGCTGCAGCACTTTATGGAAGCAACGGGGCAAACGGAGCTATTGTAATTACCACAAAAAAAGGAAAAGAAGGAGTTGCCAGACTAACGATTAGCTCTTCGACTGAAATGATGAAAGCATTTGTAACGCCTGAGTTTCAGAATAGCTATGGAACAGGAGACTTAGTAAACAATGACGCGGCGCCTGATAAAAGCTGGGGGAAAAAATTGAATGAAACAAGCAGAATGGGGTATGATCCGGTTGATGATTTTTTGAAAACAGCCGCTGTATATACCAACAACATGTCATATTCTGCGGGAGGAGAAAAAAGCCAAACATATTTGTCAGCAGGAGCAGTCAGATCAAAGGGGATATTACCCAATAACGAGTATAACAGGTATAACTTTACATTCCGAAATACTTCAGATGCTTTAAATAAAAAGCTGAGACTAGATGTCGGAGCAAGTTACATTGTTCAAGATGATCGGAGTATGATCAACCAGGGAGTTTATTCAAATCCATTGGTAACGGCATATTTATTTCCAAGAGGTGATGACTGGAACGATATAAAAATGTATGAGCGTTACGATGTGACGAGAAAAATTTACACACAATATTGGCCGCAAAAAATTGATGAGTTTGTAGGACAGAACCCTTATTGGGCCGCATACCGCAATACGCGTGAGAATGAAAAGTCGCGCTATATGGCCAATATGGGATTAAGTTATAAAGTGAATGACTGGCTTAATTTTGGTAACCCTTCGGCGTAACACGTCTTCCTTAACACCCGGAACCATTTTACCTTTGTAACATCATCAATACAATAATTATGGAACAGACCCGGGAAGAACAAATGTATGCGCTCATCGAACAGTGGGAATCGAGCGAGCTGACCATCAATAACTTTTGCAAGCAGCACGAAGTAAAATACGCAACCTTTCACTACTGGCGCAAAAAGAGGCAAGGCTCCCGATCAGGCTTCGTCGCTCTGCAGCCTCCTGCACACACCGAAAGCCAAATGGAGCTGCACTACCCCAACGGCGTAAGGCTTTTGATCCCGGCAGACACCTCCCTGCCTGCGCTTCGGCAGCTTATTTGTTTGCCATGCTAGCGCTTCATGGACACGACCGTTTGTTTTTGTACCGCGAGGCTGCGGATATGCGCAAAGGGTTCGACGGGCTGAGCGGATTAGTTCGAAATGAATTAAAACAAGACCCTTGCAGCGGCGATGTTTTTATCTTTCTTAATCGTCATCGAAATCGAATCAAATTGCTTCGTTGGGAACAGCATGGCTTTTCGATTTATTACAAACGTTTGGAAAGCGGGCGAATTGAACTTCCTTCCATAGCCCCCAATAAGCAGTCAATTCCTCTGAATTGGGCGACTTTAGCCATGATGCTGGAAGGGGTCAGCCTTCAGG
>JAKSBZ010000078.1 GCA_022360875.1 Cytophagales bacterium | reverse complement strand
TTTGCCTGCAGCGGAGCGTTTGGAATTCGCCGAATAAAAAACGATCGAAAGGAACGGAAAGCCATCGCGGGAATTAAAAAAGCGCAGGTAGTGAGTAATCCGTTGAATTTCAGGCGAATTGTGGCTGAGGGGGCGTGCGGCGCCGGAAATGTTCTGAAAAAGCCCGAAAAAATAAACGGCAAAAGTTGCCTTTTAATAAATCTTACGTACCTTTGCAATCCCGTTCAAAAAGGGAAAAGCGAAAGTAGCTCAGCGGTAGAGCATCACCTTGCCAAGGTGAGGGTCGTGGGTTCGATCCCCATCTTTCGCTCTTCAGCCATTCAGTTTCTGAGTGGCTTTTTTTTTGCCTAATCAGGCCGTCCGGGGCAGCGAACAATACAATTCTGCTTTTGTTTTTAAAGGAGACATTTTTTCTACTCTACCGGAATCGTTCTCATATGCTAAAAGTCCTTCCCAAGAAAAAATCCAGGCAAGAGATAAGGGCCAGGTGGAAACGAGCTGCGAGGAAGGTACTGGAGCAAAAAAGAGATGTTGAACCCAAGCCTTTTTCTATTGCTCCTCAAGTTGTAATTGTGCCTGCGGAGCGGATTTTCCGACTTTCTATTTCTTCGCAGGATGAAGGCCCGCCATCTCCTGTTTCGGCGGTTTCTTCAGGGGCGGACTCTGCTTTTTGGGGAAGACCGACTCCTGTAAGAAAAAAATCATTGGCTTCCCATCCGTCACTTTCTTCCATAGCTTCTTCTGATTCGCTAACAATGTTTCCGGCATTGACAATACCTTCAGAAGGGTATAAAATACATCGAAGTGCCAGCCAGCCTGATTTGCTTTCAATGGGAATCGCCATACCGCGCAGGTCAGCTATTGCCGAAGGGCATGAAGGAGCTGAAGTGGCTGCTATGCGTTTCAGGCAGGAGCGGCTTTACGAGGAGTTTTTGGAGGCAAGCGGAGGCGACCTGGAAGAAAGCCCGAAGATGAATAAAGAAACATTTTTTGCTTTGCTCAATGCTCCGAGGAAAAGCCTTGCAGGCATACCGATAGAGCTAGAGGAGAGCCCGTATCTGCGCAGTGAGCGTATTTATGCAGGTGCGTGGCTGCGGCCTGGCGACAGCCGTCACGATAATAATGAACCGTTTCTTGCTCCAGAGCGCCCTCTTGCCCATCATCGGCCCATCAGTTACAGTGACAGTTCATTGTACCCCATGAGTCAGGGAATGGAAGATGTGATGTGGCAATACGCCTTTGAGCATTATGCGGGGGAAGCTCGTCTTCGGGAGTCCTATTTAAGGAAAAGGCGGGGAGCAACCTTCGGGTTGCAGGATCCGGATGATCCATCTACAGAAAGGTCGATACAGGAATATTACCATTGGCTGCTGATGAAGCTGTGGAAAGAAGGCACTTGGGGTAAGATGATGGCTGAGGAATTTGAGGATGTTTTCGATGAGCCCATGCCTAGCAAAGAAGAGCTGGAGAAAAGTCTTGCCACATATAAAGAAAGCCGTTTCCGGCAGGCAATTGCAGACTCGGTAACGAGTGTTATTGGGGCATCTGAGGAAAAGGGAGTTGACACGGAATCTAAAGGGTTTGACCGCGTTGAACGCATTGGGCTAGACGCAGTAGAGGCTGTTGCCGAACTGTGTTTGATAGCGGATGTATTTACTGGGCGCCACAGAAATGCCCTGGATTATTTAAGTGGAGCAACGACCGTGGCTACCTCCCTGCTGAATTTTGGGGTGAATGTTTCCGATATCGTATCGCACTATGTGCAGGGATCCGAAGAAAAAGAAACGCTGTTAAAAGCAATAAATATTGGTGAAGAAATATCGGGAGCCATTAAGGCTATTCGGCTGCATTTGGAGACGATTTACAAAGCGGTAAAGTTGGTCCGTGAAGCCTTCAAGTCAGGTTTTAACTACAACCGGCTTAAAGACTCACTGGACGTGCTGCAGGATGCTGTACGGTGCGGCAGGTCAGTGGCCTTTGCGACATCGAATGTGATGGATATCGTCGGAACTGCAACCAAAGCGGCGAAGGCGTCTTTGCCGGGCCTCGGAATAGTGGTGGGAGTTATTGAGGTTACGAATCGTTCTATGCATCTGATACGGTCGGCTTTCAATTACTACAGGGTCTATCAGCTGCAGAACCAGCATATTGATGCGGCGAAAAGTGATGAAGCGTTCAGGGAATTTTTTTCCGATGAAGGAAAAGTCGACGAAGATTCCGTGAAAGTACAGGCTTACGAGGATCGTTTTATGGAAGAGGTTCGGGGCACAAGCGTTCGCCTTCGTCCGATGCACTACAAAGACATGGGTGAGAAAGAGGCCTGGGCAAGACAATATTCGCTTGAGAAGGAGCTTATGGTTATCAATCGCAAGAGAATTGTCAGAGAATCGTATCAGATATCGGCAACCCTTGCGGATGTACTGAGCAATGTGCTGACATTGACCGGACCGGGAGCCACGGCCGGGGCAGTTATTGGCGGAGTGAGTTTGGTTGCCAAAGCAGCTCGGCCGATTTTCCGCATTGGCAAGCAAAAATTGCGTGATATTGAGCTTCTAAAAAATGCAGATAAAACGACTAAAGCCAAGCACCAGAGAAGAATGGATTTGATCCGGGAAATTTTTTATTTGATTTCGGAAATGAAAGAGGAAGAGGATGTGGAAGAACTGAAAAAGAAATCGCACACAATCAATATTTTCCTTCATGCCGCGGGAACCAGCATCAATGAACTGTACTATGCCGGCAATAACAAGCAGCGGATCAAGCTGCTCTACCGCGCTTTGAGAAGCAGGGAGTGAGCGGAAAATATTGTAAGCAGCCTTTTTTCTGTTCTTATTTAATTGGCTTCCGGAACATTTGCAGAATGTTTGAAAATAATGGATTTCCGGTTTCTTAATCTCGCGGCTAATGGTTTGCAGGCACTGAAATCATTTTCGCGCTGCATTTTTCCATTGCTTATTATTTTTATACTAGTTCATAATTAGTAATTTGGGTGTCTGTAAAATTTTTTTCAAGGAATTCACTATAAGTATAAAACGATAACTTTATGGATGCTTCTTATCAAGACAGCACGGCGGTATATCAAGAGAAAATAAGACAAGCCATACGTGAAGTTGGGAAAGTAGTGGTGGGCCAGGAATACATGGTCAACCGTTTGTTAATAGGACTGTTTACCCAGGGCCATATTTTGTTGGAGGGTGTTCCCGGACTGGCCAAAACCTTGACGGTCAATACACTGTCGAAGGTACTGGACCTGAATTTTCAGCGCATTCAGTTTACCCCGGACCTGTTGCCTTCCGATGTTATCGGAACCATGATTTACAATCAGCAGCGTTCTGAATTTGAAGTAAAAAAAGGGCCGGTGTTTGCCAACCTGGTGCTTGCCGATGAGGTGAACCGTTCTCCGGCCAAGGTGCAGGCGGCCTTGCTGGAGGCCATGCAGGAAAGACAAGTGACCATCGGCGAAACCACGTATAAACTGGACAGGCCGTTTTTGGTGCTGGCAACGCAGAATCCGGTGGACCAGGAGGGAACCTATCCGCTGCCGGAAGCGCAGATGGACCGTTTTATGATGAAGGTTTACGTCGATTATCCGACTAAAGAGGAAGAGCTGGAAGTAATGCGCCGCATGGCGAACATGGGTTTTGTTTCGGAGGTAAGCAGTATTTTGACCAAGGAGGACATTTTTGCCATACGGAACGAAATCAACCGCGTGAAAATTTCAGAGTCTTTGGAGAAATATATAGTTGAGTTGGTTTTTGCAACCCGTCGTCCGAAAGACTATGGCCTTACAGAAGAAGCCGGCTACATTCAGTTCGGTGTTTCACCGCGCGCAAGCATTAACCTGAACATCGCTGCCAAGGCGGTGGCCTATTTGGACGGACGCAGCTATGTGTTGCCGGAAGATATAAAGGAAATCGTTACTGATGTGCTCAATCACCGAATCATACTTAATTATGACGCCGAGGCGGACAATGTAACGACCAAAGACATTATTCAGAACATCTTGCAAAAGGTGCCGATTAACGTCTGATAATTTTGACTTAATAAATAAGTTGTTGAAAAAGAGAGGCTTGCTTCTCTTTTTTTTTGGAAATGCTGTTAAAGTTTCAAAATATTAAATCTTCATTATTCATATAAGTCCATTTTTTACACACAGATAAATATTTAGTAATCCCCAATTTCCATCTCATTTTCGAATAATATTCACTTTTGTGTAGCAAATAATTTTTTAGGAATTATAAATATGAACTTACACAAAGCAATGAAAAATCTATTCAAAAGTTGGATGTTGTTTGCGGTTCTTGGCTTCGGAAGTTTGCTGGTTTCCTGTGACGAAAGTGAAGATGAAAGTCCCGGTACGCCGGTTATTACCCTTCCGGGAGATATTGAGGCTTCATATGATCTGGGGCAGATTTTTAGGATTAAAGTGGCGGTAAATGTGCAGACCGGAATAAGCGGCGTACAGCTTGAAAGCGAGCTGGAGAATCCGGCGGAGATTGCCAATCTGGAAAGCGTCATGGGGCAAACCGGCGAGCTTATTCTGAATGTTAGCTACACGGCGAAAAATCACGGAAACGAGATACTGACAATTACCCTTACCGATCAGGCTGACCAGCAGGCCGTGGAAAACATCGAGTTCATTGTGGGGAATGTGGTGCGTGTTAACGATGCTGACCTTGAAGGCGGGAAGACCTACAATTGGACGAGCGACAAGATTTACCTGCTGGACAAAGTGGTTTATTTGGAGGAAGGCGGCGTGTTGAATATTGAAGCGGGGACGGTAGTGAAGTTTACCAACAGCGTGATAGCCGCGAATGACAAGGACAATGAGACTTCGGCTTTGGTAATTGCCAGAGGGGCGAAAATAAATGCGGTGGGGACGGCCGATAAGCCGATTATTTTTACTCACGCCGACGATGAGATGGACCGGCAGAACCTGGAGCCGCTGGGCAACAAGAAGTGGGGCGGTTTGGTGATCCTTGGCGCGGCGCCCGCTTTTGCGGAAACTCCGACGCCTCAGGTGGAAGGGATTAAGAAAGAAGAACCGAGAGGTAATTACGGCGGAAGCAGTACGGACGACAGTTCCGGAAAGCTGCAGTATGTGTCAATCCGCTACACGGGAGTGGGTTTTGGCTCGGGCAACGAGATTCAGGGTTTGACGCTTGGGGGCGTTGGTTTGGGAACAGTGATCAGCCACATCGATATTTTTTCGAGCAACGACGACGGTGTGGAGATCTTCGGCGGCACCGTGAATATTAAAAACATCAGCGTTGCATTCGCTTCCGACGACAGCTTCGATTTTGACTTTGGCTGGAAGGGAGCCATGCAGTATTTGTTTGCGCTGCAGGGAAAGAATCTGGCTTCCGACCATGCGGGCGAGTGGGACGGCGCCAAGCCGGACGACGCGGCGCTGTATACCGACGCGAAAATTTTCAATGCCACAATCGTGGGACCGGGCACTGACTCTGAAAGCAACAAGAGCAAGCTTGCTATTTTGATGCGGGACAATTTTGCCGGTCAGCTTGCCAATTCTGTGCTTACGGATTTTCCCGGCGCAGGAATAGAAGTCGAAGATCTGGGAGAGGGAAAAGTGGACGCTTACGAGCGCATTAACAACAGTCTTTTTATTCGAAACAACACTTTCTCAAAGTTTAAGGGAGCTACGGATCTGGGTTCATTGGTGAGAACTACGGAAGGCAAGGCGGAAGATGCGCAGGGTACGGCTCTAAAAGCGCATTTAACGGAAAACAACAATGAGTATGTGGCCGGATTGGCGGTAGCCTCGGTTTCGAGAGCAACGGACGGGATGCTTGATCCGCGCCCTGTGACAAACAACAACAATGTGTACAGCGGCCCGTTGCCGGAAGGCATTGAACAGGCGGGTTACCGCGGCGCTTTCGAAGCGGGAAAAGACACCTGGCTAAAGGGCTGGTCAACTTTGGCAAAATACGGATATCTGAAATATTAAAGCGTGCTTTACGGCAAAGGCGGCTGGGACCGCGCCGCCTTTCTTGCCTCCTCTCAAGCACTTTCGCAAGTACTGAATTCACCCAAACATTTTCATAAAGAGCAACCAATAAATGGGACGGCGTCTCTGAGGTAAATGATTGAAACTATTGATTTGAAAAATGAAAAAGGCATTATTGATATTCACTCTGCTGGCTAGTTCTTTTGGTCTTTATGCGCAAACAGGGACGATATCTGGAACAATCACAGACAAGGAAACGGGGGAAGAGCTGATAGGCGCTACAGTTTACATCCCCTCGATAGGAAAGGGAGCGGCGACGGATATTTACGGCAAATTTTTTATTAAAGGACTGGAAGCTGGAACGTACACGGTTCAGGCGAATTCCATTTCATACAAGCAGCAGCTTGTTCAGGAAGTTCTCGTAAAAAAGGGAGAAAATACAGCGCTGGATGTGATGCTGATTCCCGACCTCAGCGAGCTGGACGCTGTGGTTGTAACTTCGACGCAGATATCCAATAATCAGGCGAGCCTGATTGCTTTGCAGAAAAAAGCGCTGGCTGTTCAGGACGGGATTTCGGTTGACGAAATTAAGAAGCTTGGAGTATCCAATGCCGCAGAGTCCATGAAGTACGTTACCGGAGCTTCGGTAGACGGCGGAAAGTACATGGTGATGCGCGGACTCGGCGACCGATATTCCTTAACGCAGATGAATGGCATTATGCTGCCGAGCACTGATCCTTACAGGAACAGCACAAGCCTGGATCTGATACCGGCGGATATGATCGATAATTTGGTGACAGTGAAGACTTTTACTCCCGATCAGCCAGGCAGTTTCACAGGAGGAAAGGTGGACATTACAACGAAGTCGCTTCCCGAAGAATTCTACCTTTCTTTGGGCGCTAAAGCGACTTACAATACGCAGTCGAGTTTTATTGACAACTTTTTGGCTGACGGGGCAAAAGGGGATTTCGACTGGCTCGGCTATGATGACGGGACACGGAAAAAGCCGGGCGCTTTGTCAAAATACCGCAAGTATATTTTGGGGGCAAATGCAGGGAATTCTGCTGATGACGCCGCTGACAGGCGATATGTGAACGAGCGGAAAGCAATCAACAAAACGGCCAAGGCTTTTGACAATCCTCTGACGGCGGCTCGGAAAAACGCGCCGATGAACACGGGCTTCGATTTGGCTGTTGGCAACAGGTACGAGCTGTTTGGCCGCCCTTTGGGCGTGAACGTCGGTGCGGTTTACTCAAGGAGTTTTTCTTTTTTTGAAAACGGAAAAATCGGACTTTACAATCTGGTCAATTCGCGGGAAGGCAAGCCGAGCATGGATGCCGAAAAAGACTATTTGTGGACGAGAGGGATTGAAGCCGTGCAGCTTGGCGCTTTAGCAACCGTGGCATATCAGCTTTCGCCTAATCATGAGATTACTCTGATGAATCTGTACTCGCACGACTATGAGAGCAAAGCGGAAATAAAGAATGGAGCCTGGGCGTCTATTGGCGGCAACTTGAACTACGAATCGCAGACTATCCATGTGGTGATACGGGAATTCAACAATTCCCAGATTTCAGGAAAGCACTATTTTGAGAAATGGAACGGTCTGAAAGTGGACTGGGCCGCTGGATATGTAAGCTCTTCCCAGAACGAGCCTGATGCGCGCTTTAACGGCTATTTGGTGGATGACGCCGGCGAGTCGCCGAAGTACATGTACAGCCCCAGTGAAATCGGCTTTAATCCAACGCATCTGTACCGAAGCCTGAAGGACAAGCAGATAAACGCCAAGCTGGATGTTACCGTGCCGCTGGGGAACGATTCGGAAAACATCCTGAAAGCGGGAGGCGCTTTTTCGTCGAAGGGAAGAAGATTTGAGGAGTCCATTTACCGCATCAATTTTGCCGGAGGAGGCAGCGGAATCCCGAATTACAAAAAGCTGAATGCGGAAGGTGTTACTATGGACGATTATTTGGCTAGCGGAAATGCCGGAGTGCTCGGACAGTATACAGATTTTCAGGGAAAAAAAGTATACGGAATAGGAAACTATTACAGCGACGAAACGGTGCTGGGCAATTCCTATTCGGGCAAGGAAAATGTTTATGCGGCCTACGCTATGGCGGCGGTAAAGCCCTTTCCGAAGCTGAAGATCATTGGAGGGCTTAGATATGAGGTGACAGACATGTATGCCGACAGCGATAGCCAGAGCAACAAAAGAGGGGAAGTGGACGTGAGCGATTATTTGCCGGCTCTGAGCGGCGTATACAAGCTCAATGACAAGTCAAACATTCGTTTTGCCTATTCGGCTACCATTGCCCGGCCGAACATGCGCGAGATTTCGCCCTTTACTTCCTTCGGCGCGCCCGATGACGATGTACGAACAGGCAACGACTCGTTGCGGCGAACCAAGATTCACAACCTGGATTTGAGGTATGAGCTGTTTCAGAATCCGGGAGAACTGTTTGCGCTGAGCGCTTATTACAAAGTTTTCAAGGACCCGATTGTCTGGAAACTGGAGCCTTTGGGGTCGGTGGCGCAGCTGGCGCCGGTGAATACGGAGAATGCTTTGGTGCTGGGTTTTGAAGTGGAGTTCCGAAAGAAGGTGCTGGAAAGTGCCGGCTCGGACCTTTTGCTTGCGGTTAACGGTTCGCTGATTTATTCCAGGGTTGACAAGGACAGAACGGAGGTTGACACCTTCAAAAAGCTGGGAAGAGATTTTAAGGAATGGCGGCCGTTTATGGGGCAGGCGCCGTATATCGCCAACTTTTCAGTTGCCCACAAGCTGAAAGTTTTGGACTGGGAGAACTCACTGGCTTTCAATGTCTCGGGCAAGCGGCTGGTGTATTTCTCCACTCCTTCCAATCCTGATATTTATTTGCAGCCTAAACCTTCGCTGAACTGGGTTTCTACCAAGTCATTCGGCGATCATTGGGTGGCAAAGCTGAAAATAAACAACATACTGAATTCAGAGCACAAGGAATCGTATGACGGCTACGAAGACAGTGTGTATATAAATTATAAAAGCGGGGTGAGTTTCAGTCTGGGATTGGCTTACAAGCTGTAAATTTCCTGTTAAAGCAAACATGCAGGGCTTGAAGATTCAGTATCGGGCTGGGTTCAGGCGAAGGTCCTTTTTCTAATTCAATCAATGTGCATTCATGCGCGAATAGCTTGCCTTCGGGCAGGCTATTTTATTCTTGCTGATTCCTTTTTTTCAGGAAATGAGATGCGCCTATCTGTCCTTTATTTCGGCTTCCTTTTCTAGCACCGAATCCAGCATCTTGTTGCTCAGCCGAACTTCTCTTCTGAAATTCAGGAATACCAGCGTGTAGTTGCCTGCCAGGCAAAGGAAAGACAGCATGGCGTATAGATATTCTTGGATGTAGCTGAAGAAAATCACTAAAAGCATTGCCATTAGGCTTGTTAGCAACAGATACACTTTGGCTTCAAAAAGCATTTTAAAGCGCAGGAAAAGAATGCTGCCGATTGAGGTTGATTCGATTTTGCCTACGATAACAGGAAGGTAGTTGCTGGGGTGCCGGATAATTCTGAAAATCCGAAATCGGTTGGGAAACAAAAAGCCTTGAAAAATGAACTTTTGAGAGGGTTGATCTGCTTCTGTGTACAAAGGCTTTACTTTTGGGTCAAGCCTCTGTACAATCTGGTCTCTGCTAATGGGTAATACAATGGTTTTGTCTATTTTGGGGAAGAAATACATCAATTAAGTTTGACTGCTATGCAAGATATTTCTACGTTTACATTCTTCGGAAGTTTCTTAACCTCCATGGTTTCACGTGCTGGAGGAGTGCAATCTTTGAAGAAACTTCCGTAAACGCCGTTAATTGTTGCAAAATCATTTATGTCTGTCATAAAAATGGTGCACTTTACAACATTCTCAAACCCCATTCCAGCTTCTTTCAAAACCGCTTGCAAATTTGTCATAACCTGCGTAGCTTCAGCCATGATATCGCCGTCCTGCCCCACAATTTCCTTAGTTTCAGGGTTTAGGGGAATCTGTCCTGAAACGTATAGCGTGTCACCGGCTAAAACCGCTTGATGATAGGGGCCGATGGGTGCCGGGGCATTATCGGTGTTAATGATTGTTTTTTTCATGATGGATAGTTTTTTATCAAATTGTACTTGATGAAACAAAATAATTGTTTTAGAACAGATTCTTGTTAAGAAAGATAAAAAAATGAAAGTTCTTGTAGTTGGAACCGCTTGCGAACAAGTTGAGTTCAAGAAAAAATTCGGCGCGTCGCTGGATTGCACATTTCAGGAAAACCATGACTTCAGCAACCTGGCTCTTCAGGATTACTCAGTTGTTTTCGATTACCTCATTGAGGAGAATCCAGAAGCGTTGCAGGAGTATTTGCCGCTGAAAGACGTCATGGTGTTTGTCAATATCCCGAAAATGAGCTTGGCTGAACTTGTTCATGTATTCGGAAAAGGCGAGTGCATGCTGGCAGGTTTTAACGGCATCAAAACTTTTGTTGACCGACCGAAGCTGGAAATAAGCCTTCTGGATAAAGCGCACCAAAAGAGGCTGGACGAAGTGATGAAACTGCTGCAGACGGAGTATCTTCTGGTAGAAGACCGCGTGGGAATGGTTATTCCTAGAATTTTGGTTTCTATCATCAACGAGGCATACTATACGCTGCAGGAAGGCTCTGCTGATCGCGAAGACATCGACACGGCCATGAGGCTGTCGACCAGGTATCCTTTCGGGCCGTTTGAATGGTGCGAGAAGGTCGGTATTGTGCAAGTGTACGAGCTATTGGAAGCGATATATGAAGACACTAAAGACGAGCGCCACAAAATCTGTCCGATGCTGAAAAGAGAGTATTTGCTCAATAGCTGATTTCGTTTTATCCAGAGGAGAAAAGTTAATGGATCACAGCAGATACTTGACTTTTTTGTTGATCTGAATAAGCAATAAAGCGCCGAGGGCAGACATTAACAGGCTTGCCGTTCCTACAAATACAGTTGAGAACTTGTCCTGAGTCCAGAAAAGGATCAGGAAAAGCGGATGTATATAATAGATGCCCGCAGACATGCGGGCAAAAATCTGGCTGCTTGTTTGTATCCGCATAGCGAGCACGCTCATAATGGCCAGCGGACAGGCATATGTGTAGCTTATTATATGGATGTATCCGTCAGTTTTTACGGTGTTGAGATAATGAAAATATATTTCGCAGAAAAGGCTGACAAGGCTTAGGGCAAGCAAAACCCTGAGATGCTGTTTTTTTATTTTATTCGCCAGATTGTGCTTTTTGATCAGATAGCCTGAAAGAAAAAACGGAAAAGCATAGAAAAGAAAGTTCCGGAAAGACGACTCGATTTGGGCGGCCTGGTGAATGGCTGAGCCCTCAAACCAGTCGTACAGAAAAGAATACTGCAGCAAAACGCCTGCGGAGTATAGAGCCAGACCAGTGAGCACCAGTGAAAAGTCCGACAGTTTTCGCTGAAGGTAATACAGCATCGTACCGGCGCACAATGCTCCTGATAGATACCATAAGTGGTAGTATCCGTAGAATACGGTCTTTAGTATCCAAAAGACATCTGTCGCGGAGTTCACTTCTCTCGGGATCCAGAAGAATATATATACCGTCATCCAAATGCCGTAGGTAATCGCGAACCGCTTTGCCCATAAACGAATTTTTTTTCTTTCGATCACCTTGTAGAAGTAATAGCCGCTGATAATAAGAAAACAAGGGACGGTGGCTCTGAACAAGGCGTTGTCCGCTATGTGGTGGGTGAAGGTGTCGATGTCTCGGAGCATGTTGGAGTGCGAGAAAACGACAAAGAAGCTCATAAGCAGCTTCAGAAGATCCAGCGGCAGGTTTCTTCCTTTTTTTTGAAGATTGGCTGCCTTTGCCTCTTGCATGGTTTTCACTTGCAGGGCAGTTTTCTGTTCTCGTCCTGTAATCATACCGGCAGCTTTGTTTTGTTGAACAGCGGACAAGAATTGATTACCGAAAACCTGAAAAGAGCAAAGAAGAGATTTGCCGAACGTCTTTTTTTTGTAAGTAACGAAGCCATAGGCGGGAAGAAAAGTTTTTTCCGGACACAGTCCTTAAAAAAATAACAAAAAATCCTTTCTTCCTTTAGTGCTTCTGGTTTGTGATACGTTCCGCTCTTCCAATGTCTTGATTTTGTTTTCCTTGTTATTCGAGATTGTTTTTTACATAGTGAGCTGGCATTAATGTGTTTGTGAAAATGCTTGTTGGAAAGTAAAAAAGGGATCGGTACGTTTTCTAAAGAATCAGGTTTCCGTGCCGGGCATTGAATCCTCTTATGCCTTGCAGGCCTCCGGTATGAAGCATAACAATAGTGCTCTCTGGACGAAAATGATCTTTCTTGATGAGATCGTAAACGCCGTAGACCATTTTTCCTGTGTATACCGGATCCAGCGGGATGCCTGTGCGGTGTTTGAAATCATTAATAAAATCTATAAGCGGCATATTGAATTTCGCGTAGCCGCCGAAATGGTAGCCGGTTTCAAGTTTCCAGTTGTCCCGCTGCGCGCTTTGAGGAATCAGCTTCCTGATATCGTTATTGAGGAATTCGCCGTTTTTCAGCACCGGAAAACCGATGGCCTGCTGTCCTTCAGCAAGTCCTGTAGAAATGCCGGCAAGTGTTCCGCCTGTGCCGCTGGCCGTGCACAGATAATCGAACGGAAACGGAATGCCTTCCACGATTTCTTTTGCTCCTTGCAGTGCATGTTCGTTGCTGCCTCCTTCTGGCACAATAAACACTTTTCCGAACTGTTCTCGCAGTTCATCATGAAACGCCTCGCTGTGCCGCTCGCGGTATTTTGCCCGGCTAACAAAGAAAAGCTCCATGCCGCAGGCTTTTGCGAAAGACAGCGTTTCGTTGCCGGCGTATTCGGCTTCTCCGCGGATTATTCCAACCGTTTTCATGCGGAAGGCTTTCCCAGCCGCCGCGGCTGCGTAGATATGATTCGAATAGGCGCCGCCGAAGGTCAGAATTTTCCGGAAGCCATGCGCGCGGGCAAAAAGCAGGTTGTATTTTAGCTTGCGCCATTTGTTGCCAGAGATATCCGGATGAAGCATGTCGTCTCTTTTCATAAAAACTTGAACCTTTTTTTCTTTGAAAAGAGGTTCTTCAATAGCCACTACAGGGCTGAATGAATGAAGTATCATGGATAGTAGAGTTTGTAAAAAATGTTACTTTTTGAAAAGGCGGAAAAAATTGGCAATAGCGTCTTCGGATCCCAGCAGAATCAGGAAACTGTCTTGGTTGAGCGTAAGGGAAGTGGAAGGCGTG
Source organism: Cytophagales bacterium (assembly GCA_022360875.1). Lineage (GTDB taxonomy): Bacteria > Bacteroidota > Bacteroidia > Cytophagales > Cyclobacteriaceae > JAKSBZ01. The sequence goes on along the minus strand of JAKSBZ010000078.1, from coordinate 14,447 downwards.
AAGAGGAACCCCCTTTCGGGATGCTTGTAGCCGAGTACGGTAACACCTGTTCGCTTTCGGATGTCCAGCTCCCGGATGGTTTTGTTTTGAAATTCCTTTTTGAAATCCGTTATGCTGAATTCTTCAAGGTGCAGGTTGCTATGGGCGTCAAGTCCGTTGAGCAGTTCCAGAAATTCGATTACAACCGGACGGATAACTAAATGGGCCATGTAGGAACCGCCGAGGGCATCGGGGCGGACAACCTGTGAGGCGCCGGCTATTCTGAGCTTTTTCTCGGAATGCGGCTCGTTTGAGCGCGCGATCACCTGCACTTTAGGATTAAGCTCTCTTACTGTCAGGCTAATGAATACGTTGTCCGCGTCTTTGGGCAGCGTGGTGATAATGGCTTTGGCATATTCAACACGGGCGAGCCGCAGAATTTCGTCGAGCGAGGCGTCTCCCTGTATTGAGTTGTATTTCGGGTGGTCTGGAATGGTTTTTATAACTTCCGGGTCTTTTTCGATAACGATGAAGTCCTGACCGGCGGCAAGGAATTCTTCACAGACCTGAGATCCGTTCCGGCCGTAGCCGCAAATGATCACGTGGTTTTTCAGTTTTTGCACTTCGCGTCCTTTCATGATGCGTTTAAAGATGTTTCGTAGTTCTCCTTCAAAAAAGTAAGCCGTAAGCGTTGTCACTCCAAAGGCAATCAGTCCCAAATTGACAAGGATATAAACAGAAGTGAAAATCCTGCCCGTTTCGCTCAGCGGCATAACTTCCATGAAGCCAGTGGTCGACAAAGTGATGATGGCCATGTAAAAGGCATTTGTCCAGCTGTAGCCCTCGTGCTGTACGTAGAACAGCGCTCCGCCGCCAATACTGAAAAGAATGCTGCCCAGCGCCAGATAAAATCTTTTTATTCGTCTGTTCAGTAAAAAAAACGAGTCTTTGTAATTAACCATAAATCACCCGAAAACGGGAAGTTAGTTTCGATTCCTGAAACGGTCAATGTTTTGAGGGGATTTTCCCTTCAGTCTTCCTTTTCTTTTGAACAAATGCCTGTGACAGGATTTAAAATAATAATTCTCATTGCATTCAGTCTTCAGGTTTATGGGTAAAAAAATACGCAGCCAGCAGTATTATCAGGAAGAGCTTGCCAATTCGGTTACACACGGAATCGGGATGATTCTGAGCATAGCAGGAGCCGTATTTCTTATCTACAAATCAAGGAACTTGCCGGAGTTCAGCCACTGGCTGAGTGTTATTGTTTTTGGCCTGAGTCTTATTCTTCTGTATTCTGCTTCTACCTTTTACCACAGCACTCACGAGCCCAGGAAGAAAAAAATACTGCGAGTTGTCGACCACATTGCCATCTACGGGCTTATTGCGGGCACATACACGCCTTTTTCCATGATTGTGCTGAAGGGGGCGCTCAGCTGGATTGCCACCGGACTGATCTGGACAATGGTTTTTCTGGGCATTGTTTACAAGCTGAAGTTTATCGGAAAATATCCGTGGATTTCGCTGATATTCTATCTGCTTATGAGTTTCGGGACTGTGCTGCCCGCCGAATATTTTTTGAACAGTCTTCCGCTGGACGCTTTGTATTGGGTGCTGGCGGGGGGAGGTTTCTATGTGTTTGGCATTGTATTTTTTCTCTGGCGGAGGCTGCCTTACGCCCATGCAATCTGGCATTTGTTTGTAATTGCCGGCAGCATTTGTCATTACTACGCCATTTATCAGTATGTTGTCTGCCCGATTGCCTATTGCCTTGCTGAGGGAAAGGCGATGGATCTTGCTTAGAATCAGCGTGTATTTTGCACAAAAAAAAGGAGCCAGCCCGCAGGCCGCTCCTTTTTCAGTAAATTCTGTTGGCGGGCTTATGCTTTTACCTGCCCGGCTAGTTTCTCGATAGCGTCGTTGATTCTCCGTGCAGTTTCTTCTTTGCCTAGAATATCCAGAATTTCCATCAGGTCGGCGCCTGAGCCCGAGCCCGATATGCTGACGCGCAGCGCCTGCATGATGCGGCCGATTTTTACGCCCAGTTTTTCAAGCACTTCATTCAGAATTTCCTTGGCTTTTTCGGCCGAAAATTCACCTTCAAACGCAGCAAGTGCTTCAGCATAAGCTCTTAGTGTATCCACGGCTTCTTGCGTCCATTTCTTGCGGATGACTTTTTCGTCGTAAGCCTGAGGCGCCTCAAAGAAGAAGTCTCCTTTAACCGAAAATTCATTCGGGAAAGTCACGCGCTCTTTCAGCGCATTGCAAATTTTCTCCGCTTTTTCCTGCGAGCATTCTATTCCTTTGCTGTTCAAGTCTTTCAGAAGGAAAACAGCCAGTTCTTGGTTAGTCGTATTTTTCAGGTACTGCTGGTTGAACCACTGTCCTTTCTGGATGTCGAATTTTGCGCCTCCTTTGATGATGCGGTCGAGCGAAAAGTTTTCTACAAGCTCTTCGAGCGTGAACATTTCGCGGTTGTCGCCTGGATTCCATCCCAAGAGCGCCAGAAAGTTCACCATTGCATCCGGCAGATAGCCTTGCTCCCGGAAGCCCATGCTTTTTTCTTTTGAGTCCGGCGCCTGCCAGTCCAGCGGAAACACCGGATAGCCGTGCTTGTCGCCGTCGCGCTTGCTGAGCTTGCCGTTTCCGTTTGGTTTAAGCAGCAGCGGCAGGTGGCAGAAAGTCGGTGCTTCCCATCCCAGGTATTCGTACAGCAGCACGTGGATCGGCGCCGAAGGCAGCCATTCTTCGCCCCGGATAACATGAGTGATTTCCATGAGGTGGTCGTCTACGATGTTGGCCAGGTGGTAAGTCGGCAGTCCGTCCGATTTCATCAGCACTTTGTCGTCCAGCGTGTCGGTATTCACCAGCACCCAGTCGCGAACCGCGTCTTTGAACCGGATGTCTTCTTTTCTCGGCACTTTCAGACGAACCACGTGCGGCTCGCCAGCCTCTATTTTCTGCTTTACTTCCTCGTCGGAAAGCGTAAGCGAGTTTTTCATGGTGTTGCGTGTCAGCGCATTGTACTGCGGATGCAGCACGCGAGCTTCGGTCAGTCGCTCGCGCATTGCCTCAAGCTCTTCCGGCGTGTCGAAAGCGTAGTAGGCTTTGCCTTCGTCGATCAGCTGCTTGGCGTATTTCTGGTATATTTCCGTGCGTTCCGACTGCTTGTAAGGCCCGAATTCGCCTCCGTAGCCCTGGCCCTCGTCCGGCACAATGCCCAGCCATTCCATCGACTCGCGGATGTATTCTTCGGCTCCTTCAACAAAGCGAGTTTGGTCGGTGTCCTCTATTCTCAGAATGAATTTACCGTTATGCCGCTTGGCAAACAGATAGTTGTACAATGCGGTCCTTACGCCTCCGATGTGCAGCGGTCCGGTGGGACTCGGCGCAAAGCGCACTCTGACTTCTTTTTCCATGATTTATTTTCGGTTCTTAGTCTTCCGTTTAACTTTCGTTCTTTAAAAACTTCTCAGCATTTTGAAAAACATTCAAAGGTAAGCATTCGTCGCTCAATTATCAATGGTAAGTGCTTGAGCCTAATCAACCGGGGGCTTTTCCATTAAAATTGTCCGAGCTGATTGTTGAGTGATGTTTTGGATGTTAATATTTGTATTCTTAATAAAGAATATGCAGATTGTAATTATTTTTTAGTAAAACAAAAACAGGAATCGGCCATGAGCCAAGCATTTCGCACGAGGCTCCGGCGCGCAGCCTGACTCATGAAAACAACTGTTAAAAAATGAAGAAGATCATCTTATCTTTGGCGGCGGCCTCTCTGCTTGGAGCCTGCACACCGAAGGACCAGTACACGGTAACGGCCCGCTTAAAAGGCGTGGAGGAAGGCGCGAAAGCGTATTTATCGGCTTTTGACCGGGAGAGCCGAAGCTTTGTGCACCGCGATTCTGCCGTGGTGGAAGACGGAGCATTGACTTTTGAAGGAAAGGCTCAAAAAATTGAGGAGCTTTTCATAATGATTTCGAAGGAAAAAAGACAGTTTGTCCCATTTCTGCTCGACAATTCAAGCATTTCGGTTGAGGGGCACGTTGACAGCCTTTGGCTTGCGAAGGTAGCCGGCGGCGCGAATGACCAGCTTGCTGAAGCCAAGGTCATTGCCAAAAGCAACTCGGAGGAGCTCAAACAGCTTGAAACGGAATACCGGGAGGCAAGCCAAAACAATGACCACAAAGCCGTTGAGGCGGTTATTGAGCGCTATAACGCTTCTGAAAAAGCACAGGCGGACAAATTGGTTGACTATATAAAAGCCCACAGCAAATCCAAGGCGGCACCTTATATTTTTGCGCAGCTTATTCAGCCAAAAACCCGCGATAATCATAAGCTTTGGAAGAAAGTGATTGCGATGATGGACACTTCGCTGCATTCCAATCCAAAAATCGTTCAAACCAGCGAGCGAATCAAACTGCTGGAGAGCTTGTCTGAAGGACAAATAGCGCCGGAATTTTCGCAGAACGACAAGGACGGCAAGCCCGTGAAGCTTTCTTCTTTCCGCGGCAAGCCTTTGTTGATCGATTTCTGGGCTTCGTGGTGCGGTCCGTGCCGCCGCGCGAATCCGAAAGTGGTGGCGACTTACAAAAAATACAAAGACCAGGGTTTTCAGGTGCTGGGCGTTTCGCTTGACGAAAATAAAGAAAAATGGCTTCAGGCAGTTGAGAAAGACGGTCTGGTATGGACGCATGTGTCGGACTTGAAGGGCTGGGGCAATGAAGCAGCCAAGCTTTACGGTGTGCAGAGCATACCGCATACTGTGCTTATTGATGCCGAAGGCCGGATTGCCGGAAAAAACCTGCACGGTGAGGAACTGGAGAAGAAAATCGAAGAACTGCTTCCGAATTCCTGATACTGAGGGATATATTACAAACAGAATAAAGCCTGCAGGTTACTCTTGCAGGCTTTTTCTATGTATTACGAGGTGACTTGAAAAAGATGAAGGAATTGTCAGGGAGGAGTGACTACAGTTGATATAAGTTGAGTCGTTTAACTATAATTATTTATCTTTGACTAGTATTTTTTAAATGATAATTTTTTTATTTGCAAATAAATCATAAAGTTTTCTTAAACCTTTGATTTGTTGCATTTGTATTTTTTTAATTTTTAACCTTTTTTAAACTCAATAGCTCATAATGAAGGGTCTTGAAAAAATTGAAGTTTGTTGCCAACTTTTACAAGAGCTGATTCCTGACAAAAGGGATTAATTTGAGAAAAGACATGAGCCGGCCTTTTTATTCTCCTTTGTTGAGGACGAACGGCTTAATGAATCTAAGTACTTTGCATTGAGGCAAAAAAGGTGTTATAATTTACATATGGACAAATTGTCTATTTCAGGGGTACTAAATTATATGTTGATTGATCTTCTGAAGACCTGAGGAAGGCTTGCTGCCAAATCAGACGGGTTCCAATTTTTTGCCACTAAGCAGACGAAATTCTATCAAGCTGAAAGGCAAGAACGCATCCCGGATCGATGCTTGAATTATTAGTCAACAAGAACTACAACTTTCCCTTGATGTTTTCCTTCTTTCAAATTCATTAATGCCTCCGGAAGCTTTTCGAAAGGATAACCCGTAATTTCAGGGAATTTCATTTTTTCTTTCGTGAGCAATTCGAGAATTTCATCCCCCATTTTTGCCAAATCTTTTTGTGCTTTTAGGTCATCGGACAAATAGGCTCCTCCTAGAGCGATTTCATGAAAAGAAAGTGCTTTGCTGAATGGGCGGATCAAAGAATAATCAGGAGCTCCTGCAATAAAAGCGATGCGCCCGTTGAATCGTAAATTGCGCAAGCTTTCGCTAGCAGATTTTCCGCTGACAGCATCAAGAACAGCGTCAACTCCTTCTTCATTGGTGAAGCGTAATAACTCGCTGTTCAAATTCGCTGTATTATAATCGATAACGCAGTCGCAGTTTAAACTTTTTACATAATCCATTTTAGATTCGGAACAACTGGAGATTACTTTAGCGCCAATGGTTTTGGCAATTTGAATTCCGAATGAGCCTACACCACCAGACCCGCCATTGATTAGAATAGCATCCTCGGAGGAAAGGTGAATTTTTCGGACGATGGCTTGATAAGCCGTATATCCTGCGCAGGGAATACTTGCGGCTTGTTCGTATGAAATTGACTGGGGAATTTTGCTTACTACATGCGCAGGGACAACAATTTCTTCAGCAAAGGTGCCAGCTTTCTTGAGGTTTGAGTGAAAAACTACTCGATTGCCCAAGTTTAGATTTTTTACGTCAGAGCCAATTTCGACAATTTCTCCCGCTCCGTCTACGCCGGGAATATGACCTGCCGGAAGATTGAATGCGCCTTCGATGATTTTGTAATCAACAGGATTCAGCCCAATAGCTTTTAGTTTTACCCGAATTTCATCTGTCTTAACTGGAAGGCTTCCGGTTTCTTTTAAAATTAAATCTTGAATTTTATTCGTTTTCGAAATGTGATATGCTTTCATCTGATTTCTATAGCTTTTGCGAAAAAATTGAATTGGTTATTTGCCGGATTAGAAGGCCAGAGACTTTATGGAACCGTTGGGGGCAAGCATTTTTTGGTTCTGTTGTTTTGCAGGATGGGATGACTTGCGCTAAATTATAAATAATGTTTAGCAGGGCCTTGTGCATAACTGTGAACAGGGTAAAGACAGTGTCGAATTCTGTCTTTACCTATTCGGCATTAGCCGTCGAAGCCAAGGCTTAACAATTTCTACGTGCGAAATTGGCCGGTTAGCTCTTAAAACGCTTCAACCAAATTTTTTTTTAGGTTCGTGATAATGTCCTCGGACATGCGGTCCAGGTCGAACTCGGGCTTCCATCCCCAGTCTTCGTGCGCTTTGGAGTCGTCGATTGACTGCGGCCACGATTCGGCGATTTGCTGCCGGTGGTCAGGCGCATAGCTCATGTTGAACTCTGGGATTGTTTTTTGGATCGAGGCCAGAATCTCTTCCGGGGCAAAGCTTATGCCTGAGAAATTGTAGCTGGTCCGCACTTTGATCTGCTCGGCAGGAGCGTCCATCAGCTCCAGCGTGCCGCGGATGGCGTCGTCCATGTACATCATCGGCAGCGCTGTTCCTTCGTTCAGGAAACACGAATAATTTTCTCCCTCCACGGCTTTGTGGTAAATATCCACGGCGTAGTCGGTGGTTCCTCCGCCCGGCATGGATTTCCAGCCGATCAGGCCCGGATAGCGAATGCTGCGCACATCTACTCCGAATTTCGCGTGGTAGTACGCGCAAAGCTGCTCGCCTGCCAGTTTGCTGATTCCGTAGATAGTTGTCGGATTCATGACAGTGAACTGCGGCGTGTGCTGTTTGGGAGAGTCAGGTCCGAAGACAGCAATAGAGCTAGGCCAGTATATTTTGTTCAGCTTTTTCTCACGGGCAATTTCCAGAACGTTCACAAGCCCGTCCATGTTGATGCGCCATGCCAGCTGCGGATTTCCTTCGCCGACCGACGAAAGCAAAGCCGCTAAATGGTAAATTTGCGTGATTTCGTACTTTTCCACAATTTCGGCCAAACGCCCGGCGTCAGTAACGTCCAGTTGTTCGAAGATTCCCTCCGAAGCTTTGGGGTGGTCGCTGCGAAGATCCGAAGCTACAACATTAGTTTCGCCAAATTTTTTTCTCAACTCATCCGTTAACTCCGAACCTAATTGTCCGAAAGCGCCAATTACCAATATTTTCTCCATTTCAAGCGATTTTGGGTATATACAAGTATACAAAAAATGAAAAAGTCCTTCAATTTTTTTTTCGGTTTGAGCTCTCTGATAATGAGTCGCTTTTTGTATTTTTGGTCATAAATTTTTGCTCATGGACTTTTTGGAATACCTTCTTTCAAAAAAAATAGATGCGAAAGCTTTCCGGGAAGGAGATGCTTCACTTTGGGAATCTTTTGAACGCGATTTCCAGCATATGCATCCTTCCAGCTTTACGGCCCGCAAGCTTTATCATATCAACGGCCTTCGTCTGAAGTACCCACTGGCACCGGAGGCCGCCGAAAAAAGCGAGATTCCCAAAAAGAAGGCAGTCCGGCCAAAAATTAACCGAAAACCCTAAGACAGTATAACTATGTACACGACTTTGAAACCCGTTCTGGAAAAAGAAATAGAAAATATCAAAGAGGCGGGACTATACAAAAGAGAACGCGTGATCGTTAGCCCGCAGGGTGCGGACATCAAAATCTCGGACGGCAGCGAGGTTGTCAATTTCTGCGCCAACAACTATTTGGGGCTTTCGTCGAACCCGGAGGTTATCCAGGCGGCTAAAGATACGCTGGACACGCATGGCTACGGCATGTCGTCGGTGCGCTTTATCTGCGGCACGCTGGATATTCACAAAAAACCGGAGGAGAAGATCTCCGAGTTTTTAAAAACAGAAGACACAATTCTTTATGCTGCGGCTTTCGACGCCAACGGCGGCGTGTTCGAGCCCCTTCTTGGCAAAGAAGACGCAATTATTTCTGACCAGCTGAACCACGCGTCTATCATCGACGGCGTGCGTCTGTGCAAATCGATGCGCTACCGTTACCTGCACAACGACATGGCGGATCTGGAGAAGCAGCTGATCGCGGCCGGCGAGGCGGGAGCCAAGCAGAAAATCATCGTTACCGACTCGGTGTTCTCTATGGACGGCACAATTGCGCAGCTGGACAAAATCTGCGACCTGGCAGACAAATACGGTGCGCTTGTAATGATTGACGAAAGCCACTCAAGCGGATTCATGGGCAAAACCGGCCGCGGAGTGCACGAATATTACGGCGTGGAAGACCGCATCGATATTATCACCAGTACGCTGGGCAAGGCGCTTGGCGGTGCGTCGGGCGGTTTTACTTCAGGGAAAAAAGAAATCGTAGACATGCTGCGCCAGCGCTCGCGTCCGTATCTGTTTTCGAATACTTTGGCGCCGTCTATTGTGGGCGCGTCGATAAAGGTATTGGAGATGCTTTCGGAGACTACCGAGCTGCGTGACCGCTTGGAGGAAAACACCAAGTACTTCCGCGAGAAGATGACAGCGGCTGGCTTTGACATTAAGCCGGGCACTCACCCGATCTGTCCGGTGATGCTTTACGACGCCAAGCTGTCTCAGGAATTCGCCGAGAAAATGCTGGAGAAGGGAATCTATGTGATTGGTTTTTACTATCCGGTTGTGCCGCAGGGTCAGGCCCGCATTCGCGTGCAGATTTCGGCCGTTCATACCCGCGAGCATCTTGACAATGCCATTCAGGCGTTTACGGAAGTAGGCAAAGAGCTGGGAGTAATTTAAGAAGACATTTTATTTGCATAAAAAAGAGACGCTGCGGCAGTCTCTTTTTTTTGCTCTTTTCCGGAAAATGACTTTGGAATTTTGGCGTTCGGATTTTTTGTGTGGTAAAGAAAATATTTGATTATTTTTGAATGCGTCAATAGTGATTTTTAAATTCAAAATCATATATATTAGTGTTTTTAATTTAAATTAAAAATGAAGAAAAGGCAATTCAATCTGGATCATCACAAAATACATGAAGCGCTGCAGGGAGCTCATTTGGCCTCTTTCGGAAGCAGAGGGCTAAGTTTCGTTTTAGATTTCGGAATTGTGTATTTGATCAATATGTATGTGAATGTCTTTTTTTGGATTGTGGTGCTTTTGCTGTTGCTCAATCGGAAATACAGGCACATGTTTTCGTGGAAAAGACGGCGGGCGTGGGTGAACGGGAAAGTGCATAAAGTGGAACAGCGGGCCGACCGGCTGGATATGCATGAGCGCAATCAGGTGCGTTTGCGGAAATTCCTGCGGCTTTATTCCCACGTTCTGGTTCATGCCGGCTTCGTACTGGTGCTGCTTTTTCTGGCCTCGTCGCTTTGGGTGAGCTTTTCTCTCGCGACGGATAATGATCAGATATGGGGACTCAGCGTTTTGGACAGCGGATTTATCGGAACGTTCAACGAAGGAATCGGTGTTTTTTTCAATACTTTTCTGGGGCTGGTTTACTTTATCTTTTTTACCTGGTACTTTCAGGGACAAACGCCGGCCAAGCGGCTGCTTAAGATTCGCGTAATGAAGCTCAACGGCAAGCGGCTTAGCATCTGGAACAGTCTGGAGCGCGTAACGGGTTACGTTTCATCGGCGTCCCTTCTGGGGCTTGGATTTCTGCAGGTCTTCTGGGACAAAAACCACCAGACAACGCACGATAAGATCTGCGAAACGGTGGTTGTTAGAGATTCGGAAACGCTGCGAAACGTAGTTGCTAAAACCAAAGACAGTCCGGTGATGCCGGCGGAGGTTTAACGGTTGATATTCTTTTAATTTAGCCTAATTCAAAAGTACACTTGCTAGGGAGCAAGCAATTTTTCAGTACTTTTTCTTTTCTGTTTGTTTTCGATTTCCCTTCATTTCCTTCAATGTGAAGCCAGTTATTACAAGACGCGGCTTTATCCGGGCTGTTCAGGCCCAAAGGAGAACTAATGGATAAATGCGTCTTGCTGATTCAAAGCATTTTCTTTGAGCCAGCTGGGCCGTTTTTTCGCGCGTAATCAATTATTCTCCAACTTTCAACCAAAATCAACATGACAAGAAAATGGTTTTCCCGCTACGGCTGGTGGTGGGTTCCGGTGTTGATTATTCTATTCGCCGGATGTACGGACTTGGGTGAAGACAGCGAGCCCAAAGTAGGCAAAGTAAACTTTGCGCTGGATGTAAAGGAATTGCAGCAATCGCTAGGCAATGCAAGAACCCAATGGGAAGCTAAACCGCATAAGGTAAGAAAGCTCAGAATGGAGCTAAAGGCCTATCCAAGAGCTATCGAGTCCAGAGTAACTTATGATTTTTATGGAAACAAAGAGTTTTCAATTGACCCGGTTATCCTTCCTGTGGGTGACTACGAAATCGAAAAATTTGAGCTGACTGATGAAACCGGGGAGATTCTCTATCTCTGTCCGACTGAAGAGGCCGATTCGGCGATTTTGGAAATCGTGGACCATGTCCTTCCGGTTAGCTTCAAGGTTTCTGAAGAGAATTCGCCGCCGTTGTTCATCGAAGTCATTCCGCGATACGATCTGCCGCTGAAAACTTATGGCTACAGCGACATAACTGCAGGAATTATGGAGCTGGTGAGTTTTACTTTGGGTGTAAGGCCGCAGCATCCAACTTCTTCGGGCAACGGGCTGTATGACTTGGAAATAGAGTGGCTTGACAACGGCGCTGCGATTTTTAGCAAAGACAGCATATCTTTCGGCATAGAACGCTTTCTTTTCGGAGTCCGTACTGAAGACCGCGAGCCTCAGGATTGGATGATTCGCCTTAGGGTGAGGGCGAAGGGATATGCCGAGCAGAGCTTCAGCTGCAATTTGGGCCATATTAATGAGTTTAATTATCCGCATTCAAATAATTCGGTTAATATTATTCTCAATAATGAGGTGAAGCATGTATATAGTGGCTCAGGCAGGTTCATAAATGAGCTCATGTTAAACAAAGAAGGAGCGGAGATTCTTGAAGATTATGAATTCACTCATATTTATATGGATGAGCCATTTTTTTATTATGGAGAAAATTTTGGCGACGATGCATTGAGGTCACTGGTTTATTTGGATGAACTTGTCTTGTTAGGGCCGGGAAAGGTCTCAGGATTCAACGGGCTGAAAGAAGTAGAGAAAATTATTATTGTTGATATTGAAAGCTTGACGGGTTTTGATGCATTGGAAAGGATAGGTTCTGGCGAATTGGAGTTTCAAAATCCGCAAATCAAAGAATTGGGTGGTTTTGGAAGTCTTAAGACAATTAATCGGATATATATTTCCTCATGTTACTCGCTGCGTATTATTAATGGGTTTCAAAAGTTGGAACGCGTTGAAGAGCAAATCTACATATCGGACAATTCATCGCTTGAGGAAATTCAGGGATTTAAGAATCTTCGTAAAATTCATACTCTTATTATCTCTCACAATGATGCGCTGCACTCAATTAGCGGTTTTTCGGAACACATTTTCTTTGGTAAGACTTTATGGCTGTCTTGGTGTCCCAATTTAGCTTCAGCTTGTCCGTTTCCAGTTTGCTTCAGGCAGCCCTACAATGCGGATTTTGACACAACCGATCCTTATAATTTTTTGGTTTTGGGATTGAAAGACGGATTGAGCTACACTTTCGAAGAGTTTAAAAAAGTGGAGTGCGAGTAGTTATTCCAAAATGCGGTTTGCGGATACTGTTTTTTTAAAAGCTTTTAAAGAAAAACCCGGCTGGTATTGATAGCCGGGTTTTTTGTAAAGTAAATTCATGCAAGGCTCGATTGATAAGGTTTCCTTATTTTCGAAGACAGAATGTTCTAAAAATCACAAAGCAGCGCTTTGCGAAATTTTGATTGGCGGCTTTTTCAGATTCCTATTTCTTCTTCTGCATACGCTTCTGCGGCGATGCACCGGCAGTGCAGGTTGCGGTCGCCGTAAGCATTGTCGACGCGCCCAACGGAAGGCCAGAATTTGCTGGCCTGCAAATACGGCAGCGGATAGGCTGCTTGCTCACGCGAATACGGTTTGCGCCAGTCGTCCGAAGCAACAAAACTCGCCGTATGCGGCGCGTTTTTAAGTACATTGTCCCGGGCGTCCGCCGCGCCGCTGGCCACAGCCTGAATTTCTTTCCGTATGGCGATCAGCGCATCACAGAAGCGGTCCAGCTCTTCCACCGACTCCGACTCCGTAGGCTCGATCATCAGCGTTCCCGGCACCGGAAAAGAAACCGTCGGTGCATGGAAACCGTAATCCATCAGCCGCTTGGCAATGTCTTCCACCTCGATGCCGATCGATTTGAATTCGCGGAAATCCACAATCATTTCATGCGCGCAGTGGCCGCCGGCGCCGGTGTAGAGAATCGAATAGTGTTTGCTTAGCCTGCTTTTGATGTAGTTGGCTTTGGTGATTGCCAGCTGAGTTGCTTCCTTTAGCCCGTTTTCGCCCATCATCGAAATGTAAGCGTAAGTGATGGCCATGATGTCGGCGCTGCCCCACGGCGCGGCCGAAACTGCCGTAATGGCTTTTTCGCCTCCCGCTTCTTTGACAACCGGGTTGCCCGGCAGGAAAGGCACCAGGTGCTTCGCCACGCCGATCGGTCCCACGCCCGGTCCGCCGCCGCCGTGAGGAATGCAGAACGTTTTGTGCAGGTTCAGGTGGCAGACGTCAGCGCCGATGAATCCCGGAGAGGTTAGGCCAACCTGGGCGTTCATGTTTGCGCCGTCCATATAAACCTGTCCGCCGCTGGCGTGAATAATGCCGCAAATTTCCATGATGCTTTCTTCGAAAACGCCGTGCGTGCTCGGGTAAGTAACCATCAGGCAGGAAAGGTTTTCTTTGTGCTGTTCGGCTTTTTCCCTCAGGTCCTTTACGTCAATATTTCCTTTTTCATCGCAGTTCACCAGCACGACTTTCATTCCCGCCATGACAGCGGAAGCCGGGTTGGTGCCGTGCGCGGATGTTGGAATGATCGCCACGTTGCGGTGTCCTTCGCCCTGGTCCTGCTGATATGCGCGTATCACCATCAGACCGGCGTATTCGCCGTTTGCTCCGGAGTTGGGCTGCAGGGAAGTGCCGGCAAAGCCTGTGATTTCCGAAAGCCAGGCTTCCAGGTTTTTGAAGATTTCGTGATAGCCCAGCGCCTGCTCGGCGGGAACAAAAGGATGCAGGCTGCACAGCTCCGGCCAGGTGATCGGCAGCATTTCCGTTGTTGCGTTCAGCTTCATGGTGCAGGAGCCCAGCGAAATCATAGAGTGCACCAGTGAAAGGTCTTTGTTTTCCAGCTGCTTCATGTAGCGAAGCAGCTCGTGCTCCGAGTGGCAGCTGTTGAACGCCTCGTGTGTAAGGTATTCTGAGGTTCTGGCCAGTTCTTTCGGCAAGTCAAGGGTAATGTTTTTTGAAGCGGCCTCAAAATTGGCGGCTTTGCCTGCGGTTTCTGCAAAAATGTCGAGAATTGCCTTGACATCGGCTGTGCCGGCTGTTTCGTCGAGAGAAATGCCGATATGCTCCGAATCAAAATAGCGGAAATTGATCTGGTTTTTCTCCGAAATCGCGCGAATCTTTTCTTTCTGTTCCTTTGTAACTTCGATTTTCAGCGTGTCAAAGAATACCTTGTTCAGCTGAGCAAATCCCAGCGCTTCTAAGCCGTTGTTCAGCACTTTGGCAAGCCCGTGCGTTCTCAAAGCGATTTGCTTCAGGCCTTTCGGCCCGTGGTATGTCGCGTACATGCCTGCCATTACGGCAAGCAGCACCTGAGCCGTGCAGATATTGGAGGTGGCTTTTTCGCGCTTGATGTGCTGTTCGCGAGTCTGCAGCGCCATGCGGTAGGCTTTGTTGCCGTGGACGTCCAGCGACACCCCGATGATCCGTCCCGGAATCTGGCGTTTGTAAGCATCTCGGGCGGCGAAATATCCGGCATGAGGACCGCCGAATCCCATAGGCACGCCGAAGCGCTGCGTGGTTCCGACCACGGCGTCGGCGCCCAT
>JAKSBZ010000293.1 GCA_022360875.1 Cytophagales bacterium | reverse complement strand
TAAGAAATTGGCTGAAAAGATCTACCAAGTATGAAACTGAGCCCTATTTATACTTCTCATACTTCCTTAATAGAGTTCACAGTACAACTGGAGCTCATTTTTCAGGATGTCCGTAGAAAGATAATGTTGAAGAAATGCGGGATTCATATCGTAACCAAAAACTTTTCTGATCAGGCCCTGATTTTTCTTCTGAGTAAGATATTTGTGTAATTGAGATTCTGTTTTTTCAGCGAGCACCTGCAGTTTTTTCAGACCCTCATATTGCTTATTATCAGACATTAAATTTTTGCATAGAATCTCAGCCACCTTGCTGGCTGATTTTTGCTTTAACTGCGCCAGAATCCTGAAATTAGTCACATCGTTTTCCGGTACTCCCAGGGCAGCTCGTGTGAGTAGCAATTCAGCGAATAGAAGCAGGTTCTGGTTCCCTGCCAGAAAACAGTCGAACTCTTCCCCACCCTGTTCAGCAACATCCAGAGCCTGTTCCAGACTGTACTCAAGTTCCCCCGATAAGATTTCCAGGGGCATAATTTTCTGGAGAGCGGCATGAACAGATGAACAGTCAATAAATGGCTGCATTCTGCCAGCAAGGGACTTTAACTGAGACTGCTTTTTCTGCAGGGTTTCCAGTGAACACAGGATCAGGAGCTGTTCGGGCAGGCAGCCTTGCTGATAAAGCTGCTCCAGGTATAAAGCTGCGATAACAGTCGGACTTTTTTCCATCATCAGCTGATTCAGAGTCTGCTGTTCTGCATCGGTTAGCCCGCTATCCAGTGCACCGAAATAGAGCAGCAGAATCTGAGCTTTGTTTGAACTCTGCTTGATCTTTCGGCAAAGGGTATCAAAGTTAAACTGCTCATTGAGCAGCTTAACTTTATGCTTTCGTTTCGATGAGAATGAGCTGGCGGCTGGTTCGGGAATAACCTTGGCGGTATGTGTCTTTTTGACTTTTAAGACGTTCTTGCCTCCTTTTTCCTTAACCTCGACTTTTTTTCCCCTGGCCTTTTTGGGGGGAACGGGAATGGGGACCGTGGGGTTAGGGCGGTGACCGATACCTTTGCCATCCATTGGCAGGTTCCTGGAATATTCAACGATAAATTTTATTTTAGGAGAGAACAGCTTTTTGCCTAGTTT
>JAKSBZ010000015.1 GCA_022360875.1 Cytophagales bacterium | reverse complement strand
TTTCGGAGTAGACGATCCACTGTACATAGAAGCGCTCCCGTTCAATTTTCCGCTGGAGCCTTACTGGGGGAAAGGAATTTATCACTTTCACAAATGGGAAAGCCAAATGAAAAAATTTCTCACCGAAGACAAACACACAAAACAAGCTCTCAGCAAAAACAAAGCGTACAAAAATCCGCTTTTTTTCCAAGTCCTCACCATCTTCAAACCCCGGAAAGTCTACAACTTTCTGGAAAAATATGTCAGGCCAAAGAAAAAGATGTTTATCGGCGGCGTTTCCAAAGAACACGCCGAAAAGCTTTACGGAAAAATTGACTATTACGTGCCTACTCCGCTGAAGCACGCTTTCGAGCAAATTGACGAATGGTGGCCGAAAATTGAAGAAAACGCTCACAAAGCAGAAGTAATCATTCCGTCCGTTGGCAGCTCATCCAACATCATCGCGAAAAGACTCTGGGACATGAACGTTGAGACCCATCTGCTTGACATAGGTTCAATCATTGACGCTGTAGAAGGAAGATCGTCTCGAATCTGGATTCGGCTAAAAGGACATGCCATTCAAAAGGTAATTCTTCCTGAATACAGAGATAAATCTCCTAAAAAAAGATTTGTGTATTTTCTTAAGGACATAAAATTCTTCTTCAGAAACCAAATAGTGTAGGCTAACAATTTTTATAAAAAAGAAACACCCAAAACATCGCCGTCTCCTGGAGATTTTGGGGTGTTTTTATCAAAAAGCTAATCTTGTCATTTAATTCTCTCTGTATAGAAATTCAACACACAGCAACACTTCTAAAAGCATAAAGCAACCCGAAGGTTGCTTTATATATTTGTGTCTTAAATTTCTAACTTTTAAAATGTTGACTCGCCTTATACAGATATTAATACTCCCACAGATTGTGCTCCATTTCCATCAGCTTAAATTCAGCCTCCTGACTAGCATACAAAGCTCTTTTGGGATCCTCGTAGATTTCATCAATAGATTCATCATCCGGATTTTCAACCTTAGTGATGCGTGCATGAAACATTCTCAACAGGAAAGCATCTGCATAATTCTTATGCTCCGAAGTATTGTAACGATTGAACCAAATGGCTTCATCCGGATTTTGCCTAAACAGGTTTTCTAAATCCTTGTACTTAAAATAGGCAATGTCTTCATCAAGCGGATTGTCTCCGTCCACTTTTTCTCGAGCCGGAAGCCACATACCAATCGACTGAATATCAAAGTACATACGTGAGCGCTTTCTGTCAAAAATCACGTCTTCCACTATCTCCAGTACACTGAACTGATTCGGAAGATAATCGCCCACTTCATCCACAGGCTCTTCGTCTATTATCTCTTCCTCTCCTTCTTCCGGAAAATCCTCTTCTTCCTCTTCAAAGGTGGGAAGCGCAATTCTTTCCTTAAAATCAGCTAAAGTCAGTTCCGTTTCGCAAGAGTCATTGGCATATGGCACCAAGCTGCCATCCAGCACACGATCGATAATAAAACGAGTGATCTCCATATTTTTGGACAGATACGGACGATTTATCTTTTCCCTAAGATCCATCTTTCTCCAGACTCTTTTCTTAAAGAGCTGATCGTACTTGCTGATAGGATAAACAGAATTCGGGTTATATGTATCACTGTTCTCCTGGGCAAAGGATTCGCCGGAAAGCGCGAACAGCACTACAAACAGAAGCGTAAATATCCCAAGAAATTTAGTCGACTTCATAATACATATTTTTTTAGTTGCTCTTAACTTGCTCTATTAATTGACTGGGAAAGTGAAAAAAGACTGAGGCAAATTCACTTCCTCTACTTCGTTTTTATAGTTTACACGAACCACTTTCTTCACTTCAATCAACAACAAATCGCCTGTTTTCGAAAGCTGCCTAAGTTTTCCTAAATTCACAAGCGTACCCGAAGTTCTTACCTGATTTGTTTTCTTTCTTATCTTCAAGCGCCCTCCCGGTTTCGGTCTGTTGTTTCTGGCCAAAGTTACATCCATATCAAGAACTTTGTAACGGGCGTCTTTCGGCAAAAACTGCTTAAAACTTTCATCCGCTTCGGCTTTTACAATAAGCGAAGTAGGAAGCGATTTCGAGAATCCTCTTTTCTGGTCAATCGGACGCTTGGTTCCGCGGTTCATAGGAACAATATCAGGCTTAGGCACCTTGCGAACACCGAATTTCTGTGAACCGATTCTGTTGCCGCTGCTTGACACATTCAAGAGCACCTTCTTGCCATTCGGAACGATAGTCACCATTCCTTTCTTGGCTCCCGGGACAAAACGAGCACCGGACCCGCTGAAAGACGGATTATAAGCCGTTCCCAAGGCTGGAACATTCACCACAATTTCATTTCCACAGTTCAGGTACAATGCGTTCACAGAAGCCGACTGAATCTGCATGACGGGTTTTACAACCGTATAAGGAATTACTTCTTCTATAACCTTCCTAACTCCTCCCTGATCCAGCACTACTTTAGCCTTATAGGATTTCTGAGCGCGTCCTTCTTTATCGTATTTTCCTGCCGAAGCAGTAAACTCTACCTGGCCGAACTTCGAGCTTCCGTCAACTGAAATTTTTCGGCCGTCAACTGTCATTGCAGGCGTAAGTGCAGAAGATGAAGCCGCCACGATAAGATCCGCTTTATATTTAGTCCCCGCTGCCACTACCCTCGATTCTGCGTTGGCTATCAACTTAATCTGGTCGAAAGCAAGATCTTCAGCTCCCACCTGATCGGCCAAACTTTTCAAGGCATCCGCTTCACGGTTTATTATCTCGGTCTCAAACTGGCTCAGCGTAGGCAAGGCGGCAATCAGAGGCGTATTAGCAAAATTATACACCGAGAAATTCTTTTTCTTCTGTTTTTTATCAAGAATTCTAGGATCATTCTTCGGCTCTATTGCAATAGCATGCGGAGCAAAGCTCTTGTCATTAACCAACTTGATAAGCTGCGTGTTATACGTATTCAAAATGGTTTTCAACTTCGACCCGTTCTTGTTCAAGATCATGTATTCAGCCACTTTGTCCTCATCCTTCATCCCTACAGGAACGTTATTTTCTGTTCCCCCAGTGATTTCCACCAACCGAATCTTCATCGCTTCCAGCTCAGACAGCGCTTTGTCGGTCAATTTTCTGATTTTCTTCGCTTTTTCCAGTACTGCAACGTCGTTCGCACGCCTTCCAGCATCTTCTACTGCTTTGCTGATGCTTTTAATCTTCTGAATATTCGCCTGTTCTGTATCGTTTTTAGCCCCTTCCAAACTAACGTTCAGCGTCCAGAATTTATCCAAAACCGAACTGGACACCTGTAACGCCAAAAGCGCCAGGAGCACCAAGTACATCAGGTTAATTAATTTCTGCCGCGGGGTCTCTTTTCCTCCAGCCATTTTCTCTCTAATTTAAATGTAAATAAAAATTAGCCTCTCATGGCTGTTAACATACTTCCATATACCTTATTCAATGAGCTCAGGTTGCTTGTCAATTTATTCAATTCGCCCTGGAACTGCTGGCTCTGCTGCGCGGCTGCCTGCATATTGGACATAGCAGTCGACATGTTTCCGTAGAACTGGTTCATGGCCTTCACATGATTGTTGGAATCTTTCATTTCCGCCTGATAAAGCGCGTTAAGCGCACCCAAATTCTTGGTGACATTTCGCAACTCATTGTGGTAATGTCCGGCGTCATTGGCCGCCGAAGCCAAATGCTCTGTCGCTGCTTTTGATGTTTGCGCCATCTGCGACATAATATTCTTAGTAGTTGAGGCCATGTCTGCAATTACTTTCTGCGAAGCCTGCGCCGACTGATTCATTGCTCCAAGAGTCGCTCCAAACGACTTATTCATTTCGCTCATCGAATTAGAAGCACGCTTTACATTCTCAGTGTAAGCTTGAGTGGCACCAAAAGCATCGCCCAGAGACGACATTTTATTCACAGACTGTGACAGATTTTTAATGCCGTTGCCAAGACTGTCAATTAACTCATTTCCGATTTTTGCCTGTTCCAGCGTATTGTCAAGATGCTGAGCCGCAGAAGGCTGGTTGGACTTTCTTTTTACAGGCGTAGCGACACCTAATCCCTCGTCCAATTCCGGGTAAACCTTGGCCCAGTTAGGCTCTTTATGCTGAGGCTGAAAAGCCAGCATCAAAAACAGAAAGGCCTCAGTACCCATACCGATATTTAGCATTTCACTGGCTCCGGGATAATGCTGCAATTTAAACAAGGCTCCCAGGATTACCACTGCCGCTCCTATTCCCGTAGCTACAGGAGCTACTTTCTCAAAAAACCACGCTAAAAAGCCACCTTTATTCTTGCTCATTTTTCTAATTTATTTTGTTTGAGAATTACTTTGAAATGGAAAATAAAAAAATTAGTACGGACTACCCAGATAATCCATCACGCAACGAAATCCTATATAGGACCTAGTCGAGTCTTTAAATTCAAATGTCCGTGTGCCTGTCTGCAAATAGTAAGCGACGTCTTTCCAACTTCCGCCCCTCACCACTTTTTTAGGCTGATCATCATCAAAAAATTTAGGGTTCAAATCCCATACCAGCGGTACAGCCGCTGGATTGTAAGCATCTTCGCACCATTCTGCCACGTTTCCAGCCATGTCATAGATGCCAAACTCATTTGGAAGGAAGGTATACACTGGGGCCGTATAAGAGAAACCGTCGTCATAATAATTCCCGCGGCCCGATTTGAAATTCGCTGAAAGACATCCCGCAGCATTTCGCGTATAAGGACCTCCCCAAGGATACATAGCCATGTCTCGTCCTCCCCGCGCAGCATATTCCCACTCAGCTTCGGAAGGAAGTCGGAAATCCGGCATTCTGAACTCGCCCTGAGCTTCCCGGTACTGATTCATGTGATTTGAGCGCCACTTCGCAAAATGCTTCGCGGCTTCCCAGCTAACTCCTACGACCGGATAATCATCGTATCCCGGATGCGAGAAATAATAAGCCACCATTGGATCGCCCAAGTGGTGCGAGAAGTCAGTATTCCATGAAGCTGTATCCGGATAATATCGTTCGTAGATCAGCTCTTCTCCCAAATCACTCACTGAATCTTCCAAAAGCACATGAATGTACTGCCGGTATTCATTGTTTGTGATCTCGGAATCATCCATATAAAACTGGTTAATAGTAACCTGCTTATTGAAGTTGCTTTGAGTAAAAGCTACGTCTTCGTCGGCCTGTCCCATATGAAAAGTTCCAGCAGGAATTTCCACCATTCCAAAAGGTGTCTTGGCTTCCCAACCTTCACGGTTAGGCACTCCGACAAGGTTCCCCTTGTCGTCGTAATTCCCTCCGCCGAAAAGACCGCAACCCTGCATCAGCAAAGCGAGGCCTCCGATCAGGCACATATGCCTAAACTTGGAAAAAACCTTAATCATAATTCTCTTAATTTATTCTATACCTAACTTGTTTTCAAAAAAAATATTTCAAAAAAGCTAAACGCAAAGTATTTAAATTTCAGTACATTCTAAAAAATAAAAGGAGATTTTTTAGTTCAGCCTGAACCTAGGAGTACGGATAATTTTTTTGTTTTTAGCCGTTCCCATTGGCAGTTTATAACTAAGCATCAACTCATGAGAAGTAGGTGCCTTTGCGTTTTGACCAAAAAATACATAGTCTAAAGAATAACCGAATTTCAAAGATTTATCCTTCAAGAAAGAATAGCCCACCAACAGCGAAACCCCTTCGCTGTCACGGTATGCCACCCCTCCCCACATTTGCTGTTTATACTCCAACAAAGCAGAAACATTGAATGTGTAATGATCTAAATCGGTTGTAAAGTAAAAAGAGGGAGTCAATACAAAATCATACATAAATGTGATGTGATACCCTCCTATCAAAAAATACTGGGGCACAAGCTTGCTGTCAAAACCATTTAGGCCCCAATCAAATTCAGTGTCAAGCAAATGCCTGTAGCTCAACCCTGCAAAAAGTTTTTCTCCCTGCAAATACAAACCCGCAGACATATCCGGACGCGTCTGAGACTCGCCGCTCTTAAGCAACGGCTCTCCTGGATGTATCACTTTATACTTCGACTTGTCAAAAGACTTGGTGACAATGCCCAGCTGAAGACCAAAACTCACCTTGTAATCTTTCACCTTCAGGTGATATGCATAAGACCCCTGCAGTTCAAGGGTATTCAAAAAACCAACCTGATCGTTCAGCACATAAAACCCCGCACCGCTGTTTGCTCTGAGCAAAGGCGCGTTAAGCGAAAAATACGAGCCGCCCTGATGCACGCGTCCGTCATAGTCCGAACGATAACCCGACCAATTCGAGCGGTACATGAGCGTCAGTTTTGTAAACCCCTCAACTCCTGTGTATCCAGGGTTATAAGACATTGTACTGAACATGTAGTGCGAAAACTTCACATCCTGCTGAGCTATTGCGGGCTTCTCAAAAAATAAGAGAACAAAGAATATTAAAAAAATAACAAATAGCCGTTTCATAAAAAAGTGAATCATACAGCTGAAAGCTAAATATAATAAATTACTTCAAAAATAAAAAACGACTATTCTTTGTAAATAGTTTAACACCATTTGATGCCAAAAGCAGAAATCACTGTAAGTTATTCGCTTTTTTTATGTATAATTCCAACGCACCTGTCATGGAAGGCGCATTCGGAAGCGGCGCTTCTATATCCAATTCAAGACCAGCCTCCCGGACAGCTTTGGCAGTTGTCGGTCCAAATGCGGCTATTCGCGTTTCATTTTGTTTGAAATTCTCGAAATTCACAAACAGCGAATTAATTCCCGAAGGGCTGAAAAACGCAATCACGTCATAATTAACATTGCTCAAATCCGAAAGATCACTGGCAACTGTTTTGTAGATTACCGCCTCGGTGTATACATAACCGTTTTGTTCAAGAAAGTTGGGAATATCATCCTTGCGAATGTTTGAACAAGGGAAGATATATTTCTCTTTCTTGTGTTTTTTCAAAATCTCAATAAGATCTGTAGCTGTTCGCTGCCCGGTAAAAATCTTTCTCTTGCGAATTACTATATACTTCTGCAAATAGTTGGCTGTTTGCTCCGAAATGCAGAAATACTTCATATCCGCAGGCATCTCCAGCTTCAGCTCCGTACACAATTTAAAAAAATGATCAACCGCATTGCGACTAGTGAAAATCACTGCCGTATGATCCAAAACATCAATTTTCTGCTTTCTGAACTCCTTCGCTTCCACCGGCTCAATCTGTATAAATGGTCTGAAATCCACTTTCAGATTATACTTTTCTGCTAGAGTAAAATAAGGTGATTTGTCCGTCTTTGGTTTTGGCTGTGAAACTAATATACTTCTTACTGGCTTTAATTGATCCTTCGATCTCGTCATAATCAAAACTAGTTATGGGAATCATTAATAATCCAAAAATAATTTAACCCCGACTAACATCGGAATCAATTCACAAACACAAAGGTAAGAAAATAAATGTAATTTATCGTAATTCGACTTCCTCAAAATAGTGATGTAAATAGACAATAAAACCACAAAGACTAGGATTAAAGGCATGCTATAGCCGTCAAACAAAGCAGAAATGTCAGCCGAAAGTCCCCCAAAAATATACACCAAAATGACTCCGCCTCCTACAACAGAAAACACTAATGCAAAGCGGAAAAAAGCAATCAGATGCAGCGGTTCCACTCCTTTCAAATTAAACAAAACCGATGAGTATTTTACTATAACAAACTTAAGCCCCACAAAAACGAACACACAGACCGACCAAAAAATCCAGGACTGGATAAGTTCAGGAAAACTGTCTCCATTTCCGGCATACAACCCGCCGAATACTCCGTACTTTATGCCAAAGAGCAGAAATCCGACGATAAAGCTAAAAAGAAGCAAAAGAGGCAGAAAAAAACTCAGACTAGAAACCTTGCGGCCTCTCATCAGCGAATCCACAGCAACCAGGCTAAACTGGTTATGGCTGTATCTCCGAATCAACGCAAACAAAAAGGCGTTCAGCATAAAGCCAACAACAAAGAAATCCCGATAAAGCAAGCTGCTTTTCTCCCATCTTCTCACCAGATTCCTGTTCACCGGCATTCGGTTGACCTGAGGCACTTGCCTGAGGCCTTCCAGACCCGAAGGGTTAAAAAAGGTGAGAAAAACCGAGTCTTTGTCCGCCTTCCGCCTCAGCTCACTGACCGAATATTTCAGCACTGAATCGGAGGTATTTTCAAGCAGCCGTTTCCCCAAGAACACCGCTGTATGAAGAGGCGCTTCCAGAAAAAGAGAATCCGCAGAATTACCCTGGGTGTTCACATAATAGCCCGCGCAAGTCACTCTCGACCAATCCAGCTTGAGATTCGGCTCAAACTTTTGAGAAGCCGGATCAATCAAATAGCTCTTACTGAGAAGCCCTTCCCCTTCCTGTGCCGATGCGCTAAGCGCTATGGCAAAAAAAAACGGCAGAAAACACTTAAAAAGGCATTGTTG
The DNA here is from genome assembly GCA_022360875.1 of Cytophagales bacterium. Classification (GTDB taxonomy): domain Bacteria; phylum Bacteroidota; class Bacteroidia; order Cytophagales; family Cyclobacteriaceae; genus JAKSBZ01. The sequence continues at coordinate 8,931 of JAKSBZ010000015.1, read as the reverse complement.
CAACATTTGAGTCGGATGAAAAAGAAATGATCATTTTTAACGTTCCTAAAAATACGTAAAATGACTTACTTTGCGCAACAAAACAGCGTTTAGCACCAAAAATCTCGTTCAACCCAAAAAACTCATTCCAATTGTCCGGCATTTATATTCATATTCCATTCTGCAAACAGGCTTGTCACTACTGCGACTTTCATTTCCGCACAAACCTCAAGCTCAAAGAGCAAATGGTGCAAGCAATTGTTCAGGAGCTGAAACTCCAGAAAAACTATCTGCCTGAAAAAACTGTTCGGACAATTTACTTTGGCGGGGGCACGCCTTCTATTCTCCAGAGCCGGGAAATCGGAAACATACTTGAGGCGGTTTACAAAGACTATGAAGTGGCTGCTGCCCCAGAAATCACCCTGGAAGCCAACCCAGACGATTTAAGCAAAACAAAACTGAACGAACTGAGCACAATGGGCATAAACCGGCTCAGCATAGGCATTCAGTCTTTTGAAGAGCGTTTTCTGAAGCTGCTTAACCGGGCGCACGGCCCTCGGGAGGCCTTACAGGCTGTGGAAAACGCACGCTCCGCGGGCTTCGACAATCTGAATCTCGATCTGATTTACGCCATACCGCACAAAGACCACTCGCTCTGGCAAAAAGATCTGGACCTCATGATGAAACTGCGCCCCGAACACCTTTCTGCCTACAGCCTGACAATAGAAGAGAACACGGCCTTAGGACGCTGGACAAAAAAGGGACGATTTTCGCCTGCCGACGACCATTTTTCAGCCGAGCAGTTCGAACAGCTCATGGAAACACTTTCGGAACACGGCTATCAGCAATACGAAATTTCGAACTTCTGCCTCCCCGAGAAGCACTCCAGACACAACACTGCCTACTGGAAAGACAAGCCGTATTTAGGCATTGGCCCGGGGGCACACTCCTACAACGGGAAAAGCCGGCAGTACAATATTCTAAACAACCCCAAATACATCCGGACACTGGAAAACGGCAACATCCCTTTTGAGCTTGAAACGCTGGATGAAGAAGAGCGCCTGAACGAGTACCTGCTTACCAGCCTGAGAACCATGTGGGGAATCAATCTAAACTACCTGCAGTCAGAATTCCAGGACGACCTTTTAAAAAGAAAAAACAGCTATCTGAGCAAAATATCAACAGAAGGATTTATCGAGTTAAGCAACCAGGCAATCACTCTTACAAAAAACGGCCGTTTGCTTGCAGACAAAATCGCCTGTGATTTATTTCTGTAGCTATGCTCAAAACTTCTTAAAATAATCCCGCCGGAATTACAGACTCATCATTTCCTTGAACTTTGCAGCCTGCCGGCGGCTCACTTCTATTTTGTCGCCGCCCCGAAGCTCAACAAGCAGACCGCCGTTAAACCAAGGCTCAATTTTCTCAACCCAGCTCAGATTTATAATGTGCTTGCGGCTGGCTCTGAAAAAATGCTTGTCATCCAATCGTTCGTCCAGCGCATTAAGCGAGCGGTGAATCATTGGCCTGTTCTTCTCAAAAAAAACTTTCACATAGTTGCCGTCCGACTCGAACATACGCACATTCTCCAAGCGGACAAACCAGCAACGGTCGCCGTCCTTCACAAACACCTGGTCTTCGATGCTCAGCACGCGGCTCTTAACCGCAACGGAAGCCGAAGTGTCTTCAACTGCTTTTCTAGGCTCAGCTGTTTGCAGCACTTTCTCAACTGTCTCATTCAGCCGGTCTGTCCTAACAGGTTTCAGCAGATAATCGAATGCATTTACTTCGAAAGCCTTCAGCGCGTACTCATCATAAGCCGTCACAAAAATTACTTTCGGTACATTTTCAAGCTCTTCCAGAAGATCAAAACCTGTCTTTCCGGGCATCTGGATATCCAAAAAGATCAGCTCGGGCTGAAGCTCCACAATTTTCTCCTTGGCGTCGTCGGCATTCACCGCCTCTCCAATAATATCTATTCCGGGATGGTCAGCCAGCAATGAGCTAAGCTCTTTCCGAGCCAGCCTTTCATCATCTATTATTAAAGTCTTCATCTCGATTTTATTTAAATTTTACATTATCTAAATGTATAATTTTATATACGAAGTCCCAAATTTTTGAAAACTTCAACTTATACATTTGCCAGCTGCTCCTCTCTAGGAATCACCAGTTCCACCATTACCTGCAGCTCAGAAATATTCTGGATGCTAAAAGAAGCTTTGTCCCCGTAAATCAGCTTCAGGCGGCGCTTGGTATTCTCAATACCATACTGCCCTCTTCCCTCACGCTTTTCTTCCCCGCCTTTCTCCTTAAGCTGTCCGCTATTAACAATCTGAATGTGCATTCTGTCCAGTCCGTCAAAAAACGTTTTGAGCAGCAGGCCGCCTCCGCAAGGCAAATTGGAAATCCCATGCTTTATTGCGTTTTCCACCAGTGTCTGGACCATCAGCGGAGGCACCTGACACCAAAAAGAACGCGGGTCAATATCGAACTTCACCCGCAACCTTTCCTCAAAGCGAATGCCTTCTAGCGCCAGATAATCCTTTACAGTCTGCAGCTCATCCTCAAAGGCAATCAGTTTGTTTTTGCTCATCACCAGCGTGCTTCGAAGTATACTCGACAGCTGAGTAATCGATTCCTTTGCATCCCTCGGGCTTTCGTCAACCAGAGCCCGTATGCTGTTAAGCGCATTAAAAATAAAATGCGGATTAAGCTGGGACTTCAAACGGTTCAGCTCCATCTCCTTAATCTCGGTTTGGTACTTAAGCGATGCCTGATAACGCAAAAAATAATGGTAGCCAAAATACATCAATATCCACAGAAAATAGATTATTCCGGTCGAGAGTATATGCAGAAAGATGTAGCCGAACTGAAGATCAGTAGCGCTGAGCATTCCATATAGGTAAGAAGTAATGATATCAAATAAATAATTGAGCACACCCAAACCGAAAGCACCAGCAACTGCCAACGGCAAAAAACCTGGCAGAGATGCCGCCAGTAATTCAAAATGAATCAGCAGTTTTCTAAACCAATGGGTAGAAACAAAAAAGAAAAAGCTGGTTAAAATAAGTTTAGGCATCAAAGGCAAAACACTTTCGTCAGAAAGCGCCCTTAGCAAAATAAGCATCAGCGCATAACCCGACCAACCAACTGCCTGCAAACTCCAATATAATTTCTTTTTTTGCATATAGCACAACCTGTTTTTCCAGGAGATAAAAATACAAACTTCTCACAGAAAAACAGGCTGTGCTTTGTTCAGAGGACGATTTACGGGATTAAAGGAGCGGATTATCTATGTCCTGTACATTTTCGTCTTTTTTATACCTTCGGATGATCAGCCTATTGCCGCGGTCGTATGTCAGATAATTCCAAAACCAGTTGGCGAACACGACAAACTTGTTTTTGAAACCAATGATATAAAGCAAGTGGACGAACATCCAGACAAACCAGGCAAAAACACCGCCGAAGCGCAGTCCGCTCGGCATCTGAACCACTGCCTTATTCCTCCCGATTGTAGCCATCGATCCCTTGTCCCAATACTCGTAAGGCTTCATAGGCTTTCCCGCTTCCCTGCACACAAGGTTCTTCGCCAGCTGCTCGCCCTGTTGTATGGCAATCGGCGCCATCATCGGGTGGCCTTTCGGCATATCTCCGGTAACCATCAGCGCCACATCGCCTATAGCAAACACATCCTTCACATGTTTTACTTCGTTAAACTCATCCACTAAGTAGCGGCTGTGAGCTATGCTCTCTTCCGGAAGTCCTTCCACCAAATTCCCCATAACTCCAGCAGCCCAAATCAGCGTTCGAGTTTCCAGTTTCATTCCGTTGCTGAGCACGGCCTCTTTCCCGTCAAATCCGTTCACAAAAGTGTTGAGCACCACATTCACGCCCATCTTCCTCAAATCTTTTTCTGCCCGTGCGCTCAACCTTTCGTGCATAGCACCCAGCAGCCGTTTCGTCCCTTCGATAAGTGAAATCTTCATTCGCCGGAAATTCAGCTCGGGATAATCCTTGGGAAGGATATAGCCGCGAAGCTCAGCCAGCGCACCCGCCAATTCCACTCCCGTGGGACCGCCTCCCACAATAACCACGTTCAGCAGCCGCTCGCGTTCCTCAAGATCTTTAGTCATAACCGCTTTTTCAAAATTCTGAAGAATCTGACTGCGTAAGTTGAGTGCCTGGGGAATTTTTTTCAGCGGAAAGGCATTCTCCTCGATCGCATTATTGCCGAAATAATTGGTTTTTGACCCCGTCGCAATAACCAAATAATCGTACTCAAGCTCTCCCACAGACGTCACCACATGCTTTTTTTCATGGTCTATGCGATCCACCTTCATAAGCCGGAAAAGAAAATTCTTCCGTTCGGAAATGTGCTGCCGAAGCGGGCCGGCAATAGAATCTGGCTCCAGCCCGGCAGTGGCCACCTGATAAAGCAATGGCTGAAACGTATGATAATTGTGCTGGTCAAGCATCACCACCTGAAAATTCTTTCGGACAATGCGCTGTGCAAGTCTAAGCCCTGCAAAACCGCCGCCGATAATAACCACTCTGGGGCAGTCGCTTTTCGGCACGTGGATAGTCAATTCATTTTTGCTCATATCCCCGGATTTTTTTACTGAAAACATATTTTTGTGCTTTAGAGTTGAGCCTAACTCCTAAGATTAAACGAAATCAAAAGCCGTAAGCGCAATTATTTGCAATTGAATCATCTTCCATGTAAAATAAATTCCGTATATTTGCTTTATTACATAAAGGCATTGCGCCCTGACTTCACGGTCATGAAATGCGTTTTGCCAAGGACATTTTTTTAATCGGAAATTCAGACACATGGCTGCAATTGGAGAAGAAATAAAAAGCAGATTCAGCTCAAGCCAAGAAAAAGCAATGCTGAACATCTTATTTACGGGCAACTGGCTAAGAAACCGAAACACCGAACACTTCGGGAAATATGGAATAAGCAGTTCGCAGTACAATATTCTTCGGATATTAAGAGGATCCAAAGGCACGCCTTTGTCTATGCATACTGTAAAAGAACGGATGATCGACCGGTCGCCAAATGCAACCCGCCTGACCGACAAGTTGATTGAAAAGGGCTACGTAAGCCGGATTCGATGCGAGAAAGACCGGCGCGTAGTGTATATATCCATTACTCCGACAGGACTGGAGCTTCTGGAGAGGATTGACAAATCTGATCAAGCGCTTGAGATTGCAAATTCCATGAAATGCCTCTCGGACGAAGAAGCCGAAATACTGAGCGGGCTCCTAGACCGAATCAGAGGCTAAATCCCAAAATCCTCCATATCATCACGCTCGTAGAAATCGTCAAACCAAATGTCGTATTCATCGTATTCTACAAACCCGGAATGCAGAAACTCATGTATTTGCAGAGAAGCAATGCTGTCCGGCGGCAATGAATTCCTAATTCCTCTAATCTGACTCAGGGGCAAACGCGACAGCTGAATGTAATCGCGGTCTTTAAGCGTGAAGTGAGGTTTTGCTTTGTGCATTTTCTGGCATTTTTATATCTAAGCTCTTCATCAAAAAGTTATTTTCCTCGTGTATTGTCAAAACAATTACACGAGGAAAACGCCTGTTTGTTGTTGTCCGGATACTTTAAGTACCATATGCCCTGCTAAAGAGACCTCCTTAAAAAAATATTATCAACAGATTCACGTACAGAAGCCTGCATGAATTTGGCGTATAGTGTTGATGAAACTTCCATGATAATCGGACTTAACACATACGAGAGATTTGATTATAATAGGCGTTCCATCTGGCCACTAATAAAACAGATAAAAAAAAGCTTCCCCCGAAACAAAATCGAGGAAAGCTTTTTCAAATCCGGCATATCTCCGTCTTCTTATTTAATAAAATTCTTTCTCCTAAGCAGTGTTTCCACAAATTTGATCTGCGCTTCCGATTTAAAAGACTTGAAAGGCCAGTGAATAAGCTGCACCGGAGACAGCCACAAATAGAAACCATCCTTGTCTTTTCCAGCCTTTTTTACCTGATCCCATCGGATTGGCATACCTTGCTTGGTATTTACCTTAATCAATATCTGCTGGCTGGTGATTTCATACGCCAGTTTCTCAAAAAGCATCTTGCCCTGCTCATGCTGCGTAATTCCAGCGAACTGAATCAGCCAAAACAACATATAAAGCACCAGCGCTATGGTTGCTCCCGAAAACCACCACCAGCTCGGAGCAAAAAATGTCCCGCAATTAAGTACGGCATAAATCAATAACACCCACCACTGCTTGCGCAGAATATTTTTAAAAGCTTTTTTGATATAAAGCTCTTTGCTTAATTCGTATTTCTTCGTTTGAACGAGCATCTATATATTTTTTAAATTTTCAAATCAAAAAGCCTTCAGACTAATGTCCATGCTGTTGACCGAATGCGTAAGCGCTCCAACCGAAATATAATCAACGCCGGTTTCGGCATACGATCGGATCGTTTCTTCTGTGATTCCTCCCGAAGCTTCTGTCTCAAACCTTCCATCAATAATTGCCAGCGCCTCGCGGATTTGGTCCGGCGACATGTTGTCAAGCATAATCACGTCAATGCCTCCGACTTCGCAAACGGTTTTCACTTCTTCCAAGCTGCGGGTCTCCACTTCGATGCGCAGTTCTTTCCCTTTCTCCTTCAGATATCGTTTCGTCGCTTCTATCGCCTGAGGAATTCCTCCGGCAAAATCGATATGATTATCCTTCAGCATCACCATGTCATAAAGCCCGAAACGGTGATTTGTCGCTCCTCCGATGGCCACGGCCCACTTCTCCAGCACGCGGATATTCGGAGTAGTCTTTCTGGTGTCGAGCAAACGGGTTTTCGTGCCGTCAATCAGCGACATCAGGTAGGCCGAATAGGTGGCAATGCCGCTCATGCGCTGAAGAATATTCAGCGCAAGCCGCTCTGAAGTCAGGATCGACTGCGCGTTGCCTTCCACGGTAAAACCGATTTCGCCGAACTTCACACGGTCGCCGTCTTTCAGCTTCATGTTTACTTTCAGCGTCGGATCAACCAAATGAAAAACGCGTTCCGCGGCTTTCAGTCCGGCAATAATTCCTTCGCCTTTTATGATTAGTTGCGCCCTGCTTTGTGTCCCATCCGGTATAGACGCTAATGAAGAATGATCGCCGTCTCCCACATCTTCTCGGATAGCCGACCGAATACAGCCATCCAGTGCCTCTTGAGTTAAGTATTTTAATTCCACGCACAAAAATAGAAAAAACCGTATAAACTAAGCCTTTTTTCGGCAGAATCACTGGCTGAATCCTAATAGAAACTCAAAACTTTTACTAAATAACGGCTGGAATGCGCCTCAAGCAGAACATGCACGCGAAACTTTTTCTGTCCGGTTTTATACTGCCCAATCAAAAAAATCTGCCCGTTAGGTGACTTGCCCTCATGTACAAACTCGAAGCTGGACACAGGGTATTTCTGGAAAAATGTTCTCAGGCGGCCAAGCGCTTCTGCTTGTTTGCAGGTAACTTTCTGTCCTTCCAAATTAAGTTCGATCACCGGCCCGGTTAGCTTGACAATCTCTTTGGCACTAGATGTCGATATCGCCGCCCCCAGATCTTCCTTGGGAAGGCTTTGTGCACAAAGGCAGTTTGACACCAAACTGAAAAAAAGCACCACACAAGACCTTAACGTCATTTGAACCACTGCATTCATAATGTTGAAAACATATAATAAATATTCAAGTAAAAAAAAATAATCTGTTGTTTCACCCCCTAACAACCTGAGTTGCAAGCAACAGAAACAACACAAAACAGGACAAAGCCCTAAAAAAATCATGTTTTCGTCAATATAAACAAATATTGTCAAACCTTCCAGCACAACAATCTTTCTGAATTTCAAAAAAAACTTTGCGCAATCCGCTCAATGTGAGGCTTCGCCATAATAAAAGATACCTCATTTTCAGTTTTTGAAAGACTAAGCAGCAAAAATGTCCGTTTCTTTGTATCTGACGGCCCGTAATAATCTGACAACAGACCGCAAGGCAAATAAGAAAATTGAGTCTGAACTATGATACAGGTCAATAATTTAATCATCTGAAAAGGTGTAAATTAGCAACTCCATGTAAGAAATGGAGTTTTCAAGAAAGAAAAAAATACAAGACTATAATAATAGAGGTAAGATGAACAAGAAAGTTATTCTGATGATCCTTGACGGCTGGGGATTGGGAACCAACCCGGAAGTTTCGGCCATCGACCAAGCGCACACGCCATATGTTGACGCTCTTTACACTAAATACAAGCATTCTACGCTGCAGGCATCGGGCCTTTATGTGGGACTTCCTGAAGGCCAGATGGGCAACTCGGAAGTTGGACACATGAACCTGGGCGCAGGCCGCGTAGTATACCAGGATTTGGTGAAAATCAACAAGGCGTTCGAAGAAAACACTATTGCGGAAAACGTGGCGCTGATGAACGCTTTCGAATACGCGCAGAAAAATAACAAAAAGGTTCACTTCATCGGCCTGGCTTCTGACGGAGGAGTTCACGCTCATGTTGACCACCTGAAAGGCCTGCTTACACTGGCAGCAGGAAAAGGTCTTGAAGACGTATTTGTACACGCATTCACCGACGGCCGCGACACCGACCCTAAAGGCGGCTACGATTACCTGAAAAACCTTCAGGAGCACATGGGCAAAACAACCGGACAGATTGCTTCGATTGTAGGCCGTTACTATGCGATGGACCGCGACAACCGCTGGGAGCGCGTGAAACTGGCTTACGACGTAATGGTGAATGCGGCGGGTGAAAAAACAACCGACGTATTGAGCGCTGTTGAGGCGTCTTACCAAAACGGCGTGACTGACGAATTCATCAAGCCTATCGTAAATGCCGATGCAGAAGGCAATCCACTGGCTAAAATCGAGCCGCACGACGTGGTAATCTGCTTCAACTACCGCACAGACCGCGGCCGCGAAATCACACA
>JAKSBZ010000291.1 GCA_022360875.1 Cytophagales bacterium | reverse complement strand
ATGATGGACATGTTGTAGGAACGCTGTGCGGTGGTCATCGGAGTGGGCGGACGATAAAAAAATGATAAGAAGGCAAGCCGGAGCTTGCCTTTGGAGTTTTAAATATTCGAGTGGGCCAAAGCGAATTCTTTGGCAAAATAAGTCAGGATAACATCGGCGCCGGCACGTTTGATGCTCAGCAGCATTTCGTCCCGTGCTGTATTGTTGTCGAGCCATCCGTTGTTCGCGGCGGCTTTGATCATTGCATATTCTCCGCTGACGTTGTAAGCCGAAACCGGAGTCGGGAAGTTCTCTTTCAAAGTTTGGATTACATCCAAATACGAGAAAGCTGGCTTCACCATCAGGATGTCGGCGCCCTCGGCATAGTCCATTTCAGCCTCGATGATTGCCTCAGTCTTGTTGGCCGGGTTCATTTGGTAGGTTTTTTTGTCTCCGAATTTAGGCGCGGAATCCAGCGCGTCGCGGAAAGGTCCGTAAAATGCGCTGGCGTATTTGGCCGTGTACGACATAATCGACACGTTCTCGTAGCCTTCGGCGTCCAGCATATCGCGAATGTAGCCTACGCGTCCGTCCATCATGTCCGACGGACCGATGATGTCGGCGCCTGCGCGGGCTTGCGCCAGCGCCATTTTGCCCAGTACTTCCAGTGTGTCGTCATTGACGATTATACCGTTGCGCACAATGCCGTCGTGTCCGTCAGAGCTGTACGGGTCCATGGCTACGTCGGTCATCAGACAGGCTTCAGGAAAATGCTGCTTCACAGCGGCCAGAGCCTGAGGATACAATCCTTTCTCGTTCCATCCTTCGGTAGCCATAGAGTTTTTCTTCGCTTCGTCAATGGCGGGGAAAAGACAAAATGTGTGGATGCCCAGCTTCATGCATTCCTCAATTTCATTGAGCAGCAAATCCAGGGAAAACCGATGGATGCCCGGCATGGAATCGATCTCAATTTTTTTATTGGTTCCCTCGATCAGGAACATAGGAAAAATGAAGTCTTTTACTCCCAGGTGAGTTTCTTCAATCATCGAACGAATCGCCGACGATTTTCTATTTCTGCGGGGTCTTCTGATTAGGTTCATGGTCAATCAAAGGTTTAGATTGAATATTTTTCTCTGAAAAACAGCGTTTAGACAGTCTTCAGCAGCGGCTGTTGGAAAAGCGAGAGCGGAAAATACTATTTAGCCAGGGAGGAATCCCTGATGTGTTTTGAATTGTTGAAAAACGTATTTTTTTGGCCTCTCGCGTGCGTTTACGAAAACAGCTTATAGTTGAAGCGACCGGCCGGCAAATGAGCTTATGGCTGTTTTTTTTGCATAAGGCATGATTGTCGGGGCTTGCCTTTCAGGTAAGGCAAATGTAAAGTTTTTCGTTTGGAAAAGCTATTTTTTGTCAAGTTCGCTTTTTCGGAGGAACTGCTAGGTTTTAAAAAAGACCGAGGGTATATTTAATTTATATTTTTGAGGGTATTTATTTTTTTTACTTATGAGAAGAGTCTTACTATATTGCCTCTTTTTTTGTGCTCTGTGTATGGCTTGTACCAGGGAAAAAAGGGAGAAAAGCGCTGAAAGCGACGCATTTGTAGAATATATCGCCGCGCATACCGCAGGAGTGATTTCTGTGCAGGATGAAGTGCGCATCAAGCTGACTAAAGCAGTGAAGGACTCTGCCGTGCTGGGCCGGTCAATTCAGTCGGGGCTGAAGTTTCGGCCTGCAGTGAACGGGAAAGCTTTTTGGGCTGATGCATCGACTGTTGTTTTCAAGCCTGAGTCCTCTTTTGCTCCCAACCAGACTTACGAAGTTTCTGTAGATTTACGGCAACTGTTGGGCGCCCCTTCGTCTGTGCCGGCGTTCCGTTTTGGGTTTAAGACAATGGAGCAGAATTTTGAGGTGAATGTTGAAGGGCTTGAAATTTATGAAAAGGGTGACAATCAGTTGCAGCTGCGCGGCAATCTGCAAACGGCTGACGTTGCATCGGAAGAGCTGACCGAGAAGGTGCTCCGTGCTGAGCAGGACGGAAAGAGTTTGAAAATAGACTGGTCGCACGAAGCGAAAAATGTTCATCGGTTTACAGTACCCGGCATAAAGCGGAAATCGCGAGAAGATAAGCTGTTGCTGACATGGAACGGGAAACCTTTGGGCGTTGCCCGAAAGGGAGAAAAAAAGGTTTCGGTTCCGGCGATTGGAGAGTACAAAGTGTTGAGCGTAAAGCTGGTCCGTGACGGGAAGTCGTACGTGTCTGTTCGCTTTTCGGATCCTGTGGACAAGCGCCAGAAGATAGAAGGACTGGTGCAGGTTAAAGGCATGCGCTCACCGAGTTTTGTGACAGACGGGCATGAATTGAAAATTTACCCGCAGGAAGATCAGACCGGAGCGGCCGAGCTGATAGTGCACAAGGGATTGCGGAGCAGAAACGGTGATCGCTTGCAAGAGACTTTTAAAACTAAGGTAATGTTCACCCAGCACAAGCCGGAGGTTGCCTGGGAGTCCGGAAAGGGAAATATTTTGCCGTCCAGTCATGGCCTTGTACTGCCGTTCCGGGCAGTGAACCTGCGTGCGGTGAATGTGCGGGTTATAAAGATTTTTGAAGACAATGTGCTTCAGTATCTTCAATCCAATTCTATGGGAGGAACCGGTCAGTTGCGCCGTGTGGGGCGCACGGTGCTGAAGACGGAAGTGCCGCTGAATGATTCAGGCGTGACGGATTTGTCCGAGTGGAATCGTTTTACGCTGGATCTGGAGAAAATAATGAAAGCCGATCCGGGAGCTCTTTACCAAATTAAAATTGGATTCGACAAGAGCCAGTCGATTTACAACTGCGGTTACGATACTGAAGAGGAGGACAAGGTAGAAATTCTTGAGGATGAGCAGGAATACGAAACCGAATCAAGCTATTGGGATGGCTATGAGCCTTACTATAGCAATGATTTTAATTGGCGCGACCGGGACAATCCGTGTACCGACTCGTATTACGGCGGTTATCGTACGATACAGAAAGTATTGTTCGCCTCGGATATGGGCATCATTGCCAAGCAGGCCGATAAAGGCGATTTGAATGTGTTTGTGACCGATATGATATCTACTGCTCCGATGGCGCAGACAGAGTTGCTGATTTACGATTTTCAGCAGCAGCTAATTGCCAAAGCAAAGACAGATGCCGAAGGAAAGGCCGCGGTTCCGCTTGACCGCCGTGCGTTTTTTTTAGTTGGAAAAAAAGACAAACAGTACGGATACTTAAAGCTTGATGACGGCTCATCGCTGTCGCTGAGCAACTTTGACGTAAGCGGAAGCGTGGTTCAAAAGGGGTTGAAGGGTTTTATTTACGGAGAGCGAGGCGTTTGGCGCCCGGGAGATCCGATGTATTTGTCGTTTATTCTGGAAGACCGCGGGCACCGCTTGCCGGAAGACCACCCCGTAATTTTCGAACTGTATGACCCGATGGGCAGACGCACAGACCGGCAGGTGAAAACTTCCCAGGAAGGGGAAATCTACAGTTTTGTGACTGCTACTGATGAAGAAGCGCCAACGGGCAAGTGGACGGCTAAGGTGAAGGTTGGCGGCGCTGTTTTCACACAGTCGCTGAAAGTGGAGACGGTGAAGCCCAACCGTTTAAAATTGGATTTGGAATTTCCGGAAAAAGCGCTTTATGCAAGCGATAAACAGTTTAGTGCTTCGTTGAGCGTGCGCTGGCTGCACGGTGCCGTGGGCAAGAATTTAAAAGCCGAGTACGATCTGTTGCTTGCGCCGGCAAAAACAACTTTTAAAGGTTTCGGACAGTATCATTTCGACGATGCGTCCAAGCGTTTTTACGCTGAGCGCGAGCGGGTATTCAGCGGGAGGCTGAATGCGCAGGGCAAAGCAAAATTCAATGTGAGCATTAATACAGAAAGAGAGTCTCCAGGAGCGCTGAAGGCAATTTTTAAGGGAAAAGCGTATGAGCCGGGCGGGGAGTTCAGCATCGGGACAAAATCAATTCTTTACTATCCTTACGCTTCGTTTGTCGGGCTTAAGCTGCCTGAAGGCGACAGCCGCGGTATGCTTCTTACGGACAAAAAGCACACGGTGCGGCTGGTTAGCTTGACGGACAAAGGTAAGCCTGATGCCGGTCAAAAGATAAAAGTGAAGATTTATAAGCTTTCGTGGAGATGGTGGTGGAACCAGTCGGGTGACGATTTGGCCAATTATGTAGGCCGTTCGTACCGGTCTGCTGTTTGGGAAGGCGAGGCCGCGACCGATTCGAAGGGAAAAGCAATGGTGGATTTTCAAATCAATTCGCCTGAATGGGGACGCTATTACGTGCAGGCAACCAACGTGTCATCTGGGCATTCGGCCGGGCAGGTTGTTTATCTTGACTGGCCGGGATGGGCGAAAAAAGGAAAGCAGCAGTTCGGAGCCACCATGCTGGACTTTACAACAGACAAAGAGGAATACCAAGTGGGCGAGCAGGTGAAACTGACGCTTCCGGCGAGCGCTGAAGGCCGTGCGCTGATAAGTTTGGAAACAGGAAGCAGGCTGATCAGAAGCTTCTGGGTGGAAACACAGAAAGGAACCGCTGAAGTGGCTTTTGAGGCCACCAAGGAAATGTGCCCGAATGTATTCATCAACGTAACTTTGCTGCAGCCGCATTCGCAGACGGCTAACGACTTGCCGATCCGGCTGTATGGTATCTCGGGCATTAAGGTTGACGATCCGCAGACTAGGCTTGAGCCTCAGGTGAAGCTTCCTGAGTCGCTGCGTCCGGAGGAAAAAGTGACTGTGGAGGTGAGCGAGAAAAACGGAAAGCCGATGTATTATACTTTAGCCGTCGTGGACGAAGGTTTGCTGGGACTGACCAACTACCGCACGCCGAATCCTTGGAATGTGTTTTATGCCAAGGAGGCTTTGGGCGTAAAAACCTGGGATTTGTACGATCAGGTGATCGGAGCTTACGGCTCGCGTTTGGAAAGGCTGCTGGCCGTTGGAGGCGACGGTGAAAATGAAGGCGAGGACAAGCGGCGCGCTCGCCGTTTTAAGCCTGTTGTGAAGTTTATGGGACCGTTTTTCCTTAAAGCAGGGGAAAATGCTGCGCATTCGTATCAAATGCCGCAGTATGTGGGCGAAGTGCGCACGATGGTTGTGGCGGTCCGAGACGGAGCATACGGCGCAACTGAAGTGAGTACTCCTGTGAAGCAGGCGTTGATGGTGCAGGCGACTTTGCCAAGGGGGCTCGGCCCGTCGGAAAAAGTTGCTCTTCCTGTTAATGTCTTTGCAATGAGCGACAGGGTTCGCGAGGTGAAGCTTAATCTGGCCGTGGAGGGCGATATTGCTGTTGAAGGCAGTCATACGCAGACGATGCAGTTTAAGAAGGAAGGCGACCAAGTGGCATTTTTCCGTCTGAAGACACCACGGAAAATTGGACGGGCGAAAGTGAAGGTAAGCGCGGTCAGCGGTTCGGTCCGCGCTAATTACGATATCGAAATCGATGTGAGGGCGTCGAATCCGGTTTTTACAACCGTGCAGGACACTTTGCTTGCAGCAGGGCAGAAGTGGTCAGCAGACTATAAACCTTCCGGTGTGGAAGGAACCAACAGGCTGTGGCTTGAAGTATCGGCTTTGCCTCCGATCAATTTATCGAAGCGCTTGAATTATTTAATTCAGTATCCGCACGGCTGTGTAGAGCAGACTGCCTCTTCAGTTTTTCCACAGTTGTTCTTAAAAAATATCATGGAGCTGGATGAAAAGCAAACGGCGAAAATTTCTGATAATGTTTCGGCGGGAATTAACCGACTGAGAAATTTTCAAACAGAAGAAGGCGCATTTACCTACTGGCCGGGAGGGAAATATATTAGCGCCTGGGGGAGCAGTTATGCCGGGCATTTTCTTACCGTGGCCAAAACCAGAGGTTATTTTGTGCCTGAAAGACTCTACGACCAATGGCTGGCCTATGAAAAGCGCACGGCCAATAACTGGACGCGTACCCGGTATTATAGAAGCGATTTGGAACAGGCTTACAGACTCTACGTGCTGGCGCTTGCCAAATCGCCTGCCGCGGGAGCAATGAACCGTCTGAAAGAAGCTGGGGATTTATCCGAACAGGCTCAGTGGCGCCTGGCCTTGGCTTATGCCGTTATGGGACAGCAAAGCGTCGCCGGGCAGATGATAAAAGGCCTGTCTGATACTGTCAAGGATTACAGGGAGCTTTCCGGCACCTTCGGCTCAGCAGTGCGTGACGAGGCTATGATTCTGGAATGCTTGACTTACATGGGACAGAAAGAACGGGCTTTCGCTTTGCTTAAAAATGTTGCCAGACGCCTGAGCAGCGACCAGTGGATGAGCACGCAGACTACGGCTTACTGTTTGCTGGCCGTGGCTGAATATATCGGCAAGGCAAGGCCTGAAGGTGAGCATACTTATACTTACACCGACCGGCAGTCGCCGAACAAAGTGACTTTCGAAACGATGATGTCGAGAGACGAGCTGACGGCAGCGCCTCAGAAGATTCAGCTTGAGAATACTTCAAGTGCTCCGCTGTATTTCCGTTTGATTCAGGAAGGCATCCCGCTGGAGGGTGCTGATGCGGATAATTCGAAAAATCTGCGGTTGCAGATCGTTTACAAGGATCAAGACGGGAAAGTAATGGATGTGTCGAAGCTAAAGCAGGGAACGGATTTTACGGCCGAAGTTACCGTGTCGAATCCTGGAATAAGAGGCGAATATAAGGAAATGGCGCTTGAGCAGCTTTTTCCTTCGGGGTGGGAGATTCTGAACTCCCGCCTGGATGATACGGAAAAATTTACCAAGCAGGATGCTTTCGACTCGCAGGACATACGCGACGACAGAGTGTACACGTATTTTTCTCTTAAGCCGAATAAACGCAAAACATTCATTGTGCATTTGAACGCTTCCTATCAGGGCAGATTTTATCTTCCGGCCCTAAAATGCGCGGCCATGTATGATCATGAGATTTATGCCTACAGAAAAGGGCAGTGGGTTGAAGTAATTCCGGAAAAATAAGAAACCGGGGGCAAAGGCATGTATCTGATGCCCCGGGTTTTTCACTGATAATTTTTTATTTCTAATCAAAAAAACAGCTATGCTTAAGTTAATCAAGAAGACAGGCTTCACTTTGATTTTTTTCGTCGGAGTGCTTGTTTCCTGTTCAGAAGAAGAAGAGTTTAAAACTGCTGGAGAATTGATGGGGGAGAAAATTCAGAAGATTTCTGCAGAAGAAAATGCCAAGGTGGCAAATGTTTATTTGCAGATTTCTAGTTCTGACGGTGATATTGACTGGCACAAAGAGTTTAATCAGTTGAGTTTTCAAGTAGAAGGGCAGGTGATTCGGATTGAGGATGAAAACAGTACGTATTACAATTTGGACCGGCTGGATAGGATTGAAGTAAAAGCGTTGGATACCGAATTTGGGGGAAAAAGAAATGTTTTGATTTTGTATTTCAGCGAACTTTATTAGTTCGTTAATCAAAAAAACGTTCGGCAGAGTGTGTTCAAACCTGGGCGAACGGTTTTTCTTGTAATGCGAGACTGCGGGTAATCAAGGTATGTGTCTCGTTTTTTTGTGTTTCTCCGCAGTTTAAATATTTGGTTTTCAATTTTGCGTTCTTGCCTTTAGCTGCAAAATTTCCTCTGCAAACCGGCAGTTTTCAGCATTCAGTTCCTCCAGGCAGCCGCTTGTATAGCGGGACACCAGAGCGTGGACTCGGGCGTTCGGAAACGCCTTCTTTCGTTTGAGTTCAGTCGGTGTCTGTACTGAGTCGAACATCTTTTCCATTGCCGGAATGGAAATAGTTGGGTCGTGTTCCTGCTCGTTTTTGTAATAATAGGCAACAAATAGCGGCTGCTTGATTTTTTGAAATGTGGCCTCAGTCATGGTGGTTTGGATGAGCTGTTTGAGAGTGATTAGCCCTTCGATGCGGTATTTTTCGTACCAGTATTTTTTTTCGTCTCCAACCGTTTCAATTTCTCGGAAATCGCTGCCCAGCACTTGCCGGGCAATATGTTTGCCCCAGGGCATTGTAAGAAGGGCGGAGGCCGGATCGCTCAGCTCTACATTTGGGGAATAAAGCATGAGCGAATGAACGTCGTCGGGAAATTCAGCGGCCAGATACAAGCCCAGCGTGGCGCCAGTCGAACAGCCCATCACAATTACTTTTTTGCCCAGCTTTTTGGCTACGGCCAGCGCGTCTGCGGCCGACTGCAGGTAGTTGTCGACATCTAGATTGAGAAAGGCGTTTTCGTCCTGCAGTCCGTGAGCCTCAAGCCGGGGCAGGTACAGATTGGCTCCGTATTTTTTCGCGAACCCAGTATGCATTGGTTCGGCTTCCTGCGGGCTTGCCGAAAAACCGTGAAGATAAAGGATGGCATATTCGGTGGGTTCTTTGTGTTCGGGTTTGCTCCAGATAATGCGTGAATGGTTGTCGGGCTTGAGTTTTAAGCTTTTTTCACGCTTCTCAATGCTTTTTTCTATGTCATCAAGCCTTTCGCCCAGTTGCGGCATCTTGAGCTGAAGCAAGGGTTTGGGCGGTGTAGGTCCCGCAAGATAGATTGCAACGAGCAGCAGAAAAAAGACAAACAGTCCGGTCACGGTTTTCTTTATCATATTTAAGTTTGAGAGCTGTACGAAAGAAACGCCAACCGAGCTTAAAAAGTATCTGTTTTGTTGCTTGACAGCTTTTTAAGCTCGGACTAGCGAATTGCTTATGTTCGGTGTATTATGTGTTGCCAATAATTTAACATGTGATATTATTTGGCTAAAACGCTGGCTATGAAACACATCTGAAAATAATGTAAAGTACGAAGTGCTTACATTGCCCGAAGTTTCTGAAAGGTGTTTTCATCGAAATCGGACATGCTTCTGAGTGTAAGATCGGCGATTGAGAAACGCGGGTCGTCATAATTTTCCGGATCGGGAATGGCGACCACTTTCATGCCGGCGGCTTTTCCGGCAATCACGCCGTTTACTGAATCTTCAATAACGAAGCATTCTTTGGGCGCCACGCCCAGGTCCCTGGCCGTGCTTTGGAAAACCGCCGGGTGAGGCTTGCCGTATTCTTCGTGTTCGCCTGAGCGAAGCACTTCCATGCGGCTTTCAATGCCCATTTTTCCCACGAAACTCTTTATCAGCCCCATGGGCGAAGAAGACGCCAGCGCAATTTTCAGGTTTTTGCTTTCCAAAAAATCGAGTGTCTCGTGCACTCCCGGCAGGGTTTCGCCTTTTTCGTGAACCAGCCGGTCTACTTCTTCCAGTATTTCGCCGAGCACCTGTTCCTGGCTTTTTCCCTTCCAGGGTTCCTTTGCGTACCAGTGCGCTACAGCCTCGTCTATGCGCATTCCCATTGTCTGGCGGGCTTTGTCGAAATTCATTTCCAGGCCCACGGTTTTAAATACATTGCGCATTGCAATTTTCCAGAAGGGTTCCGAGTCAATCAGAACGCCGTCCATGTCAAAAATCACCGCTTTAATCATCATCCCTTCTTTTCTTTGTAAAAAAGTTCTATTATGTTATAGTAATAAGATTCGTACTGTGGCAAAATGTTCGAAAGACTGAAGTCTCTGGCGCGCTGCAGCGCGTTGGCTTTAAACACCGGCAGCTGGTCGTCCTGCAGCATTTTCAGCGTGTTGTTCGCCATGCCGTCGATGTCTCCCACTTCGCTCAGGAAGCCCGTTTTTCCGTGGAGGTTAAGCTCCGGAAGTCCGCCGGCGTTGGATGAAATGACAGGCACTTCGCAGGCCATGGCCTCCAGCGCGGCCAGCCCGAAGCTTTCTTTTTCCGAAGGCATCAGAAAGCCATCGGCAAGGGGAAGCAGATCTTCCACGGCTTCGACTTTTCCGACAAACCGGATGTCTTCGCAGGCGCCCAGTTTCCGGCACATTCGCTCGATGCTGGTGCGTTCCGGACCGTCGCCTACCAGCAGCATTTTTACTGGAATCTTCTGTCTGACCTTTCTGAAAATTTTCACCACATCCTCAAGACGCTTTACCTTGCGGAAGTTGGAGGTGTGCACCAGAAGCTTTTCGCCTTGCCGGCAGATGGCTTTTTTGTAGTGGTCTTTCCGGGTGTTTTTGAACCGATCAAGGTCTATGAAATTGTAGATCACCTCTATGGGCTTTTCGATGTCGAACAGGCTGAGCGTTTCCTGTTTCAGGGATTCGGAGACAGCCGTGATGCCGTTGGACTGGTTGATGCTGAAAGTGACAACCGGAGCCAGCGAAGGGTCTTTTCCGACCAGCGTTATGTCTGTGCCGTGCAAGGTGGTTACCACGGGAATTTCTATGCCCTGGCCTTTGAGTATCTGCTGTGCCATGCACGCCGCCGAAGCGTGCGGTATTGCGTAGTGCACATGGAGCAGTTCCAGCTTTTCATGCTTAACCACATCCACCATTTTGCTGGCCAGCGCCGACTCGTAAGGCGGATATCGAAACAGCGGGTACGACTGGATGTCCACCTCGTGGAAGTAGAGGTTTTCATTGAAAAAATCCAGACGGATGGGCTGTGAGTAAGTGATAAAATGAATTTCGTGTCCTAGTTTGGCGAGTCCTTTTCCCAGCTCGGTTGCAACAACTCCGCTGCCGCCAAAAGTCGGATAGCATACAATTCCAATTTTCATAGTGTGTTAAGAATTTGAGCTTAAGTACTTCGTGCTTTTTTACTCTCAGTTATGTTTCTTAGCCAACGATTTAGCTGAACAATAACATAAGTTAAATTCTTGGAAGTATTATTAGCTTCTTCTTTATTAATAATCGCCGAGTCTGCATTTACTTTTTTTAAGATGAAAGCAAAATATTAAAGCTGCTGGCGCATAATAGATTGATTGTTTTCTAAATGGTAGAAATTGAAGATTGACAGTTTTTCAATTCTCAGGCAAAAATAGCCGATGCGCAGCGTTTCTGCTGTTTTTTTTGGTGAAAATGTGTGTGAGCCCAGCGCTTAATTCACCAAGTGCTTCCTGAGCGGGGTGTAGTTTTGCCTAGGTTTGACAAGCGCTTCGTATACCAAGTCATGAATACGGGTACGGATATTTAGCTCAATAAGTTTTTTGTTTTCGCTGTCCGGATATGTCCTGTTCGAAATAAAAACGTAAATCAGATTTTCTTCGGGATCGGCCCAGGCCGAAATCCCCGTGAAGCCCAGGTGCCCGAATGAGCGGTCGGAAGCCCAAACGGAGCTTGGTCCGTCGCCGTTATGCAGCGGCTTGTCCCATCCGATGCCTCGCCGGTTGTTATTAGATTCTTTGAACGGGGCGAAGGCGAACCGGTCAATAGTGCCTTTGGGGAATATGCGGTTCCCGCCGTAGCTGCCGTCCTGCAGACACATTTGCAGAATGACCGCCAGCTCATAGGCATTGCTGAACAAACCGGCGTGTCCTTCCACGCCGCCCGCCATCGCCGCAACCGGATCGTTTACATAGCCTTTGATTTCCTGTCGGCGGAAATAACCGTCTTTTTCCGAGGGTACAATGCGTTTAAACGGAAATTTTTTCCAGGCCAAAAATCCTGTGGATTGCAGTCCCAGCGGGTGGTATACGTTCTGTTCCAGAAAATCCTGCATGGGCTGGTTGGTGAGTTTTTCCACGATTCTTCGAAGTATGTAAAAACCGTGATCACTGTATTTATAATCAAAGCGGTAGGGGCTTTTGCTTTTCTGCGGTTCCCGGAGATCGGCGGCCAGCGTCCATTTCCAGATGGAGTCAGGCAACGAGTGGTGGGCAAAAAGTTTTGGCGCTACCGGAACCGAATAGGAGGAGCTTTCGCGGTTGCGGTACCATCGGCTTTCTGTATTTTTGTCCGATACCGTTTCTTTCCAGAAAGGAATAAATGGAATAAGTCCTCCTTGATGAGTGAGCATTTCTGCCAGAGTGATATCCTTTTTGTTTGTGGCGTCAATTTCCGGAAGGTATTTCGAAGCTTTGTCGTTGATGTTGATCAGTCCGCGGCCTTCAAGAAACATGGCGGCCTGCAGGGTGGCGGCGACTTTTGTCACCGATGCCACATCGTAGATGCTTTTCGGGACAATTTGCCGCTTTTTCTGTGGCGTGAAGTAGCCAAAGGCTTTTTCGTACACCACGCGTCCGTTTTTGGCAACCAGAACCTGGCAGCCGGGCGTCGCTCCTGAGTCCAGAGCAAGGCGAACCAGCGAGTCGATTTGTCCGAGCTTTTTCGAATCCAAGCCAACCTGCTCGGGAGTTCCTCCGGCAAGCCGCCGCAAGCCGGCTGTTCCGAGGCCTGAACCGAAGCCGAAGCTGCCGGCGCTAACGGGAAGCCGTCCTTTGGCCGGCAATGCCCCGAAAATAACCTCAGCGGCTGCGTTTTGTGCCAGTTCTGTGTTTTCGTACAGGCACAGGATCTGGTCGGCGCGCTCGATGGCTTGCAGGGCGTAGGCTTTGCCGAAAAGCGAGACGGTTACTTGTTTGCCTTCGAGCTGGAGGCGCTTGATGAGCAATCGAACCGACTTGGAAAGCCCGTAGCCGTTTTTCCTCGACAGCAGCTGGTGGATGCCGATTATTACGGCGTTATAGGGTTTCAGTTGGGTGAAAAGCTTGTCGGATTCGGCATAGCTGAAGGTGCCGAGCCCGGCCTGAAAGTGTTTGAACGGAGCATACCGGCTAAGTGCGTTTTGGAAATGTGTATTGCTTTTCTTTTTTGTGAAACTGACGCATGCCAGGGAAAGGGTGTCAAGCTGCCTGATGGGAATGCCGTTGTGTTTGTTTTTCACCACTGTGGCAGCCTCTTCGTAGAGTCTTCGTCGTATGGTTTGTTCGACGGGAGTTTGCAGACGCTCCAGAAGTCCGCTTATTTTAATAGGCGATGTTTTATGCAGATTTGCCCAGTACTTTGCATACAGGATTTTTTTTACCCTTTCCTCAATAAGGCTAAAGGGGAGTTCGCCGCTTTCAACAGCTTTTTTGATTTTTTTTATGGCCAGTGCCGGGTCTACCGGGAACAGCAGCATGTCATTGCCCGCTTTCAGCGCTTCCAGCTCTATTTCTCCCGGATTGCGGCCTTTGGTGACGCCTTTCATGTTTAGCGCGTCGGTGAAAACCAGCCCGTGGAATTTCAAACTGTCTTTAAGCAGTTCGTTGATTATTTTGGGCGAGAGAGAAGCAGGGTGTTTGGGAGTGCTGTCGAGAGCGGTAACCTGCAAATGCGCCACCATGGCGGACATGACACCGGCATCGATCATTTTGCGGAAAGGCGCCAGTTCGATGCGCCGGAGTCTTTCGGCCTTGTGTTTGACTACGGGCAGATCGTAGTGTGAATCCTTGCCCGTATCTCCGTGGCCCGGAAAGTGCTTCATGCAGGCAATTATGCCGTTTTCCTGCAGGCCCTTCATATAGGCGATGCCTAGCTTGCTGACCAGAGTAGTGTCTTCGCCGAATGCTCTTCGGCCGATCACGGGATTCGCGGGATTGCTGTTTATGTCCACGACGGGAGCGAAGTTGATGTGCACGCCGAGTTCTTTCATCTGCCGGGCGATTTCTTTTCCCATGTCGTAAACAAGTCTTTGGTTTTGGATTGCTCCCATCGTCATCTGATAGGGGAAATCTGCAATGCTGTCCAGCCGCATGCCTAGGCCCCATTCGGCGTCCATGGCCACAAACAGCGGAATGCGGCTGACCGACTGGTAGCGGTTGGTTTGCTGCGCTTGCCTTACAGGCCCTCCCTGAAAAAAAATTACTCCTCCGATATGCTGTTTTTCGATCAGTTGCTCAATATCTTTTGCATGTTGTTCGTTCCTGTTGGAATAGGCCGCAACCATAAATAGCTGGCCGATTTTCTGATCCAGGTTCATTTGGTGATAGACGCTGTCTACCCAGTGCTTTTGCGGACTTTCCTGTCCCGAAAGCAACAGCGGCATACTCAGAAGACACGCGAGAAAAAAATTGAAAAACAACGTTTTGGAAGGCATAGTTTGCGTATGAATTTTAGGATCTAAAAAATAAAAACTAAATTTGTGAAATAAAACGGAGAATTCATGAGGTTACCATCTTTTATTAAGCTTCCGCGGCATAGCCGGTTTGAGATCGAACCCAGGCATTATGACCCGATCAAGGAGGAAATCGAGGAGCGTACGGAAAAAATTAAACGCGAACTAGAGCTTCGGAAGAAAGGACAGGGAGGGCGCCGCATAAACATCTCAAAGGCGTACAAAAAAAAGGAAAGAGAGGATTTGAGATCCAGCTTGGGAATGTTCTTTTTGGTGTTTGTGCTTGGAGCAACCGCCTTCGGCTACCTGTATATACAGGAGCATGCCGAGACAATTCTTTGGATGGGAGGGTTTGGCCTTGCACTGTACCTGTATTTCCGGATCAAGGGGATTTTCTAGCCGCTTGTCTCCGACTTTTTTTAATCTATTACGCTGCGTGCAGGGAGCAAATCTTTGCAGGCATATTTCATACTAGCGAATGTCAGATATCATTAGACTGTTACCGGATGCTGTGGCGAACCAGATAGCGGCAGGGGAGGTTGTGCAGCGACCCGCTTCGGTGGTTAAGGAATTAGTGGAAAATGCGCTGGATGCTGGGGCCGCCAGTATTCAGGTAATTATAAAGGAAGCGGGCAAGAGTTTGATTCAGGTGGTCGATGACGGTAAGGGTATGTCGGAAAACGATGCGCGCATGAGTTTTGAGCGACATGCAACGTCCAAGATTCAGCAGGCAAGTGATTTGTACCATATCAAGACGATGGGTTTTCGGGGCGAGGCCGTTGCTTCAGTTGCCGCTGTTTCCCAGACAGAACTCCGTACGCGGCTTGCCGAAGAGGAGTTGGGTGTGCGCTTGCAAATGGAAGGGTCTGAACTGCAGGAATTGGAGCCCTGCGCGATGCCTCCGGGCACTTCGTTTGCCGTTAGGAATTTGTTTTTCAATGTGCCTGCGCGGCGCAACTTCCTCAAGTCTAACGCTGTGGAAATGCGTCACATTATAGAGGAATTCCAGCGTCTGGCTCTTGCAAATCCGGAAGTGGGTTTCAGTCTTACGCACAACCAGTCTGAGCTGTATAAGCTGCCGGTTTCCAATTTGAGCAAGCGTGTGGTGTCGCTGTTTGGTAAAAACTACAAATCTCAGCTGATCAACTGTAAAGAGACCATTCCGCACATGGAACTGGGAGGCTATATTGGAAAGCCCAGCTTTGCCAAAAAAACACGGGGGGAACAGTACATTTTCGTCAATAAGCGTTTTGTAAAGAGTTCATATCTCAATCACGCGATCATGCAGGCCTACGAAGGTCTTTTGCAGCCGAACACTTTTCCGTTTTATGTGCTGTTCATCGAGATTGACCCCAAGCATATTGACGTCAATGTACATCCGACCAAAACTGAAATCAAGTTTGACGATGAGAAGACGGTTTATAGCATACTGAAGGCTACGGTCCGCCAGTCGCTGGGAACTCATGGCGTGACTCCCTCTCTTGATTTTGAAAGCAACATAAACTTCAATACGAGCTTTGTTTCGCTGGATGTTGAAAAAACGATAGAACAGGAAACGCTGGCAAAAGACAGGGAGCAGGTAGTGCGGGAAGCGTCCAAACAGGAGAGGGTTTTCCGTTCGGCGGCCCCTGAAAGCAGACGCGGCGGCGAAAGGTTTTCGGGCAGTGCCGGCAACAGCTTCGGCGGGAGCTCCAAAAGCTGGGAAAACGCTTTTGAAAACAGCGACACAGCGAATTTACTGGGAGCATATGATGATGAACTGGTGCCTGAGCCTGAAGAGGAAAGGGGTAGCGTTCCCGAGCCGGAAAGCGGCGAGCTTACTTTTGAAAGTGCGTCGAACACTTGGAACGAGAAGAGCAAGGAGAAGCTGCAGATTGCCGAAGGAGACGCGATGCAGACCATGCAAATTCGCAACCGGTGGATAGTGCTGCAGGAGAGCCGGGGCATGCTGCTTGTCGATCAGCAGGAGGCGCACGAGCGGATACTGTATGAGCGCTATGCCAAACAGCTTGTCATGCATTCGGGGCTTAGCCAGCAGCTGCTGTTTCCGCAGATTATTCCTCTTGCTCCGTCAGAAACGTATTTGGTAGAGGAGTTGAAAGATGAAATCCGTTCTTTGGGCTTTGTGTTCGAACTGAAGGAAAATGCAGGCCTGGAAGTGTCAGGGGTGCCGTCGGATTGCTCGGACTCGGAAGTCAAAGAACTTTTCGAGGGGCTGATAGAGCAGATTAAGATCAATCAGTCGGAGCTTTCGCTGACCAAGCAGGACAGCATCGCTCGGGCTATGGCCAAGCGTTCGGGAATTAAGGCTGGTGTTCCCCTGACCCCGGAGGAACAATGCTCGCTGGTTGAGCGGCTGTTTGCCTGTTCCAACCCGAACTATTCGCCCAGCGGCAAAAAAACGTACCATTTGCTGGAGGACTCGGCAATAGGGGCGTGGTTTTAATGAAATTTTTTTGATGCACACCTGTGGTTTGGGGAGCGGGAAAACTATTTAAGAAATAAAGAAGATGATGAATAATTTGACGCCAGTGGTTAAGAGGCTTTTAATCATCAACCTGGTGGTTTTTGCCTTGATGAATTTGGGGGGAGTGTCTGATATTTTGTTAAAGTATTTTGCACTTAGGAATATAGGAGCGCCTACATTTCTTCCGTTCCAGTATTTTACTTACATGTTTATGCAACAGGAGTTTTTTCACTTGTTCGGAAATATGTTGGGCCTGTATGTATTTGGGACTTGGCTGGAGCGCCAGTGGGGTTCCAAGCGCTTTTTGTTTTATTTTCTTTCCACCGGAGTAGGAGCCGGTTTGCTGTATTCCTTGATCTCGTACGTAGAGCTCATGCCTTTGAAGGAGGCCGCCAATCAGTTTTTCGGAATGCCAGACCCGGAGCTGTTCAACAGTTTTCTGGTCAGGAGCGGCAAGCACTTTTTTGACAATCCTCACATTCAGTATGTGTATGAGGAATTTTATAAAAATCCGGAAAGCGCTAAGTGGATTGCACAGGCGAAAAAGATTGTGCAGCAGGTATATGATCTGAAGATTAACACTCCGACTATAGGTGCTTCGGGTGCGGTTTTCGGCGTGTTGCTTGCTTTTGGGATGCTCTTTCCGAATGCCGAACTGATGCTGCTGTTTCCGCCTATTCCTATTAAGGCAAAATATTTGGTATTATTTTACGGAGCTTATGAGTTTTACTCGAGTTTCCAGTACAACCCGAACGACAATGTTGCCCATTTTGCCCACCTGAGCGGCATGCTGATCGGCTACCTGATTTTGAGATACTGGCGCAAACAAAATGGCCATTTTTATTGATATGATAATACAGTTATATTTATTTATGATAGCTGTTCACAAGTAAGAAATTTGAACAAAAACACACCAGCTGGCTGGGGGAGCCTATGAAAGATTTCGTTGACGACTTTAAGAATGTTTTTAAGAAGCCCAACAATGCATTGGCTCAGCTTATCCTGATAAATGCATTGGTTTTTGTGCTTTTGGGCGTATTAACGGTCTTTTCGGACTGGATCTTACACAACAAAGGGTGGGCAGACAAAGTAGAATCCTATATTGCGCTGCCGGCTTATCTTCCGGGATTGCTGTACAAACCGTGGACTTTGCTGACTTATGCGTTTGTGCACAAAGGCTTTTTTCACATTCTGTTCAACATGCTCGTTCTGTACTGGTTTGGCCAGTTGATTACCAATTATTTGGGGAGCCAGAAACTGGTGAATCTGTATGTGCTGGGAGCGCTGGCAGGAGCGCTGGCATATATTGCTATATACAATCTTGTGCCTTACTACGAAGGCGCGCTGTTGGGAGGCCGGATGATCGGCGCCTCGGCGGGAGTGTTTGCTGTGGTGGTGGGAGCGGCTGTTCTGTTGCCTAATTACAGTTTTCATTTGCTGTTTTTTGGAACCGTCCGCATCAAGTATATTGCCTTGGTGGTGGTTTTGCTGTCGTTTATCGGCATTACCGGCAGAAACGCCGGGGGCGAGCTGGCGCACTTGGGAGGCGCGCTTATGGGGATGATTTACATTTTTCAGCTTCGGAAAGGCACCGATTGGGGCAAGCCGATTGCCTGGGTTGGCGAAAAAGTGAAAGCAGTTTTTTCCAGACCCGCATTGAAAGTAACCCATCGAATGGACCGTTATTCCAGCACTTACCATTCGCCGCATAAGAGCTACCGGGATGCTGGTAATTCGTTTAATCAGGAAGAGATAGACGCGATATTGGATAAAATCTCGGATAAGGGATACGACGCGTTAAGCAGGGAAGAGAAGCAGAAACTTTTTAACGCCAGCAAAAAGTAATTTCTGATATTTTTTGAATCAATTTCTTTTTGACCGAATTCTTCCTGCTATAAGATAAAACCAAACAGAAGCCCGGCAAGGATAATAACCGGGGCGGGCATTTTTGTGAAGTTGAGCAGACAAAAGGTGGCCGCGGCCAGCGAGATATTGAGCAGCGATTTTTCCATTGGCATGCTCAGCAGAAATACCGCTGCGATAACCATTCCGGACGATGCGGCATTGATCCCCTCTAGCGAGCAGCGAATTGGCCTGTATTTTTTCAGTTCGTCCCAGAAACGGATTACGAAGAAAATCAGAAAAATGCCGGGGAGAAATATTCCTGCGCTGGCGGCTATGCCTCCGAAAATCTGTCCCAAAGTGCCGGAATCCCGCGTAGTGAGTGCACCCAGAAAGGCGCTGAATGAAAACACCGGGCCGGGGACGGCTTGAACAAGTCCGTAGCCCGTCAGGAATTCATCGGAAGTAAGATAGTGTTTAAGTTCTACGTATTCTGAATACAATAGCGGCACAAGCACCTGGCCGCCTCCGAAAATCAGGCTTCCGTTTCGGTAGAAATTTTCAAAAACCCGGACGGTCAGGTCTTTGGTTAGATAACCGACAAGTCCTGCAGCCAGCAGCACTCCCAGCCAGAGAATGAAGTTTGCCCACTTAATGTGCATTTTCTGTTTTTCTTTGGAGGGCGTTTTTTTATAGCTCAGGGAAGTGATGAGCCCTGCGGCCAGCAGCTGGACGGGAAACAAGTACGGAGAGTGAAAAATGAAGCTGACTATGGCGCTGACGGCCATAATAGCAAATGCCAGCTTTGTCTTGATTACTTTCTGGCTGATTTTTAGCCCTGAATAGGCGACTATGCCAACGGCCATGGGCATAATGAATCGGGCGAAACGAAGCTCAGGCCCCGTTTCCTGAAAATAGCTCAGGCTCAGGGCCGCAAAGATCATCAGCGTCATGGCCGGAAGTATCCATAGCAGCAGCGTAAGATAGGCAAGTTTGGGTCCGCCGAGCTTGTAGCCGACAGCCGCCAGGGTTTGGGTGGAAGTCGGGCCTGGAAGTATTGAACATAAGGCGTTGAGCTCGATAAGTTCTTCTTCCGTGATGTAGCGCCGTTTTTGAACCAGGAGGTTAAGGTACAGAGCAATGTGAGCCTGCGGACCTCCGAATGCTGTTAGAGCCAAGCTGAGCACGTCTTTTAGAAAAATATAATACCTGATGTGTCGCCTGTTCATAACTCGCAAGCTAAGAAAATTGACTGGATTTCAAAAGTGACGAGTTCGCCTCTGGCGAGTGAGCAGAGACAGGTTTTCTTTTTTTTGCGGAAAAAGCCGGGGAGAACGCGGATTAGTAAAGGCTTGTGCTAAGAGAATTGAGTATATTGCCGGAATCATCTCAAGCAGGCAATTGAATGGCGATAGGGCTTTTGATTTATGGACTTACCGTTGTGTTTATTGTGCTTGGGGCAGAAGTGGGTTTTCTGTTCTTCATTTCTTCTTGAAACCACCATCACAGGCTTTTTTTAATAAATAACAGCAGTCATATTTTATCGCTGGCAACCTCAGTTTATTTCCAGATTTTGACTGCTGTATTCGTCAAATTTTCAGCTTAGTTTTGGCTGATATTAAAGATTATTTCTTTAATTGTAGCCCCGATTGTTTTAACATGAAAAAAGGTATATGATACAGGAAGAGAGAAAATGGTTAAAGAGTTACGAGAGAGGGATTCCTCACACGATTGAGGTGACTAAAGAGTACCATTCATTGACCGACCTGATAGAGAAGTCTTTCCATAAATATGCGGATCTTCCGGCATTTAAAAATATGGGAGTAGAAATGACATACCGCGAGTTGGATGTGCAGTCTACTTGTTTTGCTGCATTTCTGCAGCAACAGCTGAAATTGAAAAAGGGGGATCGTATAGCCCTGCAAATGCCAAATGTGTTACAGTATCCTGTGGCTATTGTTGGAGCACTGAGAGCTGGACTGGTGATAATAAACACCAATCCGCTGTACACTGTTCGTGAAATGGTGCATCAGTTCAACGATGCCGGAATTAAGGCAGTAGTTGTTTTGGAAAATTTTGCGGATAAAGTTGAGCAGGCCCTTCCGGAGCTGAAGGAAAAGCCTGTTGTCGTCACTGCCAGGATGGGAGACCTTCTGGGAACGGTGAAAGGGAGCATTGTGGATTTTGTTGTGAAGTATGTGAGAAAGATGGTTCCGCCATTTTCTATTCCTCATGCAGTGTCTTTTAAAGATGCTTTAAAAGCGGGCAAAAAGCTAAGCTTGGAGAAAGTGAATATTGACTCGTCTGATATTGCCCTGCTGCAGTACACCGGCGGGACTACCGGCGTGTCAAAAGGAGCAGTACTGACTCATTACAATATGCTGGGTAATTTGATGCAGAACAGGGCCTGGATGTCTAAGAAGCTCAGTGAGGCTTCAGACGTTATTGTGACGGCTTTGCCTTTGTATCATATTTTTGCTATGACGGTGAATTTCTTTACCTTTTTGACTGTAGGGGCTAAGAATGTGCTGATTACCAACCCGCGGGACATGAAAACGTTCCTAAGTGAGATCAAGGGTGAGCGTTTTACAGTGTTCACGGCGGTCAACACGCTTTTTAATGCGATGATGGAACATCAGCTGTTTAAGGAAGTTGATTTTTCCCGCTTGAGAGTGTGTATTGGCGGGGGAATGGCTGTGCAGGACCATGTGGCGACGAAGTGGAAGCAAATGACGGGCTGTGTGCTCAGCGAAGGCTATGGTCTGACGGAGTGCTCACCGGTAGTGTGCTGTCATCCGCTGAACGGCAATGGAAAGCTAGGAAGTATAGGTTTGCCGTTCCCTAGCACCGATGTTTCCATTCAGGATGACGAAGGAAATCATCTGACAGAACACCAAAAGGGAGAATTATGTGTGAAAGGGCCTCAGGTTATGGCGGGGTATTGGAACGATGGTGAAATCAATGATGTAACTGAAAACGGCTGGCTGCGCACGGGCGACATAGCATATATTGACGAAGATGGGATGATTTTCATCGTAGACCGCAAAAAGGAGATGATTAACGTTTCGGGCTTCAATGTGTTCCCCAACGAAGTGGAGGAAGTTATTGCCAAGCATCCGGCGGTGCTGGAAGTCGGCGTGAAAGGAATTGAAAACCCGAAAACTACGGAGGCGGTGCAGGCGTTTGTCGTGCTGCGATCGGGACAAAGCGTAACGAAAGAAGAGCTTCGGGCTTATTGCAAGAAGGAGCTGACGGCGTACAAAGTGCCGAAGTTTGTCGAGTTCAGAGACGAGTTGCCGAAAAGCAATGTCGGCAAGATTTTGAGGAGAGAACTGAAATAAGCTCCCGATATAAGAGCCTAAAAATAAAAGCCAGCGGGACCGGATCTAGAGTGCGGTTTCGCTGGCTTTTTTCATTCTGCCGAAACAGAATTAGAAATATTGATAGGTTCCCTTTTCGTCAGTCACCGTTACTTGTTTTTGTACTGAAGCTTCTACACGTCCGATAATTTTTGCGTCCACGCCAAAGCGTTTGGAGATGGCAATAACTTCATCGGCGTGTTCTTCAGGTAAATAGAACTCCAGGCGGTGCCCCATATTGAAAACCTTGTACATTTCCTTTCGGTCCGTGCCGCTTTGTTCTTCAATTAATCTGAACAAAGGAGGGATTTCGAACAGATTGTCTTTGATGACGTGGAGGTTTTCAATAAAGTGGAGCACTTTGGTTTGAGCTCCTCCGCTGCAGTGAACCATCCCGTGGATTTTCGGCTTCAGCGTTCTGAAAATTTCCTTTGCAATCGGAGCATACGTGCGAGTAGGTGACAGTACCAGTTTGCCTGCATCCAGAGGGCTTCCGCTTACTTGGTCGGTGAGCTTGCATCCGCCGGAGAAAACGAGGTCTTTCGGCACTTGCGGATCGTAGCTTTCCGGATATTTTTCCGCATAGCTGTGGGCGAAAACATCGTGGCGGGCAGAAGTAAGTCCGTTGCTTCCCATGCCGCCGTTGTATTCGTCTTCATAGGCGGCCTGTCCGTACGAGGCCAGTCCCACAACAACGTCGCCGGCCTGAATTCTGTCGTTCGAGATGACTTCGCTTCGTTTCATGCGCGCAGTTACGGTGCTGTCGACAATCACTGTGCGCGTCAGGTCTCCTACGTCCGCGGTTTCACCGCCCGTGCTGACGATATTGATGCCATTGTCGCGAAGCATCTGCAGCACTTCTTCGGTTCCGTTTATGAGCGCGGCGATCACTTCGCCCGGAATCAGGTTTTTGTTTCTGCCGATAGTTGAAGAAAGCAGGATGTTGTCGGTGGCTCCCACGCAGATCAGGTCATCCACGTTCATTATTACTGCATCCTGTGCAATGCCTTTCCAAACCGACAGATCGCCGGTTTCCTTCCAGTACATATACGCCAGGGAAGACTTGGTCCCGGCGCCGTCAGCGTGCATGATGTTGCAATATTCCGGGTCGTTGGCTAGGTAATCGGGTACGATTTTGCAGAAAGCCTGGGGAAAAACCCCTTTGTCGATTTTTTTAATGGCTTGGTGGACATCTTCTTTTGATGCAGAGACTCCACGCTGCATATAGCGCTCGTTCATGGTAGAAAGGTTAGGGTAATGGCTAAAAAATATGAGGCAAAAATAAAAAAAATACCCGTATTGCAACAATAAGGGTATTTCAATTAACTGAAATGCGTTACGAGATTCAATTTATTCGCCGAATAGTCGCTCTTCCAGGTCGCTGTTCTTCTCTTCGGCTGGTTTTGTTTCTTCTTTAAGAAGCTCGATTACTTTGAATTCCGTTCGCCGGTTTTTCTGCCGGCCTTCAGGATTGTCGCTTCCGTCGGACAAGGTGTTTTCGGCTATCGGAAGGCTTTCGCCATAGCCTTTGGCCACCAGCCTGCCCATTTCGATGCCCTGTGAAATGATGTACTGCACGGCGGATTCCGCTCTGCGCTGCGAAAGATCCATGTTGTACAGATCTTCCCCCTTGCTGTCGGTGTGGGAGCTGAGCTCAATCCGGATTTTCGGATTGTCATTTAGCAGCGCGACGAGTTTGTCAAGTTCCTGTTCGGCGTCTTTTCGTATGTTCCATCTGTCAAAGTCGTAATAGATGTTTTTTAGCACAATGGACTTGTTCAGCTCCAGCTTGTTCAGTATCACGTCGATCTCGAATTCATGCGTGGTTTCTTGTTTCACAAGCTCCTCAGGGCGGAGCGCCCTTCCGTGCATGTCGAAGTCCGAACGGCTGGTCAGGTAGCTTTCTTTTTTTGAGAAAAGCGTGTAGGCTTCGTCTTCGTAAATCCGGAAGCGGAAATGGCCGCGCTTGTTGGATTTGACTATCCCAAGCACTTTGTTGTCAATTTTGGAAAGAAGCTGCACTTCGGTATCGGGAAGCACTTGCAGATGTTCGTTGTCAAGATTTTCGTAAGTAATTCCTTTCAGGTAATATTTCACGGTCTTTTTGTCCGGGTCGGTATTCAGAAAGGTGTAAATGTCATCATCGCCTTTTCCGCCGGCGCGGTTGGAGCAGAAGAACCCTTTGCCCTGGCTGTAGAGAAACAGTCCGAAGTCGTCCGAAGGGGAATTGATGGGGCGGTTCATGTTTTTAACCACGATGGTGTTGTTGGCGCCCGTAGCTTCGAACAAGTCTAATCCGCCGAAGCCCGGATGACCGTCGGAAGCGAAGAAGAACCGGTTTTTTTTGCTAACAAAGGGGAACAGCTCGTTGCCGAAGGTATTGATCTGCGGTCCCATGTTTCTGACTTTCGCAAACTGACCTTTGCTGTTTCTGGTAGCCGAGTACAGGTCGGTGCCTCCGTAGCCTCCTGGCCGGTTCGACGCAAAATAGATGGTGTTTCCGTTGCGCGAAAATACCGGAGTTGAGTTCCAGCTGTCCGGGTGATTGCATTTCATCAGTTTGGGGCTGGTCCACACGCCTTTTACCCGCCTGCTGATGTAAAGATTCACATCTTTGGTGCTTTTTCGTTTGCCTGAGTTTCCACGAGCGAAAATAGCGGTTTTCCCGCTGGGAGAAATAGAAAAGCATGCTTCGTGGGTTCCGTAGTCGTTGAAAGACTGCATCAAAGGTTCAATGGTTTTTTCGTCGATAATCGCACCTTTCGTTTTCACTTTGTAAATGTCGGTAAACGGAGTGCCCGTGGCCTGGTGTATCTTGCTGTCGTGTCTGTTGGAGGTGAAATACAGGAAACCTTTGTAGTAAAAGGGCGAATATTCGGAGCCCGGAGTGTTGATGCGCGCCATGTTTTTCACTCGGAATTTTGACTCCTTGCTCGAAAGGTTGATTTTCAGCACTTCGATGTTGCTTAGCAGCTTTTGTGCATTTTCCTTAAACGCAGTGTCTTTGGCTTTTTCCAGATAAGCTTCAAGCACTTGCTTGGCCTCGCTGTATTTTTCATGCCGCATAAGCGCCAGCGCAAAATAGTAGTGGGCTTTTTCGTCGATGTCCTCTTTTTTTGTGGCTTTTTCATAAAAGGGCAAGGCGCTGGAGAGCCGGTTGGAAAGCCTGTAGCACTCGCCGATATAGAAATAGGATTCTTCTGCAAGTTCGTCTTTGGCGGCTTGTTTTTCGAAGTGCTGGATGGCCAGCTGGTATTCCCCTTTGTCAAATCGCTTGAGTCCCTTTTTGAAAGCGGATTGTCCGAAAGAAAGAGACGCAGACAGGATAAAAGAGAAGAGCAGGAGATTCAGGAAAAAACCAGTTTTTGACATGAGCGTTGGTTATTTTTTATTGTGTAATTATTAATATAAAAAATAACGATATAGTGACTGGTTTTGGTGAATAGGTTTGATTTTTTGAAAATCATTTAATAAAATCCCGCCTCATTATTTTTTTAAAAAAATCAGAGACGGGATTTAAATTTACTGAAAGACGTTTATAAATACCTGCTCATCCAGCTTTTTGAGGCTTTCAGTTTCCACTCCTCATTGAATTTTTTCTTGGTGACAACGGAGTTGTTGTAAACAGGTGTATCCGGGGTAATGACTCCTCGGATGATAAGCGTTTTAAGTTCCTGAAGTTCAGCAAACGAAAGTTCGTTTTGACAGCCGAAAGCAATGCTTCGGTCGAATAGGTCTGCTGAAAGCTTTTCTGACAGTACCCGGATGAACTGGTTTAGTGAATCAATAGAGCAGCCCGAGGCATTTTGGCTGTCTTCGTTTACGGCGATTACTAAAAAATGTCGGTCAAAGATTTTCCAGGCGCTGTTCAGCCTTTTGCCGTGTGCGTGCCAAGTCTGCAAAAAGTCAGGCAGGTTTTCCCGGATGAGCTGCTCATGTGCTGACGTCAGTTTTTTCTGGCTTTGGAATATGAATATCCTGCTGGTTTCCGGAAGAAGCTCGAATTCTGTGATCATGGTCGTTGGATTGTTAAAGACATTGCTGAAATTCAGCGGTTTGCACAAGCGGAGCAAAGCTGCTGAACTTATAAGTTGGTTTAGCATGCGGAGTGCCAAAGCAACAGCGAACTGTTTTTTCAGTTCGCTGTTTCAGCTGCAATGCTATAAGTAAAAGGCGAAACCGCTTTTTTCGGAATTATTTTCTCATCTGTGTGCTGTATTCTTTTACAGTGTCAATAAAACAGCGCACTTTGTCCGGCTGCAGGTCAGGATACAAGCCGTGGCCTAAGTTGGCGATGTGTTTGTCTGGGCCAAAAGCGTCGAGCATGGTTTTGGTCTGCTTTCTGATTTCGTCGAATGAGCCGTACAGGGCGCAAGGATCCAGATTACCCTGCAGTATTTTTTTTCCTGCCAGCTTTCGGGATTCTTTGATGTCCATGTTCCAGTCCAGGCCGATGGTGTTGCAGTTCAGTTTGCTTATTTCCTCTCTTGCGAAAAAAGCGCCCTTGGCAAATACCGTTACGGGCACCTCCTGATTGATGGCATTGCAGATTTGTCTGATGTAGCTCAGGGCGAATGTCTCGTACTGCGCCGGCGATAGAATGCCGGCCCAGGAGTCGAAAACCTGCACCATATCCGCGCCTGCATTAATCTGCGCGTTCAGATAGCTTATTGTACTGTCGGTGATCATTTGCAGCAGTCTGTGTGAGAGCTCCGGCTGCGTATAGAGCATTTTTTTGGCTTTCGAAAAAGTTTTGCTTCCTCCGCCCTCAATCATGTAAGAGAAAATTGTCCAGGGCGCTCCGGCAAAGCCAATCAGCGGCACTCGGCCGTTCAGCTCCTTTTTCGTAAGTCTGATTGCTTCCAGCACATAGCCAAGGTCGCTTTCAGCATCGGCTGTTCGGACATTCTTCAGGTCGCTTTCTGTCTGAATCGTGTTGGGAAAGAACGGTCCTTTTTTTTCCACCAGCTCGTAAGGAAGGCCCATGGCTTCGGGAATCACCAGGATATCAGAGAAAATGATGGCGGCGTCCACTCCCAGCAAGTCCACCGGCTGAATGGTTACTTCGGCAGCCAGCTCCGGCGTTTGGCAAAGCTCGATGAAACCGCTTACGCTGGCTCTTACCTTGCGGTATTCGGGCAGAATCCTTCCTGCCTGGCGCATTAACCATACGGGAGTCCGCTCTGTTTTTTCTCCCCGTGCCGTGCGGAGAATTAAGTCATTTTGTATAGACATAGTGTAACTGTTGTCGATCTGAATTCTAAATTTTGGGAATGCTGCGGGCATTTGGGCTTTCCGTAATTTTCCGCATTTTCAAAATTATTAAAAAAAGCATAAAAAAAGCCGCAAGCTTCTGTTTTTCGCTTGCGGCTTGAAATACCAACAGCAATCTGTTCAGCGTTTTACGATTTTTCCGCCCAGATTTTTATTTACCATAACTTTTTTCGGATTGCCGCGGTAGTACACTGCTCCTCCTGTTGCCGCTTTTGCTTCCAGGTATTCTTTGGCGTTAACTTCGGCAATGCCGCCGGTGTTGGCTTTCACGTACACTTCCATAGCCTTAAGGTCATAAGCGTCAAAGCTGCCGCCCGAGCTGGTAACAGCGTCCAGTTTTCCGGCTTTGCCGCTTAGCTGCATTTCTCCGCCCGTTCCGGTCGAGGCGTTTAGGAATTTGACTTCTAAAGCCATGCGCAATTTTCCGGATGATGCCGTGCTCAGCTCCAGGCTTTCGGATTTTAATGGTTCATCCGAGCGGATCCTGGCCGAGCTGCCGGCATGGAGTTTCTGCAGTTCTTTGTAGGTAAGCGCGACACGCGCGTCGGCATTTTTGTATATTTTAGTCTTAAGACTGATTTTCAGTATGCCCCCTTTTACTCTTGTCAGCACGTCGCTTGGGCTAAGCGCCTCGTTTGTCTGTATTTGAACGGAGTTTTTGTTTCCTTTGGTCAGGCTGACTTTTATGTTTCCTGAAACGCGCACACTCGTAAATGCATCCAGGGAGCGTGTTTCCTGTCCTGTGCTCAGCAGAGGTATCAACATCGAAAACCAAGCAAATAGTAACGTTCTCATGAAAAAGTATTTATTGGTTTATTGCTCTAATATAAAAAAATCAAAGACAGATGGATAATTGCGCGCAAAAAAAAAGCAAAGCCCTTTTCGGCTTTGCTTCTTTTAATCAATTTCTTTGGCGAATGCGGATTAAGCGAATTGTTTTTTCAGCTCTTCAACATCCACTTTTTTAATTACAGGTTTAGCGTTTTGCAATTTGATCGCGTGCTGTCTGTTCTTAGCGACAATCTTATTTACTTTCCCTTTTTTAGTTAATGCCATTTTATTTCAATTTTTGTAGTTTCTTAAAACGAAGTGCAAATTTAAGTGATTCGCGCCTAAATAAGCAACAATATGAGAATTTATTTGTCTGAGGCTCTTTGGATTTATTCTTCAAAATAATGAAAATGTTGATTTTCATTTTCGGAAAATCCTAAGTGTACGCCACTCCAATGAAAGCCGAAGCTAAATGCGGGTTTTTCAGGAGGTTACAGAGGATGATTTTGTTTTCTTCCGATATCCATTTCTTTGAGTTGGCGATTTTTTTTCTGTTCGGCATTATCGAGTCATGTAAGTGCCGGGATAAGCGTTATGGGTTTTGTTTTGCTGAATTTCTACTTTTTTTGATTGCAGCAGGACAAGTTGAGGTAAAGAAATAACGTAAATGTTTCCGCTTAACTTACATGAGCGTCACATAACCCGAAAAAATCGTTACATTTTTAGGTCTTGTGCCGTTTGGCCTGAAGATACTTGCAGTTCCAATGCGTCCCCCGTTTTCTTGAAGCTTTTCGTTTCCATATTCATTTGTCTGAAGATTTTCACCGGATTTTTTCTGTTCGGCTACGCTCAGGTATTCAGCGATCACAGAACATTCAAGGTGGAATTCAACAAAGGCTGCGCACCTCTTGACATAACCATCACAGGGCTTTCCGGCTGCCCTTCCTGCCACGGCAATGCTGTTTCCTACTTTTGGGATTTCACTCCCGTAGACGGCGGGGCTCAGCGTGATTCTCTGAATAAATACACGATTCAGAACGCATCGCCTTTTGACACCGTTCGGCACACCTACAGCCGGCCCGGAACCTATACGCTTACGCGTGTTGGCATTGGGCAAAACGGATATCTTGAAAACACGCTTGACCAGCTGCGGATCCACGTAAAAGAATCGCCTAAACCGGTTTTCAGTTCAGACTATTGCTCCGGCCGGCGCATTCAGCTGAATTTTTCCAAAGATCCCTTTTATGATTCTTTTGAAGTGGCTTTTCAGAGCGGAAGTTCGCCTCAGATTTATCAGAAAAATGAAAAGCCCCGCCATCAGTATGCCGACACGTCACCGCAAATCATTTCGGTGCGCGGACTTTTCGAAAACGGAGGGGACCAGAATTGTGCTTCTGTATTAAGCCGGGAAGTTGTGCCTGTGGAGACCGTATCGCCGCCCGTTTTCGAATCAGTTGAGTCGCTTGGCGGGGAAACTCAAATACGGATTGGTCAGCTGCCTCCCTACAGCTCGCTTTTTTTGACTTACTCCAACATTGTTCCTGGTTCGCCGAGCATTATCATGCTTGACTCGATCCTTTCCGAAGACACAGAATTTACTTTTTCCACCGTTCATTTTGCTTCCACTCAGTCCTATGGGCTTCGTCTTAATTATGATATTTGTCAGAACAGATATGTTAGCGCGTACACAGTAGGCATCTCAGGGCGAGCGGACCATGCCAACCGGCGTTTGCTTATTAACCGCACTGTGGAGGAGAGGCAGTTCGACAGCCTGGTTTTGTTCAGAAACGACGAGCGTCTTATTCCGGCAGACAAAGAAAATCTTCCTTTTCCGGATTCTCTGGTGGTCTGCGGCGGGATATACACTTATCGATGGAAAGGCTACAGAGGGCAGGGTATTGTTTTGTCGGATACTGTCCGCCTGCAGTCGCTTGCCGGGCGCGAGCCATTACCAATCGATGATTTTTACGTGTCTGTGCAAAACGAGCAAGATTTGTTGCTTAGCTGGGAGCCTTTGGACAACGTGTTGGTCGATGCCTATTTTATTCACAGCGGGTTAGCCAATGTGCCGCTGGAAACAAAGGATAGTTTATGGAGCATTGCCAATACAGTAGTTACGCCTTCTCAGTGTTTTTATGTTTTTTATAAAGACAAATGCGGACAGTTCGCGCCTTCAAAAAAAGCCTGCTCAATTTTTTTGGAAAAACAACAGCTTACTTCCCAATCGGCTTTGCTTGAGTGGAACGAATACGAAGGCTGGAACAGTGGAACTCCTGAGTATACTCTGGAGCAGGTGGCAGTTTCGGGCGATACGCTGCGGCTGGAGCTGGGGCAGGCGCTCAGCTACGAAGCCGCTGCAGATCAGTCTGAGGCTGATCGGGTTCGCTTTCGTATTTCTGCGGCAGACGGCCGGGACAAGCGGGTTTATTCCAATTGGGTGGAGGCCGAGTTTGCTCCTGTATTCGTTTTCCCGACAGCCTTTTCTCCCAACGGCGACGGACTGAACGACACGTACCGCTTCGTTGGCGCTCATTCCCAGGTTAGTCGCTATAGCCTGATGATATTCAATCGGTGGGGTTCATTGGTTTTTTCTACAGAAGATGCGCAGTTGGGTTGGGATGGAACCCAAAATGGTCGTAAATTGCCGGAAGGCTCCTATTCGTTCATGGCGAAGATTGTCACGTCTTCAGGAACGGAAATACAGAAAAGAGGAGTTGTGCATCTGATTCGAAAAAGAGTTGAATAACCTTAAAAAATGAGAATATCATGTTTGATATGATGAAAATGATGGGCAAGATAAAAGAGGCCCAGTCGCGAGTAAAAGAAGTGCAGGACAAGCTGGAAGAGCTAAGAATTGAAGGCGAAGCCGGCGCCGGCATGGTGAAAGCCATGGTAAACGGAAAGCGCAAAGTGATCTCGATTGATATTGACCAGAGCCTTGTGAAGCCCGAAGACAAAGAGATGATTCAGGATCTGACTGTTGCGGCGGTAAACAATGCTTGCGAAAAAGCTGAGGCAAGAGCCAAAGAAGAACTGAAAAAGGCGACTGAAGGCATGCTTCCGAACATTCCGGGGCTTGACCTGAGCAATCTGGGCGGAATGTTTTAAGCCCAAAATATTTTCTGGTTTCCCGTCGTTTAAGGTATGGATGATTATCTTTGTCGAAAAGCAAGAAATATTACATGACAAAAACGGCGGTCGTCATACTGAACTACAACGGGAAACACTTCCTCGAAAAATTCCTTCCGGCGGTTACCCGCTTTTCTCCTGAGGCATTCGTTGTCGTGGCCGACAACTGCTCCACGGACAATTCTTTGCATTTTCTTGAGAATGAGCATCCGTCTGTGACCGTGATCCGCAACCGGCAAAACGGCGGATTTGCGAAAGGCTACAATGACGCGCTCAAGCAAATCGACGCCGAATACTACATGCTTCTCAATTCCGACGTGAAAGTAACCGAAGACTGGCTGGGCCCGCTTGAGCAGCTGCTTGATTCGCGTGCGGACGTTGCGGCCTGCCAGCCGAAAATCCGTTCTTTCCACGAGCCTCACATGCTCGAGTACGCCGGCGCCGGCGGCGGTTTTATTGATTCGCTTGCTTATCCTTTCTGCCGCGGGAGAATATTTGATCATTTGGAAGAAGACCGCGGGCAGTTCAACGACACGCATCCCGTGTTTTGGGCGACTGGCGCGGCCTTGTTTGTCCGTTCGGAGGTGTTCCACGAGCTTGGAGGTTTCGATGAAGATTTTTTTGCCCACATGGAGGAAATCGACCTGTGCTGGCGGATTCATCTGCTGGGGAAAAAGGTTTATTATCAGGGGAGTTCCGAGGTCTACCATGTCGGCGGCGGCACGCTGCACAGAAGCAATCCGCGGAAGACTTTTTTGAATTTCCGCAATTCGCTGCGCCTGCTTTTCCTCAATTCCAAGTTAAGCGCTTTGTGCTGGAAATTGCCGTTGCGCTGCATGCTTGATTTGCTGGCGGTTTTGCAGTTTTTGGGAAAAGGACAGCATCGGGATGCAAAAGCCGTTTTGCTGGCTCTTGGAGATTTCAGCAAAGAATGGAGAGTGAATGTTCGGAAAAGAAAAAAACGGAAGGCGAATTGGCGGTATGAGGATCCGCCTATTTACAAGGGATCTATTTTGTTCGATTTTTTTGTGAAGAGAAAGAAACGATTTAGCGAGCTAAATGTTTAGTTCGGCCTGAGGCTTCTCAGTTTTTGGCGTAACAGTTTCCGCATTTCTATTCCAAGAGCCAAAAATAAGTAAAGCAAAGAGGATGAACCTAAGGTTACAAAATTCATATAGATAAAAAACAAACGAACTTTATCAATTGACCATCCAAATTTTTCCGCTAACTTTGTACATACACCAAACAGCTGATTATCAATAAGAAAATTGATTTTTTTCATTTTGTTGTTGAATGTTTTGGTTGAAATTTAAAATTATCCGATAGACAAGTTCTAATATAAGGCATTTTTTTTTAGTATAATTGCGATACATATTCAATAAAATTGTGCTTGTGCAATCTTTTATTACTTTGTTACAATAATAAACCATTT
Organism: Cytophagales bacterium; assembly: GCA_022360875.1. Taxonomy (GTDB): domain Bacteria; phylum Bacteroidota; class Bacteroidia; order Cytophagales; family Cyclobacteriaceae; genus JAKSBZ01. The sequence goes on along the minus strand of JAKSBZ010000291.1, from coordinate 13,981 downwards.
AATAATTTTGAAATTTCATAAAATGAAGAAGCGTTTTATCCCTTTGTGCGTGCTTGCAGGCGCAATGACTTTTTCGGGGTGCTCTCTTAACAAAATGGCTAAGCTGGCCAAAGAGCAGCAACTGACCGTAACTCCTAACCCTTTGGAGGTTCATGCGGACCAAGTAGATTTCGAGATGTCGGCTGTTCTTCCTCAGAAGATGATGAAGAAAAATCTCAATTATGTTATAGATCCTGCTTACAAATACGGGAACAAGAAAGAGAAGCTGCAGAGTGTTACAGTGAAAGGAAACGATTACCCGGATGCGTCTGTGCAGCCTAAGGTGTCTGAGAAATTTTCTTTCCCGTACAAGCAGAACATGGGCAACGGCGACTTGGTAATCACCGGCCGCGCAGTTGACAGCCGTTCGGGCAACGAAAAAGTGGCTATGGAAGATTTCGCTATCGCCAAGGGACTGATTACGACTTCGACATTGGTTGAAAAAGTAGCAAGCCCGGTGTTTGCCAACCACGGATACAACGACCAAGAGGAGCTGATCCCTACATATGCAGAGTTCTTCTTCCCTCAGGGAAGCCCGTACCTGAACGTTCGCTCTTCAGCCAACCGCAACCAGTCGAAGGCTCTGAAGGCGTTTGTTGCTGAGAAAAACGTAACCCGCACAGTGATCATCACGGGTACTCACTCGCCTGAAGGTTCTGAGCGCGTAAACTCAAATCTTTCTGAAAAGCGTGCTGCGGCCGTTGAGAGAGAGTACAGAAAACTGATGAAGCGTTACGACTACAAAGGAACTGCAGACAAAATCGACTTCATTCTTAAGCCTGTGGTAGACAACTGGACTCAGTTTAAAACCGCTTTGGCTGATTTTGACAAACTGTCTCAGGCTCAGAAAAACGAAGCGCTTCGCATTGTGAACGGCGCGGGAACTTTCGAGGAGAAGCAAAACAAATTGGAAAAACTTCCTTTCTACCGCACAATGTTCAGAGGCATGTACCCTTCTTTGCGTAATGCAAAAACAGAAGTGCTGACTGTTAAAGAGAAGAAAACAAACGCTGAAATTGCTGTTTTGGCTAAGCAGATCGCTAACGGAACGATGAAAGTTGACACGCTTTCTAAAAACGAAATGCTTTGGGCAGCGCACATGACTCCTTCTATCAAGGAGAAGAAACGCTACTATGAAATTCTTGTGAAGAAGTCGAACGACTGGACTGCGCACAACAACCTGTCTGCAGTTTACATGGCGGAAGCCGAAGCAGGAAAGCATGTGAACAAACTGGCTGAAAAAGCGATCACAGAAGCGGAACTGGCTAACAAGCTGCACGAAAATCCTGAGTCTTACGCTAACATGGCGGGTGCTTATCTGTTGCAAGGAAACGTGGCAAAAGCTTACGAAATGATTTCAAAAGCATCGTCTATGAATCCTGACCGTTATTCTGCAGGCAACATCAATGCAACTAAAGGAGCTATCGAAGTTCGTTTGGCTAAGTACGAGGAAGCTATCGCGACATTGTCTTCTGCTACGCGCACTGCAGACAACTTGTTCAACAAAGGGCTTTCACAGCTTTTGAACAAAGAGTACCAAAACGCTGCGGCTACCTTGAAAGAAGCTGCTGAGCTTGACAAAAACTTTGCTAAGGCGTACTATGTTGAAGCTATCGCTCTTACAAGAGCCGGAAAAACAGCTGATGCTGTTCGCGTTCTTGCTAAAGCGACTCAGTTGAACGCCAGCTTGAAAGAAAAAGCGATCAACGATTTGGAATTTGCCAACATCGCTTCAGAAGAGTCATTTAAAAACGCTGTGAAATAATCACTCGTTTGAAGGATACTGAAAAGTCTGTCAATTTTGGCAGGCTTTTTTTTTGCCCCCTGGCAAGTAAGGAAGGGCAGGATTTGTTAATTAGCTGACAACTTGTAATTTTACGTATTAGTAACACACAAAAAGACCAAGACCATTCAAACTATTTGGTTGACAAACAAAATTTTTAACCTTTATTTTTGGACAATGTCCTTTTAACTGGCATTCATAACCATGAGACAAATACAATTCCGCGAAGCTCTGCGAGAAGCAATGAGCGAAGAAATGAGACGAGACGAAGCCATCTTTCTGATGGGTGAGGAAGTGGCCCAATACAACGGCGCTTACAAAGTGAGCCAGGGGATGCTCGATGAGTTCGGCCCCAAGCGCGTGATAGACACGCCAATCACCGAGCTTGGATTCGCAGGCATAGGCGTAGGCGCGGCGATGAACGGCCTTCGCCCGATCATTGAGTTCATGACTTTCAATTTTTCCCTGGTGGCTATCGACCAAGTGATAAACTCGGCCGCCAAAATGCTGTCTATGTCGGGAGGACAGTACAATGTGCCCATGGTTTTCCGTGGACCAACCGGAAATGCAGGACAGCTGGCTGCGCAGCATTCGCAGAATTTTGAGAACTGGTACGCCAACTGTCCGGGCCTAAAAGTGGTGGTTCCGTCCAATCCCAAAGACGCCAAAGGCCTTTTGAAAGCGTCTATCAGAGACAACGATCCTGTGATTTTCATGGAGTCTGAGCTGATGTACGGAGACAAAGGCGAAGTGCCCGAAAATGAATACATCATTCCTATCGGTTTGGCCGACGTGGTTCGCGAGGGAAGCGATGTGACGCTGGTTTCTTTCGGCAAAATGATGAAGGTGGTCAACAGCGCCGCGGACGAGCTGACCAAAGAAGGCATCAGCGCCGAAGTGATTGATTTGAGAACCGTCCGCCCGTTGGATTATAAAACAGTAATCGATTCTGTGAAGAAAACCAACCGCCTGGTGATAGTTGAAGAGGCCTGGCCAATGGCTTCTATTGCCACAGACATAACCTATCAAGTGCAGAAGCATGCTTTCGATTATCTGGACGCTCCGGTGAAAAAACTCAACAGTTTGGATGTGCCGCTTTGTTATGCGCCGACGCTGATAGAAGAGACGCTGCCGAACCCGGCCAGATGCGTGAAGCTGGTAAAAGAGGTGATGTATCAGTAGCAACCGATATTTAAATTGCAGGAAGGAGGCCCTAACACGGGCCTTTTTTTATTTCTGAAATTTAGGGAAAACAAAGATTTAGTATTGGAAATCAGCTTCTGAAGGTGCCTGAAAGGCTTTGGCAGAACGGCATATGAAGTTCTTCGCGTTGCGCGCGAGTTGTCTTTGCGATTGTTTTCTGCCCCGGATACTAAGGAAAGCTGCAAAAAAATGACTTAACTTCTTTTTTAAGAAAATTAAAAAGAGGATTATTGGCATTTAAAAAATACTTCATATGAAATAGCGTTAATGTAAAAGAAATTCTAATATGCCTTTGTTAGAGCGTTTAAATGTTGAAGTGTTTTTTTGAATAAATGAAACAATAATAAAGATTGCCGACAATAGCGAAAAGATGCAATTTGAATAGTTTGGGTGGGTGTTTTTTTGCGAAAGTTCAAATGCAGTTTTTAATAATTGTAAATATGAAGAGAAATTGTCTACTGCACTATAGATTTTAAAAGTGCAGACATAGAAAACAGATTAGTATAGAAGCATGAATATGAGATTGCCGGTGAGGAGCGCCGGCAGCTTTATAAATATATTGAAATAATATTGATTAAAAACTCAAAAAGCTGAAATGGCTACACAACAAACAACACTCTCTAAGGAACAAAAGGCTAATTACACTGGCCCTTTGGCGATCATGACATCCCTGTTTTTTGTATGGGGACTCGTGACTGTTATGAACAACCTGATGATGCCTTACATGAAAGGGGTCTTCGATTTGAACAACACTCAGGCAAACCTTGTCAACTTTGCCTTTTTTCTTGCCTACTTCGTGATGGCGACTCCGTCAAGCATGCTGCTGAATAAAATCGGCTACCACAAAGGCATCGTGGCGGGACTTCTTTTCTTGGCCTGTGGTCTTCTGGGTTTTTATCCTGCAGGACTTTTGGTGTCGTTCCCGGCTTTTCTGATCTCGTTGTTTGTTATGGGAACAGGCGTAACCATTCTTCAGGTGGCCTGCAACCCGTACATCTCTGCTTTGGGTTCTCCTGAGGGAGCTCCGGTTCGCATGAACATGGCTGGCGGATTCAACTCGCTTGCGACAACTGTAGGTCCTATTCTGATCTCTTTTCTTGTGCTTGGAGCGGCTGAAAAAGCAACTTCAGTGGCAGAGAAAGCGGCGGCAGTGCAGGTGCCTTACGTTGGCGTGGCTGTTTTCGTATTTATCCTTGCCATCATCGTTAACAAACTGAATTTGCCTAAGCTGGATATTGAGACTTCTTCAGAAGAAGCAGTGGAAGGTACGCCGTGGAACCGCAGACATTTGGTGCTGGGCGTGTTGGCGATTTTCTTCTATGTGGGTTCTGAAGTGAGCGTTGGTACGTTTATGATCGACTTCATGGGGCTGAAAAGCATTATGAATCTCAACGCTTCCGATGCCGCCTTCTATGTTTCGATGTACTGGGGTTGTTTGATGATCGGACGTTTTGCCGGTTCTGCCATCCTTTCCAAGGTTTCTAACCGCACAGTGCTGGCGACGGTTGCAGTTTGTGCGGCCGTACTTACTGTTTTGGCTATGCTTACCGGAGGCACTCTTGCAGCATGGAGTTTGGTAGGTGTTGGTTTGTTCAACTCCGTGATGTGGGGATGTATTTTCCCTCTTGGTTTGCAGGATATGGGCAAACTTACCGGAAAAGCATCAGGTGCATTGGTAATGGGTATTTTGGGTGGCGCTTTGCTTCCTCTTATTCAGGGTGCTTTGGCTGATGTCAGCGGTATTCAGTTTTCATTTATTGTACCTGTTTTCGGATTCCTTTATATCTTCAGCTACGCTGTTTGGGGTTCGAAAGTGGTAAAATAATACTTTAATGAAAATCGGCAGCGGGATCTGTTTAAGTTTCGCGCTGTTTTTCATAATAAAAGAAAAGAGACAAGCTTCGTGAGCCTGTCTCTTTTTTCATTTAAGCATTTGTGCCTATTTGTATTTTTCTCAGGAGTTATTTAGCATAAAAATTTGGCAAAAATTGCAAAGCCAATTAATACCTGTTTTTCTCAAGTTGTTTGACGAGCACCTGAAAATCTTTCGGGTAGGGCGCCTCGATGCTGAGAGGTTGGCCGTCCAGACCCAGGAAGTCTATTCTTCGGGCGTGCAGGGCAAATCGCTTGATTAGCGGCTGTTCTTCTCCGTATTTTCCCGCAGCATATTTTCGCTTGATTTTCGACAGAAAAAATGGCTGTCCGCCGTATTTTTCGTCGCTGACGATCGGTGCTTTTAAGGACGACAAATGTATGCGTATTTGGTGCATGCGTCCGGTTCTCGGTCTTGCCTCGACCAGCGTGTGGTGTTTGTAGCCTTCGATAGTGTTGAAAACAGTTTCGGCGGCCTTGCCTTCGCGGAAGTCGATTTTTACAATTCCTTTTTTAAGCTGGAGTATCGGAAGCTGGCATGTTTTGTCTTTGAACTCATGAAGCCCTTCAGATATCGCATGGTATACTTTTTCTACTTTGCGTTTTTCAAACTGAATAGCCAAATGGCGGTAAGCCTCCTGGTGCTTGGCTATGACCAGTGCTCCGCTTGTGTCTTTGTCCAGCCTGTGGCAGACTTGCGGGTCGTCGTACACTTCCTTGGCCATCGACAGGATGTTGTAGCTCATGTGCCGGTCCTCCAATGTCGAAATAAAGGGAGGCTTGTTGATGACTGCATAATCTTCGTTCTCGAAAAGAACAAGATCCTTAAACTGAATTCTCTTCATGTATAAAATGGCGTTTGAATGAAACCTCCGCAAAATACGGCTCGGCGCATGAAGCGCCTGTAGCTTTCATGAGGTTTTTAACACATGATGTCCGCAGAATTATTAGTGACTGCCTGGGAAACTCATGCGTTCAATGAGAAATAACTGCCTGAGCAAACATCCAGATAAAGAACATGCTTCAGGCGGGCGGTGCTAGCCGTTGATTGCTTCCACCGATTCCACTTCCGGCAGCATGCGCTTCAGAAGCGTTTCGATTCCGGCTTTTAGCGTAATTGTCGACGAAGGACAGCCGCTGCACGCACCTTGCAACACTACCTTAACCACGCCTTGTTCGAAAGAATGGAAAGTGATGGCTCCACCGTCTTGCTCGACTGCCGGGCGGATGTATTCGTCCAGAATTGTCTTTATTTTGCTTACGCTCTCCGAATCATCGGCACAGGCTTTTTGAGTGCTTGCAATGGCTTCCGGATCAATAACCTGGCGTTTTTCTTTCAGAAAGCTCGTAATAAGGTCTTTGATTTCGGCTTGTACGTCAAGCCATTCCGTGCTTGCATTTTTGGAGACGGTAATGAAATTGCTCGAAATAAACACTCCTTCAACAAAGGGAAAAGCGAAAATTTCAGCGGCTAAAGGAGAAGCCTGAGCCTCTTCAGGGTTTCGGAATTCGTAACTGACGCCGTCTTCTGTTAGCATGAAGTTGGCCACAAATTTCAGTGTATTGGGATTTGGGCTGGCTTCCAGGTAAAGATTAACTGGTATTGTCTGTTCGTTGCTCATAGCAGGTCTTTATTAATTCATTCAAAGACAAAGATAATTGAATCTTTTGAATTTTGGAGGCTTCATGTTGTTCTGTTCGGGCCTAACGTCAAGATTACTACTTTCTTATCAAAGATTTTTCATTTCGGAAGAAAATTGCTAATATGACCTCACTGTTTTTTTCGCGTGTCGGCGTCATGTGTTATCCTTGTCTGGGAGACTGTGTGCGGGGGACTGTAGGAAAACCGATTTTTTGAAATAAATTTTTTTAAAGTGAATTCACGAGTTCTTTTTTTTATTGTCAGCTTGACAGCTTGCGTGCTTGCGGCGAACCGCTCTTTGGGACAAGCCATGAAGGCTGTTACTTACACTGAGATTTACAATGATCCTTATGAAATCCATAAACTCTATGTGAAGCTTATGCCAATTTTTGGGGAAGTCTTTCAAACGAACATCACTGCCGGCTATGGGCTGGAGGCTGAATATTACCACAAGAATAAGCTTAATTTTATCGGGTCGTTCCGTTCGAGCTACGGGGGCTCTTTCGACGGAAATTTGAATTTGGCTAAGAATTCCAATAAAGCGCAGACAAATGTAAAGAGTTACCTGTATGCAGAGCTTGGCGCAACTTATCATCTGAAGGACATTGAATCGGATGCCGAAACCAGGCTGGTGCTGTACAAGTCGAGCTACAAGAAGAAAAACCGATGGGCGGCTAAAGTGCCTGAAAAAATTCCCGTAACGGTGAAGCTCCGTAAAGTAACCGGCGCGCGTTTTGGCGGGATTTATTACGGCACGGCGGTGAATTTTGACCAGATGCTGAAAAATCAGGATCTGGTGCTTAAGACTAAGGCGCAGGAGGCCGGCGGAGAAAAGACAATTGACTCGGAGTCTTCGGTGTTCGGATATCTGCGGGGCGCCGGCATTTATGCGGGAGCATCGCTGAGCTGGATCAAGAATATCGCCATAAAGCCCGACCAGTCTTACGGTGTGCTGACAGATGGCCGAATCATCGACGTGTTTGCCGACCTGATTTATATGCCCGGGCTTAAGTTTGATGAAATCATCTATCAGAAACAGCGCGTCGACACAGAGCCTGTTGAGTATCTTCCGGTCGGCGGACGCGTAGGTTTTATGGGAAAGTATAACCGAAACTTTGCGTGGAGCTATTCCGGTGAAGTTGGTATGCGTCCCGGTCCCAAGGGACAGAATTTTTACTTGCTTGTGAAGATCGCCCTGCCGGTGTTTGGTTCAAGCCTGAAGCACGAAGTGGAAGCGTACGCGAGGTAAAGCGGCGCAATGGGCATGGCTTATATCTTCTTAAGAATGTCAAGCAGCGGCTCGATTACGGGCTGCGCATCGTCATTTACAACAGTAAAGTCGGCCAGCTGCTGCATTTTATTCTGAGGGAGCTGTCTGCAGATAATGTTCCGGATCTGGCTGTGGCTGCGGTGCGGATCTCTTTTCATGATTCGTTCAATGCGCTTTTCATCCGGACAAACCACCGCCAGCACGTAGTCCAGATCATCGGGTTTGCCTTCTTCGAGCATAAGTGCAGCTTCTTTGGCAACAACAGCGTGTTTTGTTTCATGTCGTTGGCACCATTTTCGGAAATCGTCGTGCACGGCAGGGTGAACCAAGCGGTTGAGCTTCTCGAGCTGAGTTGGCGCTTTGAAAACTGTTTCAGCAAGGTGTGCTCGGTTCAGCAGATGGTTGTCCAGATAAGCTTCCGAGCCGAAGAGCTCACGAATGCTCCGAATCAGATCGGGCTGGCTTTCCATCAGCTCGCGGGCTTTGGCGTCCGCTTCGTAAACGGGAATCTGCATGCACTTAAGAATGCGGCAAACAGTGCTTTTACCGGTTCCTATCCCACCTGTTATTCCTATCCGTACCATTTTCTTTCGTTTATTAGCAAAAGTTCAAATTACGGAAGACAAAAACAATTAAAAAAGGGACATGTTTTGACGTAAATGGCTTTCATAAGAGTTTACCGGCAGTTTTAGCATGTTGCACCAACCCTCATTTTTTACTCAAAAAAAAAAGCAGTCTTTCGCGCGGGGGAGCCATTCAGCCAGCACCGTAAACACAGTTAAAGAAAAAAAAACAATAAGTCCGTCATCCAGAGAAGCTATTAGCGGTTTGTCAGCCGCATCGTTTCGGCTGCCGGTTCAGTGTATGGTCTCCGAACCAGACGTGAGAGAAAAGCTGGACAGGAAAGGGCTTGTTGAGGTATTGGATCGCATGGGGCTTCTGGACAAGATGGAAGTTGTTCTATCGCTCATCCACGAGTACGGACGGATGAGCTGGCTTCGCTATTCGTATCCGGAAAAATCGGTCTCTTTGTCTGGTTTGCCCGATCCGCTGTCTTCCAGTCCGGGGCTTGGATTGAAAAGCGCAAGATTGACAAGATCCGATACGGAGCTTCATCGCATGAGGGCTGTGAAAGAAAGTGTGGCCGGATCTCCGCAACCGATAAAATCCAAAGAAGAGTCGCCTGTTGCACACGAACCGCGAGTTTCAAGACTCAGAAGCAGAAGAATGCGCGGGACAGAAGTTGATGATCACCGGCGGATTGCGGACAGTGTGTTGCGCAGATCATCGAGTGAAGACAGTTTTTGGCTTGATCGGTCTGATTCGGAGCATAGAATGCTTGCTGTCGATGAATCCGGGACTCGGAAGCTTTTGCCTGGCGAGATTGAGGTTCATATTTCGGTTACGGAGGAAAGCGCCAGCGAAAGTCCGGAGCCCCCGTCAAGGCCCAGGGTCCGCATTTCTGTCGAGGAGGAAAGCGGCGAGGAAAGCCCGAAGCCTAGGATGAAGCCTAATGTTCGTATTTCAGTTGAAGAGGAAAGTCCTGAGCTCCAGAGAAGGGCGAAGGGGACTGAGGTTCGCATTTCGGTTGAGGAACAGAGCAGCAGCGAAAGTCCGGAAACGCTGAGGGTTTTGCCTGAAGAAGAAAGCGATTCTTCAAACGGAGTTTTTTCGTTTGTGGAAAGCGAAACTACTCTGATCGGCCTTGAAAGGGAAAGTGATCAATTCGCGGATGATGAAAGAGGTGCGTTGGCGGGATCAGAGGAAGAGCTCTCGGAGGAGGTCCGGCCCAAGAGGAAATACGCTGCTTTTAAGCGAGAGGAAACCGCCCAAAACCGCCGTGACACGCTGTGTCAGATGGAGTTGCTGAACCGCATTGAGAAGGAGCTTTATGAATTGGAAAGCCTGGCTCATCGCGAAGATGTTCGGGGATATGCTGCGCTTTTTGAATTTATAATGAATCTCCTGGACGAGCTTAAGCGTGAGCACGAACAGCTGGTCCGCCGGTCAATCGAAAACGGCTGGGAAGTGTGGCTGCAGGACCGAGACTCGCTGACTAAGGAAGAGTTTTTGAAAATTCAGGATTTCTGGTTGCGGCTGGTGAATAACCAGACATTGCTGCAGGTTAGAGACAAATTTGTTTTTCCGTCTGACAGAAAGGGCATCAGCGACGAAGGATTTCCAAAAAGTGTCCATACTATGCACGCCAAACTGCTTAGTCATCCGATTGGTCGCCGGCAGCTTATGGACTTGGCAGAAAACGGCAACTGGCCGGTATATATTGTTCCTATTCACGCGTCAGGTGAATATACGGGAATTTACAGCCATGCTTTTAGGGGAAGCGATGCCCGGTTTGCAGGCTTTGTTCGGGATGTAAATACTCAAAAGACGAGAATAAAACCGGGCCGGGGAGCTCCGATGATTCTGGCTGTTCCCAACTCTTTGCATGAGAACAGGGTAAGCAATCAATTGACGGTTCCCAAGATGCCGCTTTTGCCTCCAAGCCCATCGTCTTCCGATTATGAGTCTTATCCTTTGCTCGTGGACGCCGCTCCGTCCCCCAAAAAAAGTTGGTTTTCCGGATTTCCTTTTAAAAGAAAAAAACAAAAACCGGAGATAGGCACAACTCAAAAGGAGGCTGCGGAATCGCCTCTGGCAGAGCCGGAGGTTTATGTTCAGAAAAGTTTGTCACCCTCTTTTCTGGATTATTCCAAAGCCTTGCTGGGTTATGGATTGAGCGGGCAGCGTGGCGAGCTTCGCGATGAGCTAAAAAACTGGGAACAGGAAGAAGGAGAACATTCCATGGATCCTTCAGGCTTTGCCGATTGGCAGGAGTTTTACAATGCGGCCAGAATAGAGTCTGTGCTTAGGCTTGAGCATGGTTTGCCTTCGCTTTTGAAATCCGGAAAAGAGGAGCGGGCGGAATCTGAAGAAGGGAAAGATGTCCGTTCGAGGCAGGTTGTTTTTGGAGGAAGAGGCTTTTACGACCGTGTGGTACGGGATGATCAGAATCGGCACAAATTCTTGATTTATGCGCAGCTGCACGAGGCGCTTGCCGATTATTTAATGAAGGACGGGGGAACGGCTTACGAGCCGGAAGAGATGGAGAGAGAGAAGTTGGCGGCTCGCGAAATGATTGAGCGCTATGAAGAGGCTGAGTTTCGGGAAGAAGTTCCGGTGCCCGGATTTGATTTTGAATGGAGGAATATCAAGTCTATTAAGGTAGATAAGGATAGAAATCATGTTTGTTTCCTGAAAGACTTCAAAGGGCAGGAGCTTGTAGTTAAGCTGATCAATTTCAACAGGGAAATTGGAAGAGAGGCTTTTGCCTCCAATTTTATTAGAAAAGCTGGAAGTAATGTGACGGCACCGAAGGCTTGTGTGAAACTGGCAGATGGAAACGAGGGAATGGCGCTCAGGAATTATTTCGAAGAGCTTGATTTGAAAAGGAAGGAAAAAATCGGCATGTTTGTCCAAAGACTGAAAAGATACCGGGGGGGATATATTATGATAATGGAAAAAATGAGCGGGAAAAATCTTTTCGATGAACGGCGCAATCAGATATTGACAAAGTATTTAACCTCAAGCCATTTGCGAGCGCTAGGTGAGCTTTCGTTTTACGACTTGATGTTGGGCAACGGAGACCGGTTGGCAATCGGATTGAACACGGGAAATTTTTTCATGCGTTTACAATCGCCCTATGTTGTTGGCCTTGACCAGGCAATACTGCCACATGAAATGAGTTATTTTCATGAAAGATATGTGCTTCACGTGAAATCTTCGGAAGACCTTGCGAAAAGAGCAGGTGCTAAAGATCCGGCAATGTTTTTTTCGGAACCAGATCTTAATGACTGGGCTGTACTGGCTATCGACGACAGAGCACTCTCAGGTACGTCTCAGGATATGATGCCGGAACAGATAATCACTGGAAAAACAGCAATAAAAGCGGATCAGTCTTTTACCTCCGATGAGATCCATGCGTATGTCAACAGACAGAGCCAAATTTTCAGGGAGATTTTTGAATCTATTCTGTCCAGTTACCTAAAGGGGGAAACGGGGTGCCTAGGTCGGTATATAAGCGAGCTTTTTCAGAATGAATTTAACATTGCTGTTCCAATACAGCATTTCGAGGAGGGCTTTATGGAGGCGGTTCTTGGATTGCTTGAGCATCCCGAGATTTTTAATATCTTTTTTGAAGAAGACACCTCCCTTTTTCAGGAGGAAGCAGATTTTCTGATGAAAAACTGGATGGTTGTGGTTTCGAGGCTGATGGGACAGCAAAACCGCGAAGATTTGGAGAGGCTCAGGGAAAAAGTCGGCAACTCGCAGGCGGCGAGTCCGGGTCGGGCAGGCTACAAGTCGCCGGTTTTTGGAAAACGGGAAAAGAGAAGCCTGTCCCCTTTTCCAGGCAGGTAAATCAATTTTTTTCTTTTAGCGAGTTTACTGTATCGGTAATTATTTCTTCCATTTGCGCAAATTGTTGCTCCATGCTTTTCAGGAGCTGGAACTGTGCCCGGGCGCGCTGCAGGTTGTGCTTTGGATGGCTGATTTTGTAGTAATTGTCTCCGTCAATGTAGTCTGTCAAAAAACGGAGGCCCATGATGTAGGTGAGCAGCTTTGCCGAAAAGGCCAGGTGCCGGATTTCAGTGTCGGTGAGCGTAGAGACGGTCTGGCTTAGAAATCCTTTCGCGTAAGCTTCAAACAGCTCCAGGCTCATCGAAATATTTTCAAGGTTCGGGTCGTCCTCGGCGCCGGTATTGGCGGTGGTGCGAATTGAGTCGCCGAAGTCAAAATGAACGCAGCCAGACATTACAGTGTCCAGGTCTACGACGCACATCGCCTGGTCTTTGCTGTCCAGAAGGACGTTGTTGAATTTGGTGTCGTTGTGCGTAACGCGCACAGGAATGGCGCCGTCGTCCAAAAGGTCTTGTATTTTCCGCATTTCACCGATCCTTTCCTTCAGAAACTCGATTTCTTCGGCCGTTTCTTCCGCGCGTCCTGCTGGATTTTCTTTCAGCGCTTTCTCAAAGTTGTCGAAACGCCAAAGCACATTGTGAAAATTGGGCAGAATTTCAGTCAGTGGACCGCCGGGAAGGTCGGCCAGCTGCTGCTGGAATTCGCCGAATGCTTTTCCGCCTTCAAAAGCCTGTTTTGTATTTTGTACTTGATCGAAGCTTTTGCTGTTGGCAATCAGCACAAGCATGCGCCAGAAATTTCCTTCCTCGTCCCGGAAGAAGCTTTTTCCGTCTTTAGTCGGAATGACGGTTATCACTCTGCTGTCTGCGTCTTTTATCTTTTTGTCCGTTAGCTTTTGCCGGATATGCCGCGTGACCCGCTGGATGTTGTCCATCATGCCTTCCACATCGGGAAATATTTGATGGTTTATGCGCTGAAGGACGTAGTCCGGCGTGCCAGCTTCTGCTGTGCGAACTGCATAAGTGTCGTTGATATGGCCGGATCCGAATGGTTCGATGGAGATGATTCGGCCTTGCAGGGCAAAAGCTGAAGCGATGGCGTTCAGATCGTGTGTTACGAGTGTTGCTGACATGTTTTCCAAAGGTTTGATGGGTAAATGTTTTTATCGATGAGTGAGGCAAGGACTTGCTTTGCAATGGCTTTGTCCTCACGGTAGGTTACGCCCACCCACTTTTCCGGCGTTTCCAGCACTTTTACCTGAGTGCTGTGTTTGTGAATGAGCTCGCTGACTATGGAAGGCAGGTAAAATTCGGATTTCGGTTCGCGGATGTGTTCGTCGAGGAACTTTCGGAACATTTTTTTTACAAAGGGCTGTATAGCAGGTGTCAGGCCGAACAGATTCATGGAAGCAGGGCTGTTTTTGTCAAGTTCGAAGCTTTGCCCGTTTTCTGTGAAGGTAATCCGTCCGTTTGTATTCTGGATTTGGTGACGTTCGGTGATCTCCTGCAGCGAATTGTCTTTGCCTCTTTGACAGATTCCCCGGGAAACACCGCCGTGTTCGCTGAGAGTGTTCTGTAGCAGAAACGCGACCATGCACAATGGACTGATTTCATTCGGATTCAGTTTTTTCAGATATTCAGAAACAACCGCAAAGGATTTTCTTCCATAAAAATCGTCGGCATTTATTGTCGCGAAGGGTTCTTTGATTTTCTCCAGTGCCACCAGCAAAGCATGTCCCGTGCCCCATGGCTTCTCT
>JAKSBZ010000380.1 GCA_022360875.1 Cytophagales bacterium | reverse complement strand
GCCAAAAAATACGAGTATACGTTGAGCAATACACTTGGATATGGTGTGGTGTTTTCTTTGGCTGATACAGATGAAGACGGACGGTCCGAAATCTTCTTTTTGGATCGGCGCGAGGATGATACAAAAGGTACTGTACGTTGCCTGGAAGTGAATGAGGAAAACATTCTGGTACAAAAATACGAAACAGGTTATTTTTCATTCGGGTCTTTCATTACTCCTGTTCATTTTGCTGATTTTGACCAGAACGGCGAGGCCGAAATGTATATTGAGAAATACATTTTCAATGCTCGGACAGGAGAAATGCTGGTAACGGTTCCTTCCGCTTCTATTGGCGCCAGCAAGATAGAAGACAACGAAGGGTATCGCTACGAGGGGTTCGGAGGGCCGGTGGCTTACGATGTCATTCCTTCAAATCCGGGGCTGGAATGGATCGCCGGCAATGTAGCATACGGAGTCAACTTGTCGGAAGGAATGGCCCAGAGGCTTGCCCATGTACCCAACAAGGACGGTTTTACAAGTATCGCAGACTTGAACATGGACAAAAAAATGGACGTAGTGGTCATGTCTGAGACCGGTTTGTATGTATGGACTCCCAGTGTGGCTTCCGGGCACCAATGGGCGGAAATTGATCAGGTGAAAGGTGGAAAGGTGGCTATTGCCGACATTAATGAAGATGGCTGGAGTGAGGTGTTGTGGGTAGACGGAGGAGATAATGATGAGAACAGCAATCGCCATAACACATTTTGTTATACATACAAAGTCACTTCGGGAGTATACGGTGTTTTTGAAAAAGTCTGGTCAAAAAAATACGGTTATGACCAGGACTATGGGCATTCAGGGGCGCTTTTTGACTTCAATTTGGACGGAACGTTGGAATTTGTTTTTAGAAATTGGAAAGGACTGTATGTTGTGAATGCCGCAGATGGTTCCGAGATTTACTCTAATGAGGATCTGAATGATAAATTGGGCTCAGCTTTGAATTATCCGATAGTCGCTGACATTAACGGAGACGGAGAAGCCGATATACTGGCTGTTCAAGGAAATTTTGGTAAACTGTCTGTGCTGGGATCAAGCGGCGAAAAATGGGCTGGGGGGCGAAATATTTTGAACCAGCACTCATATTTTATTAAAAATATTGAGGATGACGGAAAAGTGCCGCAGCAGCAGGAACTTTCGCATTTACATCATGACAATGCTTTCAATAGTTTTTTAAGACAATACCATACGCAGTCGAATCTTACTTTGCGGTCATGGGATATAGAACTCGAATGCGGACAGAATCAGTCGGAGTTAATTTTTGAATATATCAACTATGGGAAGCTGGTGCAGACGGCGGCCAAGTATGTTGTTTTTTATAAAAAAACAGATGGCAGCTATTCTTATGTAACGGGGGGCACGTCAGCTATTCCGGATCCGGAGGCATCAAACAACAGAAAAAAAATTAACAGAGTATTGCTGGAGGATATTCCTGATGAAGCTGTTGAAGCCGTAGTAATTCTCAACCATTCAGGAGCAGTGTTGCCTTTGGACGATAATGGAGAGGTGGACGAAAGTTTGATGAATATTACAGTCGAGGAGTATACCTTGAAGGATAATGTGGCTGTGGCAGCTATTCATCGGGTTCCGGGTATTAGTTTTGATTTGGAGGTGACGCCGCCGGTTTGTCCGGAGAATCCTTCGCGTCTTGAAGTGAAAAATATCCTACCCGAAGGGCATCACTTTTCAATTGCTTATAAAAAGAACGGAGACCCTGTATGGACATCCTTTCCTGAAGGAGAGATGCACGTGGAAGTCCATAGCGGCAATTATTTGGTGCGTGTTCGTTTGGATAATATGTGCGAGCTTGTCAAAGAGAAAACGGTCGAAGGAATTCAGGCAATGGAAGTTACAGTGGAAATGGATGCCCCGGCTTGCTATTCGGAGGAAATGTTTTCGGCGGCTATGATTTATGTTGAGAACGGCACAGAACCGTATTTTTTCAGCAAATCTCCAGACAGTGGATTTACACCGATTAACCGCTTTATAAGCACGGTTAACGAAACATACACAGTGTATATTCGTGATGCGAACGATTGCGAAACAAGTGTTGAAGTGACGCACACGTTGCCGTTGGAGTTGATTGCTTCTGCGATGATGACCGAGCCAGATTGTTACTCTGAGGAAATGGTTTCTTTGGCAACTGTTCAGGTGAAAAACGGAATCCCACCTTATTTGTATTCCAAATCACCGGAAAGCGGATTTCAGGAAAGCAATCAGTTCTCCAGCTCTCAGAATGAAAGCTATCTGGTGTATGTGAAAGATGCCAATGAATGCAGAACAAGCGTAACTGTAACGCACAGTCTGCCAGAACAAATGGTTGTATCAGCTGAAATAAACAATCCTGTTTGTTATTCTGAGGAGATGGAATCGGTGGCTGCGATAAGCGTAACAGGCGGCGTAGAGCCATATACATATTCCAAAAATCCTGATGAAGGCTATCAGCCCGAAAACGTATTCACCAGTACAGAAAGCGGCAGCTACACAGTGTATGTGCGCGATGCAAAAAACTGCCAAGCAAATGTCGAAGTGACGCACACGCTGCCGTTGGAAATGATAGCCTCCGTAGTAATGACTGAACCTAACTGCTACACAGAGGAAATGACTTCCTTGGCAACTGTTCAGGTGGAAAACGGAAGTCCTCCTTATTTGTATTCCAAATCTCCGGAAAGCGGATACCAGGAAAGCAATCAGTTTTTCAGCGCTCAGAGTGAAAGTTATTTGGTGTATGTGAAGGACGCCAATGAATGTAAAACAAGCGTTGCGGTAACGCACGCTTTGCCTGAGCAGATTTTATGGACTGTAGACCAGGTGAACGTTTCGTGTTTTGGGGAGAAAGACGGAAGCATTTTAACTGCCGTATCCGGAGGCGCGGGATCTTTCGTATTCAATTGGCGCGGACCTGAGGGGTATGTATCAACTGATCAGAATATCAGCGGTTTGGGTGCCGGAGACTATTATTTAACAATCACCGATGCAAATGAATGCTCTGTTACTACTCGCAGAATAACCATTAGGCAGCCGGCTCAGAATAGTATTCAGTCAGTGGAAGTCAGTCCGGTGCGAAGCTGCGATAGTCCGGACGGGAAGGTGGTTATACTCATGAGTCACCAGGATCAAGCTATTGAGTATTCCATTAACGATGGAACGACTTGGCAGAGCAGTCCGGTTTTCGCGGGGCTGGGCAGCGGCATTTACCACCCTAAGGCGCGCCTGGAAGGAACATGTGAGTTAAGTTTCTCATCGATGGAAGTGACCGAGGAATTGGTGTATCCGCAGGTGAATGCCGGCGAAGACCAGACGGTGCTGCCTAATTCTTCTGTTGAACTTATGGCCCAGGGAGAAGGCGTTTTTCGCTGGACGATAACCGGAGAAACAGATGTATTGTCAAATCAGGCTTCCTTAACAGTTTCTCCCAAGACAACAACAAGCTATACGGTGACTGTCCGATCAGAAAATGGGTGTGAGTCTTCTGATGAAGTGACGGTTCGGGTTATTTCATCGGCACTCGAAGCCAGAGATGATATGGTAAGCGTGTCAGCGGAAACCGAGGTAACCATTGATGTGCTGTCGAATGACTTAATACCTAACGGATTGACGGGATTATCATTGCCTGATGGTCCGTTGAGCGGTATTGAGGTTGCAGACAACAAAATACTGTTTACCGCTCCTGAAAATTTTATTGGAACTTTGACTTTTGAATACCAAATAAGCGACGCGCATGGCTCGGATAGAGCTACTGTGACGGTGCAGGTTACTGCACAGGCATTGGATGCGGTTGACGACAGTTTGGATGAGCTGGACATCAATCAAACGCTGAGTCTGAATGTGCTGGCAAACGATGTGAAACCATATGGAATTGTGAATATGACGATAGTGGAAGAACCGTCCAAAGGAAGTTTGGAAATGGTTTCGTTTGAAGAAATCAGATATAAACCGGATGGTGACCAGATTGGGTCAGACAAATTTGTCTATGAAATCGAGGACCGGTTCGGTCAGCGCGATCAGGCAAATGTTACTATTGGCGTAACCGCAGAAGAAATTGTCGCCAACGACGACCAGGCGGAAACCGTAAAAGCAGTTCCTGTTGAGTACAATGTGGTAGACAATGACCAAGTAACGGAGTTGGCCTCGCTGAATGTTGTCGGACCACCGCTGCACGGCAATTATTCGCTTGTCAGTGATGGAGAATCCATAGAATACACACCGGATAATAGTTATACAGGTGAAGATGAGCTGACATATGAAATATGTGATGTTTTCGGAAGATGCGCCCAGGCAAAATTGAAAATCACAGTGAAGAAGGTGCAGCTGGAAATTCCTGCGGCAATAACGCCGAACGGAGACAGCAAGAATGACATTTTCTTTATTGGCGGACTTTCTTCATATCCGGATTCTGAACTGCTGATTTTTAACCGATGGGGAACGAAGATATTTGAAACGGACAATTACCGTAACAACTGGGACGGGTATTCAAACCGGGGGACAAATAGCCGAACAAATGCTGTTCCGACCGGAACCTATTACTATATTCTGACATTAACAGATGGAACCCAGTTTAATGGAAGTTTGCAAGTTATTTACTGACCGATTTACTAATACCTCTCGTTTGCATAAGAGTTCTGTGTCTAGGCTACACGGGGCTTCAGATTAGTATTAGTATTGGTAAAATGGTTGCTTTGAGCCGGAGTTTAGAACTCCGGCTTTTTCTATGTAATTAAAATCTTTCGTTTTTTTGAGACATTAGCCGGGAACAGCGTATTTTTAGGCTGGCCAATAAGGGAAAGAAAATCAAGATGACAACATTTTTATTTTATGATTTGGAGACAAGCGGGCTGAACCCCTGTTTTGATCAAGTGCTTCAATTTGCCGCTATTCGCACGGACATGGAGCTGCAGGAGCTTGAACGGCACGAGCTTCGGATCCGGATGCGTCCAGATGTGATCCCTTCTCCTGAGGCAATTCTTACTACTCAAATAGCGCTGAAAGACTGGGAAGAGCTGGATACAAATGAGTATGAGGGCATTAAAAAAATTCATCGTATGTTTAACGAGCCGAATACTATCAGCCTGGGATACAATACATTGGGTTTTGACGATGAGTTTTTGAGGTTTTCATTCTATCGGAATTTGCTGGATATGTATTCTCATCAGTTTGCGCAGGGTTGCATGCGCGCTGATCTTTTTCCTATGATGTCTTTTTATTATTTATTTAGGCCGGAAGTGCTGAAATGGCCCCGGATCGACGGAAAAGTAAGCTTGAAGTTGGAAGAGCTGAACCGCGCCAATCAGCTGGCTGAAGGGCAGGCCCACGATGCCATGGTTGATGTGGAAGCAACGGTTGCTTTGGCTCACAGACTGAAAAGCCATGAAGATATGTGGGCGTATTGTCTGTCTCAGTTTAGCAAGAAAAAAGACGAGCAGCTTTCACGAAAAGCAATGTCCTCAAGCAAGGATTTTCCGACGGCCCTGCTCGTTTCTCCTCGAATGGGTTCCGACAAAGATTTTCAGGCTCCTGTACTGTTTCTTGGCACAAATTTTATGAACCAGCAGCTCTTTATGAGGCTTGACCAGTTCTTATTTGAGGACATTGATAAGGACTCAATCGAGGAAAGTTCGTGGGTAATCCGGAAAAAAGGGGGCGAGCCGCCGTTTGTCGTGCCAGTCAGCAGGAGAAAGTCAAGCGGGCAAGGAGAGACGGAAAAATCGAATTTTGACTGGTTGAACGCGTTCCCTTTCGAATTCGAAAAAATCAAGGCATACTGGCTGGCGTATAAGTATCCGGAAGTGGAGCGAGTGGATATGGATGCCCGCTTGTATCTTGATTCATTCTGGTCCGCAGAGGACAAACAGTTGAACCGAATGTTTCATGAAGCAGAAACATTAGAAGATAAATGGAAAGCTTCGGAAGCCATGTTAAATCCAAATCTTCGGACTCTTTCCCGGCGGATTATTTTCAGGAATTATTTTTTAAAGCTTGAAGAGAAAGAGGCGCAGGAGGCGAAGGATTTTTTTTGGAAAATGCTTAATGATGAAACCGTTGATTTTCGCAATGCGCCGAGAAAGTGTGCTGAAAAAGTAATGGAAGAATTAAAAGCAAAGCTGCCGTTGCTCACAAAGGGGGAAGAAGCCAGTCTCTTATTGCAGTTGAAGGAATGTTTGAGGCAAAGAATAGAAGTGCTTGCCTGAAAAAAACCGATGATCTTCCAGAACATGAATTCATGAACAATGCTTAGTTGATAAGGTTCATCTTCAAAAGGAAGGCGAATTATGAGATATCGGGTTAGCGGATATGTTGCTGTTGTATTAACTGTTTTGTTGTTTTCATGCAACAAATTAGTAAAAGATATAACAGAATGTGCTGCTGCGCCCTTTGGGGCGAATTTTGAATGGACGGCAGCTCCCGCATCGGTTCCTCCGCTTCGAGTTGAATTCCGTTATACTTCTACAGCAAGCAGCGGTTTGCGCTATCAGTGGGAGTTCGGAGACGGAAGTACGGGGAGCGGTGGCACAGTAACTCATATATACCAGACTAGAGGTGTTTTTCGGGTGACTTTGTCGGTAACAGGAGATGTGGACGGAGAAACCTGCACTAAGACACAGCACAAGGATTTGGATTTATCTCAGTAGTGGCATGTGTTTTGTGTTTGGTAAATTGCTAGGGTACAAAAATTCGTATAGGAGAATAGCCGTTTGCATTTTATATGCAAGCGGTTTTTTTGTTTTAGCAGTAAGTGGTTTGTGGATCGAGTATTCAATAAAAATCTAAAAAGAAAAATATGTTGTTGTTATATATCAAAATTCCTGTTTCGTTTGTTGATTTTCTGTTTTTCTTTAGTCAAACAACCGGCTATAAAATTTTGTTCGAATGTTTTATAAAAAAAGCCTTTTTATACATGCAGGTCTATAAAATCAACGGGTTAGCAAACGGTCCCAAGTCCGGCGTTTGCTTTTTGCGATGTGTAGCACGATCAAGTATGAAACCTTTGATAATGC
Source organism: Cytophagales bacterium (assembly GCA_022360875.1). Lineage (GTDB taxonomy): Bacteria > Bacteroidota > Bacteroidia > Cytophagales > Cyclobacteriaceae > JAKSBZ01. Next base: position 51,826 of record JAKSBZ010000380.1, on the reverse strand, counting down.
ACTTTTGAATGGCTTTTACTTCTTGACTATGAAGTTTTTCCGAAGCACATTAAAGGGAGCATTTATTATTGCTGCAGTAGTTTTTTCATTACTGTACCTTTTGTTGCTGTTGCTGAACTACAAGCCTGTCCGCAAAGAGGTTGTGAGGCAAATCGGCAGACTGACGGAGAAGCAGTTGGGACAGCCTTTGTTGCTGAAGGACTACTCTGTAGGTTTTCCTGTTTCTATTCATCTTCAGGGAATTTTATTTTGCTCACCTGCTGGGGACACGATTATCTCTAGTGATTATTTATATGTAAATCCGTCTGTTTGGAAATTTTTTTTAGAAAAGAAAATCTATCTGCATGAGCTCAGTATCCAGGGTGTAACTACCAATTTGGTGAGAAAAAACGGAAAGTTTAATTTTGATTTTTTAACTCAGAATTCGGCAAAGGAAAAGCCAAAAGAGCACGAAAAAGCCAAGCCCTTTCCTTATACAATATATGCAGAACACCTTCGCTTGTCTCGAGTAAAGGGAATCTATGTCGATGACCAAACTTCGATAGATATAGGATGGAATGTAGAGTATCTGAAAACGGAAAAGGGAAGAGTCGAGCTAAGCAAGCAATTATATGAAGTCGGCAGTGCTCATTTAAGAAAAGCAAGTTCGCATGTTTATCTTGGAAAATCCAGAACTGTTAAAGAAGCTGATTCCAGCGACTATTCCGTGGAAAATATTCTGCCTCGGATAAAAGTAGGCAAATTCCATTTGGAAGAGGCTGCCCATTCGCTTAGGCTGAGTGAGTCTTTGCAGCTTGAAGCTTCCTTGGATACCTTTCGCACGCACCGGGTGGATGTGCACCTTTCCCGGGAGCGCATTAGTGCTGGTTCTGGTTTTGCGGCTAAACCCACTGTGCAGCTGAAGCTGTTGAACCCATCAGTAAAAGAAAAAAAAACAAGCGAGGCCCCTTCAAAAAATATAAACGGATTTGACTGGGAAGGATTTCCATGGACGTTTGAGCTGGAACATTTCGCTGTTCGCCGGGGAAGTGCAGCGCTTGATTTGAACAACAGCGAGCCGAAAAAATCAACGCTTGATTTCGAGCATCTTGCTTTTAACGAACTGAGTTTTAATCTGCACAACTCGCGGTTCAAAGCGGGAGATTATCTTTTTTCGCTGAAGAAAATGTTTTTTCGTGAGCGCTCGGGACTGGAGGTTCAGGACTTTGCCTGCAAAACGACGCTCCATTCGGACAAACTGAGAGTCGAAAAATTATTTTTGCAGACTGAAAACTCAAAAATAGACTGGAAAGGACATTTCCGTTTCGCCTCTGCAAACCGTTTCTTATCAGGAAAAATTGACGAGCTGCATTCTTTTGACTGGTCTACCCCTGCTGAAAATGTAATAGGCTTAAAAGATCTGGAATTGATTCCCGGTATGCCGGCGTTTGATTTGCCGAGCAGCGAACTGTACATAAATGCCGGTATTTCGGGAGAAAAAGAGAAGTTTCACATACGGGATTTGGAAGTGCAGGCGCCTTCCTCGCTTTATCTTAAAAGTAAGGGAGAAATCCGTGGGGATGTCACCTCATTAAAAAAAATAAAGGGCGAGCTGCAGCTAGACTCTCTTTTTGTAAGGCGGTCATGGTTGCTTAATGTTTTGGATTCGTTGCCTTTGCAGCTGCCAGACAGTCTTTATGCCAGAGGAAAGGCAGAACATTTCGGGGACTCTTCGAAGGCAAGTGTCAAAATTCGCACAAATCGGGGACAATTGGCAGCTGAAGGGCAGCTTATAAATGGGAAATACGGTTTGTCCGTTCGTACCGGAGATCTTCAAATTGGAGAAATGCTCAGGAAGTCTGGTTTGGGCAATGTGTCGCTTAGCGCTAAAGCACAAGGAACAGGCTTGCCTTTCGGAAAAGAGAGCCGTTTTACGGGCAGTGTCTCAGTTAGCCGCTGGGAATTGCCGAGATGTACATTCGATCAAGTGAATTTACTAGTTAAATCGCAATCGCAGCACATATCGGGAGATTTATCTTTCAGCGGGGACGGGGCAAACGGTGGACTATATTTTCAGCTGGACAGCGTACTGGAAAGGCCCAGGGTAAAAACAAATGGTGTGTTGAAGCGGGCCCAGCTGGATAAGTTTATCGCTATGAAGGATTCGGCGGTACTTGCCTTGAAATTTGAGGGACAGTCTGAAGGAAAAAGCATCCGTGATTTTAGCGCAAAGTTCAGAGCTGACAGTATGGAATTGACTCTGGATCAGCGGTTGGTTTTTTATGATTCATTGATCAGTAATGTTCGATTAGGCAGCCAGCAAGCCAAATTGCATGTTGTACATCCGCTTTTTTCAGTTGATTTTTCAGCTAATAAAAGCCTTGATGTGTTCCGAAACAAAATTTTCCGGTTTGTAAACAGGCATTTGTATTTGGAGAAAAAACCAGAAATGCCGGCGGATGATGTCAGAGCAAGTTTGGAGGCAAAAATTGACTTGCAAAGATTGAAAGAAGACGGTTTTATTCCGTTTGTGGATTCAGTCGCATTTTTTCAAATGAGTGCCTTTTATGATGAAGAAAAAGACACGCTTCACGCTGTCGCCTCAATTCCTTCATTTAAAAAGTCGCGGTTAAAAGGAGACTCGCTGAAGGCGGGGATATTTGCTAACCACTCAGATGCATGGTTTTTTTCGGAAATAGGACGGATTACATTTTTGGATACAATTTCGGTTAACAATTTAAGTGTGTCGGCAGAGTCGGCAAAAGATACTTTATTGTTGAATTTAAAAATTCTTGATCCCGACAAGAAGAAACTTTATGACATCAAAGCGCAAATGATGAGAGATTCTCAGCGGATAAGTTTTCATTTGTTGCCGGAACAATTGATAAACAAAAAGCTCTGGACAACACGCTCGGACAATATTATGAGCTATCCGTTCAATAGTAAAGGGTTGTATTTTAAGGATTTTGGGGTTGAGAAAGAGAATGAACAAATTTTGGTGCAGACAGAAGTGGGCGAAGGAGCTGTGCTGAATAAACTTACTGTTAAAGACTTGCGTTTGGACTCCTTAAGTCGGCACGGACACACCTGGCTCCTTGGCGGTTTGTTAAATCACCGAATGCAGTGGGGAAACGGTACTTTTGCAGGGGAGATGTCTGTTAAAGAATTTGGAATTCTAGGCAGTAAGCTTGGAAACTGGAAAAGCCAAGCAAGTCGTAAAAAGGCTGATGCTCCGGTGACTTTTTTCAGTGACTTTTCGGGAGCGCTTGCCGATCTTTCGACTAAGGGAATGATAGGAAATGATTCTGCATCAATTGATCTGGATGCAAAAAGAATATCGCTGGCACCTGTGCGAGGTCTGACAGATGGATTGTTTTACAGCTTGGGAGGCACGCTTCGTTCCAAATTGCATTTAAGCAAAAAGAAGAATATACATTTGCTGGGATATTTGGCGTTTGATTCGGTTCGGGTAAAACCCAGACTGTTGAATACTGAATTGTTCCTGCACAAGGCATCCATTTTGTCTGATGAAAAAGGCCTGCATTTCCGTGATTTTACAATACGGGACGAACATGGACATGGAGCCGCCTTGAAGGGTTCTGTGTTTGCCAAGCATTTTACTGACTACCGTTTCGATCTGGAGGCAAGAATTGAGAATTTCATGGCTATGAATTCCACAGCCAAGGACAATCCCAATTTTTACGGAAAGCTTTATTTAGAAAATGTCACCCGGATGAAGGGGCCTTATAACAATGTAAAACTCAGTACGAGATTGCAGGTAAAAAAGGGAACGGATTTGCATTATGTTTTCGAAAATCCTAACAATCCCAATTTGGAAAGAGGAGAAGGCGTTGTGGAATTTGTTGTACCGGAGAAGGCGAAGCCAAGAAGAATAAGAGCGATGATGATAGAAAAGCTTCCTTTTGAGATTAGCGGAGAAGCAAAAGTGCATGTGGATCCTTCAGTAAAGCTTAACATCGTATTGGATCCGTTTACAAACTCCACTATACACGCTGTCGGGGGTGGAAATCTGAGCGCTGACTACCGAAGAGACGGGACACTTACTCTTACAGGAGTATATGAAGTGCACAAAGGCAGCTACCAAATGTATTTGTATAATCTGATAGGCAGAAGGCTGGCTATCCAGAAAGGCAGCAAAATCACTTGGACCGGTGAAATCGACAGGCCTTTGCTGGATATAAGAGCGCGTTACAAGGTAAAGGCTTCTCCAATCGGGCTGTTAACTCTGGAGTCGAATTTAAATCCTGATCAGCTTGAGCAGTATTCAAAGTTTCAGACTTTTTATGTTAATGTTATGCTTAAGGGCGAAGCGTTAAAGCCGGATATATCTTTCAATATTGAATATCCGGCAATTGGCACCAATTCGCAGAGTCCGGAAATTATTACGGCAATTAATCAGCTTAACAATAGCCCAGAGCAGTTAAACAAGCAGGCTTTTTCCTTGATATTGATACAGGCCTTTGTTTCCAGGAGTCCGTTTTCTTCCTTCAATAAAGGGAATTTAAAGGGCAATTTGGCAAATATTCTCACGCAGCAGCTTAACAGACTGTCTTCGAATCTTATTAAAGGAACAGCTTTAAATTTCAATATTGAGTCATATAATCTTCCGGGTCAGGAGGGAACCTCGAATGAACGAACAGATGTAGGAGTATCTGTGAAACAGCAGTTGTTTAAAAACCGCTTGGTTATAAATGTGGGAGGAACATATTCGATAGACAATGCCAACACGGAGGGCAAAGGCAATGCTAATACGAACAACATTGTTGGCGATGTAGTGATTGATTATAAAATCACCAAGGACGGCAAATACCAAGTAAAGGTATTTCGGATGAGTGACAATGGAGAGATTTTCAATTCGACGGTTGTCAAAACCGGCTTTTCTGTGCTGTTTAAAAAAGCGTTTCCTTTAAGAAAGAGAACAGCAAAAAATGAAAAAAAATAAGTTCTTTGCGCTAATAGGACTGTTTGTGTTGTTGTGTTTTTTTGGATGCAGCGGGAAAAAATTCCTTGCCGAAGGAGAGTATTATTTGCAAAAGACAAGCATTGAATACGATAATGAGAATCGCCTTACAAAAGCGAATAAGGGAGCGTTAAAGAAAAAACTACCGAATGTCCAAAGAGGGAATGTTTTGGGAATGAAGTGGGGAGTGTTTGTCTATGAAAGGCAAAAAAATAAGAAAAAAAAGAAAGGCTTTTTCTATCGATTTTTTAAAAGTTTTTCAAGTACTCCGGTTCTTTATCAAAGCAGAAATGCGGATTTTGGCAAAAGTCTTTTAGAGAATGGGTTGAAGCAGATGGGATTTTTCTCTTCTCAGGTAACGTATATTGTGAAGTATCGAAAATATAGAGCACATATTATATATTATGTTAAATTAGGGCTTCCAACATTTTTGGATTCGATAAATTACACTACTCATGTTCGGACGATTGATGACATGCTGCCAACGAAAGCCCGAAAGAAGAACCTGAAGAAAGGAGACCGGTACAGTTTAAAGCAATTGAAAGAAGAGCGCGACCGGATTGAAGAAAAAATGAAAAATCTTGGCTACTATTTTTTTAACGACAATGATTTGCTCTTTTTGGCCGACAGCACCCAAAATCGGCATAAAATTGATCTCAGTCTCAGGCTTAAACAAACAACGCCCAAACAGGACACCCTTGTTTATAAAATAGGCAGAATCAGCGTTTTTCCTGACCACCGCTCGTCTGCCCCGCAGGAAACATATGCACACACTGCAGAACGAGACGGCATCAGGTATTCTTACAACCGGAGTTTGATTAGGCTGAAGGCGCTGGGTAAAGCAATATTTTTCCGTTCAGACAGCATATTTCAAAGAAAAGTCTATCAGCAGACTGTCCGTTATTTATCCGGACTTGGCATTTACAATTTTGTCAATGTGCAGTTTCATCCCAACGATTCAAGCAAACATATCGACACCAACATATTTCTGACGCCATCTCGAGTGTCGTCGTTCAGGACCGAACTGGGCGCTTCTACAAATTCTGACGGTTACACAGGCCCCGAGCTTACGCTGGGCTACAACCATCAGAATATTTTTCGGGGAGCGGAGAGTTTGAATGTGAAGCTGCAGGGGGGCGTGCTTAAGCAACTGGGTTCTTCTTCCGATTTTGATCTGATTTACTGGGTGGGAATAAATGCAGGCATTCGCATACCCCGCATACCGCGCTTTATGGGTTGGCGTCCCCGGAATTCTCCGCTTATTCCTTATACAACGGTAAACGCTTCCTTTATGCGCTATGATTTCCGCCCGCTGTTAAGGATTAACTATATCAACTCAGATTACGGTTTTCAGTGGCATGTGAACGAACGGTTTCGCAAGCGATTATCTCCAATTGTTTTAAGCTATCAGCAAACGCCTCAAGATCAAGAATCCCTTGATTCGCTTCAAGGAAAATATCCCATTCTGGCGCAAACATTTCGCAATCAGTTTATTCTGGGCACATCGTTCAATGTCACTTACAATTCTACGCTCTCCAGCACTGAGGGTATAAGTCTCTACAATTCTTTTCAGGCTGACTTTTCAGGAAATTTTCTGTTTTTAATGAACAAGCTGTTCCAAAGAAAAAAATCTGAAGGGAGTTTCCAGATTCTGGGGGTTGACTTTTCCCAATACATCAAATTCACCAATGACTTCAGGCTTTATTACAGGCAAGACTCATGGACCTGGGCGAACCGATTGCTGGTCGGAGTAGGAATTCCTTGGGGAAACTCCAAAGCTCTTCCTTTTACTCAGCAATATTTCATCGGAGGGCCAAACGATGTAAGGGCGTTTCTGACTCGTTCTGTCGGTCCGGGAAGTTATCTTCCGGCAGATTCCGTTCAGTCGTTTTTGGGGCAAGGAGGCGATATAAAGCTGGAGGCCAATACTGAATTTCGTTTTCCGATTGCCGGTTTCCTGAAAGGTGCGGTTTTTCTGGACGCGGGTAATATCTGGCTGAAAAAAGAAGACCCGGATCGACCGGGAGGGAGGCTGAACAACAATTTTTACAAAGAATTGGCTATAGGCACCGGATTGGGAATTCGCGCAGACTTTCGCGTACTGGTTATCCGCGCCGACTGGTCATTTCCTGTGCACAAGCCTTATCTCCCTGAAAGCCAGCGTTGGGTGATAAAGGACATCAGCTTTCTCAGCAAAAAATGGCGAAAAAACAATCTGGTGTTCAGCTTTTCTATCGGATACCCATTTTAGAACAGAGGCGCAAACAGCCGGGCTATCGATTCGCTCAGCTTCTCTCCGGAAGAACGGGTGAGCCATTTTTCTAAAGAAACCTGCACCGAATCGCTTAAATCTTGCCTGAACTGGCTTTCAAGAGTCCGGTAAGTTTTCTGATCGTAGATGATGGCGTTAACCTCCAGATTCTCGGAAAAACTCCGGTAGTCCATATTGGCCGTTCCGACTGAGCAGAAAAGAGAATCAATAAGTATAACTTTGCTGTGAATAAACCCGGGCTGGTAGAAATGCACTTCAATTTTGTGCTCCAGAAGCTCCTGGATGTACGAACGAGTGCACCAACCCACCAGCTTGGTGTCTGAGCGCTGCGGTAGGATGATTTTTACTTTTTTGCCGCTGAGAGAAGCGGTTTTTAAAGCCATAAGCACACTTTCGTCAGGCATGAAATAGGGGGTGCAAATAAAAATGTTTTTTTGCGCGGTGGCTATTGCTGAAAAGAAAATGTCTTTGATTGTTTGAAAAAAAGTGTCAGGACCGCTTGAAACGATCTGCGTATAACAGGATTTAAGATTTTCAAGCTTCATTTTCGGGAAAAATCGCGACAAATGGTTTTTGAATTTCTTGTCCAGAAAAGACCAGTCTCCAATGAATACATGCTGCAGACCATGCACGCTTTCTCCTTCAATCTTCAGATGCGTATCACGCCAAAAACCCAAAGCAGGATCGGGTTTCAAATATTTGTCGGAAATATTGATGCCGCCCAGAAAACCGACTTTTCCGTCTATTACAATAATCTTTCGGTGGTTTCGGTAATTGATGTCCCGAAGCGGACGCGGAAAACGTACCGGTTGAAAAGTGCGGAAATCCACCCCGGCATTTTTAAGTTTTCTTTTATAATCTTTAGAAAGCCAGAAGCTTCCCACACCGTCGAAAACGAAGCGGATCTTTACTCCCTGTTGCGTTTTTTTTTCAAATATTTCCAAAAAACGGTTGGCAATATCGCCTTCGTCAAACACATAATATTCAATGTGAATATGGTCTTCTGCCTTTTCAAGTTCTTTGAAAATCTCGCTGTAGGTATGCTCGCCATCCTGAAGTATGGTAATATTGTTCTTTTTGAACAAAAGAGAATTCTCCAGATTCAATGACAGGTGTATCAAATCCCTTTTCTTTTTCACCTGCTCGTCATCAATCAAAGCCCCCTGGTTCATAAGGGCCAGCTGTTTTTTTCTCAAATAAGAAAGGCGAAGCGCATCCTTTTTTCTTTTTTTTGAAAATTTTATATGCTTGCGTATTCCTTCGCCAAAAACACTGTAAAGCAGAAAACCCAAGAAGGGGACAAAAATAAGAATGACTATCCAGGAGATTGTCTTAAAGGGAGAACGGTTTTCCAGCAACACAAAGATGACCGTAACAAAGGTCATGAGCAAATAGGTAATCAGCAGCAGCGTGACGAAAAAGTAGATGGATTCCGAAGAAAAATAATCACTCAGCATATTGCTTTTATTTTTAAAAACGAAGTTAAAATAGCCAGTGCTTTAATATAATAAAAAAAACAAAAAAGAATATTTTAATTTGTTCGGCCTACAGTTTATCTAAAAATATTCTTCTGTGCGCTTCTCAATGAGTATTTTTGTTTTTCATTCAGATCTTTATTTTTTTCGAATTTGAAAAACCGTATGCCTGGCATTAATATAAAGCAATTTGGGTTCATCTTGGGAATAACAGTGATTCTATCTGCCTGCTCAAGGCAGAAAAAAAACTCTGATATTCCGGCTTTGAAAAAAGCAGAGTTTGCCCAGAATTTTTCTTATATCAAAAAAGGAAAAGCCTATTGGCTTGAGACATATGTGCACAAAGGACCAGCCATCGATACAGTATCTTATTGTCTGGCGCCGAACAAAGCCGAAATCCCCAGTGACTGGCTTGAAAAAGGGGTTTTTATTTCTGTTCCGGTGAAGCATGCAGCCGTTCTTTCCTCCAATTCTATTGGGGCGTTTAAACTGCTGCATTCTCTTGATGCTGTAGCCGGAATATCATCAAAAGCCTACGTTTACAACGAGGAGCTGCAAAAAAAAGCCGAGGCCGGCCAGCTGGCTGAAGTGGGAGAAGGAGCGAAATTAGCAATTGAGAAAGTAGTGGGCTTAAAAGCCGATTTGGTCATTGGAAACACTTATCCGAATACTTCGTCGACTGAAATGTCAAGGCTCCGGGTGTTTGGCATCCCGTTTCTGTCAGATATTAGCTGGATGGAAAGCACGCCTTTAGGCAGAGCTGAGTGGATTAAAGTGTATGGCATTTTGACGGGAAAAGAAAAAGAAGCCGGCGAGTTTTTTAACAGTGCGAAGAAAAATTACAAAGCGTTGAGAGAATTGAATTTTCCGGAAAAAAAGAAAAAAATCCTCACCGGACTTCCCTACAAGGGCGTGTGGTATGTGCCTGCCGGAGAAAGTTATTTTGCCCATCTTTTGAATGACGCACATCTGAATTATCCTTGGAACGATACAAGAGGTTCCGGAAGCTTAGCCAAGGACTTTGAGGAAATATATGTTCAGGGCATGTCTGCTCCGCTTTGGATCAACGTAGGCAGACTTTCGAAATTTTCGGAACTAGAAGCTTGGGATAGCCGCTACAAAGACTTTGACGCTTTCCGCCAAATGAAGGTCTACAACAATAACCGGCGCATTAATTCGCCTGGAGCCAATGATTACTGGGAATCAGGTATTTATTATCCTGACCGCGTGCTTCGCGATTTGATTCGGATAGCCTATCCTGCTCTTTTGCCAGATGATTCCTTGTACTTCTACAAACGCTTAATCAATGACATTCAGTAAACGCTGCTCTTTTATTACCGTCAAGGGAATCGCCTTGCTGACTGTTGGCCTGTTTTTCCTGAATGTGATGCAGGGAAGCATTGATATTCCTGTTCGGAGCATTTTAGACTACTTGCTGCATCAAAGCACTGGCAATACAACTTGGGACAATATTCTTTGGCACGTTCGGCTTCCTCAAGCTCTTACTGCTGTTTTGGCCGGAGCCTCATTGTCAGTTGCAGGCTTACTCATGCAGACATTTTTCAGAAATCCGATGGCCGGACCATCAGTATTGGGGATCAGCGCCGGATCCAGTATGGGAGTGGCGTTTATTTTTCTTGCCGGCGGCTGGACGTCGTCCCTGGAAATTGCCAGCAATCTGGGATTCGGAGGCAACTGGCTGCTCGTTGTCGCCTCTTCGCTGGGTGCTTTAGCAGTGATGTTTGTGGTGCTGTTTGTAGCCAGCAAAGTCAGGGATTCTGTAACGCTTCTGATTGTCGGTATTATGATCTCATATTTAACCACAGCGATTGTTAGCATCTGGCAGTATTTCAGCGCGCCGGATCAGATTAAAGATTATCTGCTGTGGACTTTCGGCAGCCTTAAAGGGATAACCATGGGACAAATTGCACCCATGAGCATTATTCTGTTTCTGGGCTTTGGTGCTTCACTGTATCTTATCCGCTCGCTGAACGCTCTTTTATTGGGAGAAAATTATGCTCAAAGCCTGGGGATATCGGTCAAAAAAACCAAAGTGCTGACCATTGTTTGTACAAGTTTGCTTACAGGTGCTGTAACTGGATTTTGCGGACCAATCGGCTTTATCGGAATAGCTGTGCCTCACATTGCCCGATTGATGTTCAAAACCGAAAATCACCGAATATTGCTGCCTGCCTGCTTTTGGCTGGGCGCATGTATTCTCAGTGCGTGCAACCTCTTGGCCAACCTGCCTTTCAGCTCAACCGCAATCCCTATTAACGTGGTCACTTCGTTGTTCGGAGCCCCTATTGTTATAGGTATTTTGCTCAAAAACCGTCAGATAGAATGAATACAGAACTCGCGATTTTCGCCAGCGACCTTTCAGTAGGTTATTCTTCGAGAACAGTGGCGCAGAACCTGCAGCTGCATCTAAAAAAAGGATCCCTGACTTGCCTGCTTGGAGCTAACGGGTGCGGGAAATCAACAATTCTTAAGACGCTCTCAGGAAATCTTCGCCCGCTACATGGAAAAATTGAGCTTCTTGGGAAAGAACTTAAGAGTTACCATTCTTCCGATTTGGCCAGAACGATCAGCATTGTTTCAGGTCTGCCCGATTTGTCCCGGATTATGACTGTTTATGAACTAGTGGCCCTTGGCCGTACGCCGTATCTTTCCTGGACAGGCAAACTGGAACAAGCAGACCGAACGTTAATCGAAGAAGCTATGCGCATGGTCGACGTAGAGCCCTGGAAAAATCGAAGCGTACAGCAACTGAGCGATGGAGAGCGCCAAAGAGCAATGATTGCAAGAGCTTTGGCTCAGGACACAGAAATCATTTTACTTGACGAGCCTACTGCCCATCTTGACTTGTTCAACCGCATGAGTTTGCTGTACCTGCTGTCGGATTTAGCAAAGAAAAAAAACAAAGGAATCTTGGTGATTACCCATGAACTGGAACTGGCCCTGAAACTGGCGGATCAAGTTTGGCTTCTGGATTCTGCAGGCAAACTTTCGGAAGGTTCTCCCGAGGATCTTATTCTCAACGGTGCCTTGCAGCAAACTTTTAAGTCTCCAGGGCTGGCTTTTGACCATTCAAGCGGCGCGTTTACTTTCTCAAAACAACCCTCGTCAGAAATTTCAGTAGAAGGAAGCGGCAAAGCCTTCATCTGGACTAAAAGGGCCATGAAAAGGGTAGGATGCAAGATTGTTCCATCGGCTAAAATCCGACTAAAGATTGTTGAGGAAAAAAATATAAGCTGGATTGTCGACCATGAGGGACAATCGCACTATGCTAAAACAATTGAAGAAGTAATACTTCAATTGTCCGCGCTGAAGATATTATAGCTCATCCAAAAGCGATTCAGAAAGCTTGATGACATTCGTTCGCCCAAAAGAATCTTTGACTTGTTTCAAATTGGCCTGCGCGGCTTCAACCTGTCCTTTTTTTAGCTGGCAAAGAGAGAGATACCAGAGGGCATTGTTTTTAACAAAAAGATCTTTCGACAAATCAGCCAGAGGAGACAGTATCGAAATAGCCTTGTCGAGCTCATTCTGCTCGATATGGCAATTGGCTACGCAGACCAGTTCCCACTCCTCTTTATTCTCCAGTTCATTGAATAGAGATAAAGCCTGTTCAAATTGCCGGTTTTCAAAAGCCAGGTAAGCCTTCTTTCGAAATTCGGACGATTCCGCAGATGATCTGCTATCCATCAATTCAAACTGTTTATAATATTTTTTAAATTTCTTTTTACCCAAAGAAGCGCTATCCGTCTCATGGAAAAGACCGGCATTCATGGAAAAATACCCAATAGCCAACAAGAAAACAATAGAAAAAGAAGCTGCCACTCTACGAGTCAGGAAGTATACTGAGGTTTTTTTTGAATCTTTTTTTTCAGAAACATATTCTTGCTGAGCATTTGATATCAACGTTTTAAACGCAGCTGTTTCATCGTCCGCAATGGCCTCTTCAATTGAAAGTCCTAACTCATACTCCTCTTTCAGTAAAGGATCCTGGACCAATAAATCGTTGAATGTGTCCTCATCTATTTCTCCGCTTTCAAATTGATGAATAATATGCAAGCGATTATTTAGTGTATTCATATAGGCACTGTTTAGTAACACAAATCTATGAATGTGAATTCGTTTTTATTACAATTATTAAATATTTCTTATCAGCTCATAGTAGAAATTTGCTGCATAAATTAAATCTTTGGTTGCTATTCGCTCATTGACTCCATGTATTTGGCTGATATTTTTGGGAGTTAAAAACACTGGCAGAAATCTGTAGATATTGTCGGAAATTTTGCGGTAATGCTTAGAATCCGTTCCTGCAATAAGCAACGAAGGGGCAATCAAAACATTTGAATAAACCTTTTGTATCGTTTTGCTTATGTATTGGAACGATTCCGAAGTTATAGAAGACAATGGAGGTGACTCCGAAAATTCGACGACTTTAATGCTAACCTGAGCAGTGTCCAGCACTGAGTGTAAATGCTGCCGAACGTCGGCCTGGCTTGTGCCTGGCAACAGCCGAAAGTTCACAACAGCTCGGGCTGAATGTGGCAATACATTGTCTTTAACTCCGCTTTGGAAAATGGTTGGTGCAGTGGTTGTCCTGATAAGGGCATTTCCTGCGTTGCTTTGAGAGTATATATTCTTAATTACCGGATCGAATAACCATCGGTTGGCAAATACAACCTTTTCGGGATACGGCATTTCCGGGCCTATATAATCCAGAAATGCATCCACCGGTTTTGTGAATACAGCGGTAAATGTCTTTCGTTTCAGGCGTGCAATATTTTCCGCGAGAATATCTATTGCCGTGTGCTTCGCAGGCATGGAAGAGTGCCCGCCTGTATGATTCACAGCTAATTCCACAGTCATATATCCCTTTTCAGTGGTTCCAATCAACGCCACAGGGGAGTCAATTTTCGGCACCAGCCCTTGGGTAATCGTCAAACCTTCATCTAAAATGAAATAGGCATGATCCCCGCGGGTCTCCAGGTATTCAGCTATTTTTTTTGCTCCTCTTTTTCCGCCGATTTCTTCATCATGCCCGAATGCAAAGTAAATTGTCCGATCTGGCGCAAAGCCCTCAGCAAGAAGAGCTTCACCCGCTTCCAATATACACATTAATCCTACTTTGTCATCCAAGGTTCCCCTGCCCCAGATCGTATCCTGGGTAATTTTTCCGGAGAACGGAGGAAACTTCCATTGAGATATTTCAATTTCGGAAACGGGCACGACATCCTGGTGAGCCATCAGGACAATAGGGGGGAGCTCTTTGTTTTTTCCTTCCCATTTATACAGGAGTGAAAATTCGCCGAATTTTACCTTCAACAGCTTTTTGGAAATCAAAGGATAGCTTTCGTCAAAAAAACGATGCAATGCCCTAAAGGCCGAAAAAAAACTGGTGTCTGACTCTTGTTTACAAGAAATGGTTTTGAATTCTATTGCTTTTGATAACCGTTGGGCTGCCAGGGGAAATTCCTTCAAGACAGGATTGTTGTTTGAAGCCGTTTGAGGTTGTTTGCTTGAGTAGTTAAGAGTGTTCAACGCCAGAAGCCCGCACAGTATGAGTAGTAAAAATATAAAAAAGCTTAAAAAAACTCTCATAATATGAGATTATCAAAAAGTAGACTAATTTTAGTGACAGCAAAGTATGTTATTTTACGCTAACTTCAAACTTTAATGTTATTAAATATAAAAAAGATAAAAAAGTAGCTTGCATTATATCTCTGAGAGCTTTTTGATGAACTAAGAATATCATCATGCCATTATCGAAACTCAGAAAAACAGTGAAGGCATAAATTACACATACAGCGTTATTTATCAGATAGTTATTCTTTCAAAATGTCCTTTTGCTTAATTTTTCTTTCATAGTTGTAGACAGAGGGATAATCAGTTGCGATATTGAGCTTGTTCGAGAATTCAAAAGCAGAAGGATTTTGCGACAGTTCTGTAATAATCACAAAGTGTTCATCATTAGTTTCTTTATCTTTAGTCTCCACCCAAAGCAAATGTCTGAACACCATTCTTGCCCAAATTGATTTCCCTCGACTGTGCAGTTTTAGAATACTCTGCTTTGATATCTGAAATCCTTTCTGTCCCTGAGGAACAAGAAAAACGATTCTAGTGCTTGTCTCATACAGGACTCCCTCTACCAAAAGAAAGCCCTGAATATGGTAAGCCTGGTTAACTCTGATAATGCGTTCCCGGCTGTTTAGTTTAAGCTGAAGTGGATAGAGCTTACCGGAATGACCGGCTAAAAACTGAACGGCCAGTATCGAAGGTACAAAAAGAAGGGATATTAGAAAGGACACATGGCTCCAGTTGATATTCTCAAAAGAAAATACATAGCTAATGCCTTTAAGAGTCAGGTATTCGATGAAAAAGGCAACTCCCCAAAAGAATATATAGTACCAATTGAGCTTTTTCATTACGGCCAATCCTTAATGTTTCTTACACAGAAAACAATTTTGTTGTTAACTCAGCTGAACTCAAATTACTGTTTCAGTAATAACAAGCGAATTGTTTCACATTATTTAGTTGAAAAATAATAAATAATATATTCAATTTATAAAATATTATACATAGACAAAATAAACTTAGTTTAACTGATATTTTTATTAGTCAATCACTTCTTCATAAGAAAACGAATAATTTTGGATGTTTATAATGAAGATAAGCTTTTTGTAACTATCCTGTCACTACTATTATGTAGCTTTTTTAGATTTAAAATAGTATCTTGAGGACATCGACAAGCTAACTTAAATGTTTCAGTTACAATTTTTTTATTAATAGTTATCAATATACATGTGAATAGCCAGGCAAATACCGAGCATTCAAAGAGCTGTTAATTGGCAACTAAAATTTAAAAAATTATTTCAGATTCCTTCTCAGGACTGCATCAAAAATTTGACGTTAATTTTTCATTTCATTAATATTTTATTTTAACAACATGTACTTAAAAATTGCCAAGCCCTTCTGTTTGCTTTGCGGCTTGCTTTTGTTCTGGGGAACAGGAGTGAGAGGCCAGGAAAAGTGGGCAGACCGATTCTACAAGATCTCTCAGTCGCCTGAAAACAAAGCGCAGCAAATGAAACAGCTGCATAAGGATTTTCCTTACATCATGCGACAATTGGCTTCTTGCTCAGGTAAAAAAATGCCGGAAGTGCTATCACTTCACCAGCAGTCGCTGCTAAAAAATAAGACTGGAAAACAACAGACAAAAAAGGCTGGAAAGCGCATATTGGAAAAAAGAATTTTTGACAAAGCAATATGCAAATTGAAAAAGCCGAATCAGTTCAAAAAGGATCTGGATGCTGTATTGGACCGAAATGACGCAAAGGAAGTGCTGGCCTTTTTCGAAGAAATAATATTGACCATACGAGCACAGGAGCAACTGTGCAGCATCAATTTGCCTGCAATCAGACGTTCCGTTGAATTTATGAAGAAAAATTTCAAGGATTTTGCGGATCATGGCATAGAAAGCCAGTTGAAAAGAGAACTGCCGCTGGCAAAAGAGGCTATTTACAGCCGTTCAAAAGGAGCTTTGGCCAAAGCCGAAGAGCTCGTTTCTCTAAAGCGGAAGCTACTGCTGTCCAATCCGCTGATGAACGCCGATATTCTGGCGACCAAACACTATTTAGGAAAAAATGCACGAATGACAGGCGCACCAGCACTGGCCATGCCTCGCAACAACTGGAGTTCCAACGTTAGCTCTACTCCAAAAGGGCAGTCAGAGATTGTCCGCCTTCAGTGCATTCAAAAAGGAAAAACCTGCTGGAAAAGCGTCTACAAGCCGGAAGGAAGCAGAGTTGCCGATTTGGAGCTCCACTTTGACGGCAATCGCGTGTTGTTCTCAAAAATGGGGCCTCACGGCAGATGGCATATCTATGAAACAGACATAAACGGAAAGGAACCTAAGCGCTTGACTCCTGGCGATGTCCCTGAAATAGATTATATGGACGGCGCATTTATGCCGAACGGAAAAATCGCCATGACTTCCAACTTGTCCCTTCAGGGAGTTCCTTGTGTAAACGGTACTTCAGGCGTGGCATTGGTGGGCATCCTGGATCCGAAAACCCAGCACGTAAGACAGGTAAGCTTTGGGCAAGACAATGAGTGGGATCCTGTTGTTTTGAACAACGGACGACTGATGTACTTGCGTTGGGAGTATACCGATATGTCGCACTACTTTGCACGCAATCTGCTGCATATGAATCCTGACGGCACAGGAAAAAAAGAGTATTACGGAAGCGGTTCGTATTGGCCTAACAGCTTTTTTGACGCGCGACCAATTCCGGGACATCCAACAAAAATCGTTGGTATTGTCAGCGGGCACCACGGAACGGCCAGAAGCGGACGCCTGATTATTCTGGATCCTAAAAAGGGACGTAAAGAAGCCGACGGAGTAGTGCAGGAAATCCCTGGTTACAACAAAAAGGTAATTGCTGAGGTAAAAGACCGGCTCGTTGACGGTGTCTGGCCACAGTTTTTGACTCCTTATCCCCTAAGTGATGAGTATTACCTGGTTTCTGCCAAATTGAACCCGGAAGGTCTTTGGGGAATTTATTTAGTGGACATTTTCGACAACATGACACTGATTGCCGAATGTGAAGGCGCAGGAATGAACTCTCCGATACTTGTTAAAAACAGAACCATGCCTCCGGTGATTCCTGACATGGTAAATCTCGACAAGGAAACCGCTGATGTCTACATTCAGGATATATATGAGGGACCTGGTTTAGCCGGAGTTCCTAAAGGTACAATTAAAAAACTGCGTATCTTTTCCTACAAGTTTGTTTACAACAACACCAAGGGAGACCATTTCTCTGCCGGATTGGAAAGCGGCTGGGACATCAAGCGTATTTTGGGTACCGTTCCCGTAGAAGAAGACGGTTCGGCATTGTTCCAGATTCCGGCAAACACGCCGATCTCGCTGCAGCCGCTGGACAGCGAAGGGCGCGCCGTGCAGCTAATGAGAAGCTGGCTGACGGCTATGCCAGGCGAAACCCTTTCCTGCATAGGCTGCCACGAGGACAGAAGCATGGTACCAGTGCCGCGCCAAACGATTGCATCTAGGAAAAAGAAACCAGCAAAAATCATCGAGTGGTACGGTCCGGCTCGTCCAATGACTTTCATGAACGAAATTCAGCCAATTCTGGATAAGAAATGCGTGTCTTGCCACAACGGATCGAAAAGTGGCCGTCCAAATTTTGCCGACACCAGCATGAAACCGCTTATTAAACCGGGATCAAAGAAACATTGGTATACTGATTTCGGCATTGAGTTCGGAAAAAGTTATTGGGAGATTCATCCGTATATTTATCGTCCGGGTCCTGAGTCGGATCAAAAAATGCTGACGCCAATGAACTTCCACGCCAACACCAGTCCGCTGGTGCAAATGCTGAAAAAAAATCACCACAACGTCAAACTCAGCGATGAAGAATGGGACAGATTGTATACTTGGATCGACTTGAATGTTCCTTTCCATGGCGAGTACAAGAAAAGCGACAAATTCCGTACTGACAAAGCTCAAGAAATTAGACGCAAGCAAATAGCGGAACGATTCGGAATGGTTGTGGACCGTTCGGACGAAGAGCTGGAGGCGGCCAACCAAAAAAGAAACAAATTAGGGAAGATCTCTCCGGAAAAACCCGAGCCTGAAGTTGCCGTGAAACACAAAAAGGTTAAAGCAAGAAAATGGCCTTTTAACAGCCAGCAGGCGAAGGAGCTGCAAACCAAAGCTTCGAAAAAAGGATCTACAACCAAAACCATCGACTTGGGAGAAGGTGTAAAAATCAAGCTGGTTCGCATTCCTGCCGGATCATTCGTTATGGGATCCGAAAAAGGCTATAAAGATGAATATCCGAGAGCCAAGGTGAAAATCGGCAAAGCTTTCTGGATGGCTGCGATGGAAATTACCAACCAGCAGTTCCGGCGTTTGTATCCTAAGCACAATAGCCGCCATGTCGATCAGCAGTGGAAAGACCATATCTTCGGAGGCTACGATGCCAACCAGGATCAGCAGCCCGTAATACGAGTAAGCTGGAACGATGCGATGGATTTCTGCCGTGAACTGAGCAAAAAAACCGGCCTGAATATAAGTTTGCCAACCGAATCGCAGTGGGAGTGGGCCTGCCGCACAGGATCAACCAGCGACATGTGGTTTGGTACAAAAAGCTCCAATTTTGCGCAGTTTGCAAATATGGCGGATGTAAGCCTGGAAAAAATGGCGGTTAACGGAGTAGACCCGCAGCCGATAGGAAGAGATCATGCGCTTTTCGAAGCCAACAACTTCCTTCCGAAAGTTGAAAGCGTTAACGATAAAGTAATGGTTCCTACCGGAACAGGACAATATAAAGCCAATGCATGGGGACTCTTTGATATGCACGGAAATGTTGCCGAATGGACCCTTTCGGATTATGCATCATACCCGTATAATGCAAAAGACGGAAGAAACAGCCTGGATAAAAAATCCCTTAAGGCTGTGAGAGGCGGGTCATGGAAAGATGTTCCAAAAAGAGCTACCTCAACGTTCAGAATAGGATATGAGCCTTGGCAAAAAGTGTTTAATGTTGGTTTCCGCATAGTCGTTCTGGACGATCCAGCCTCATTAGCACATAAATAAGTTTAAAAATCACAATATTAATCTTTTAAAACAGAAGCGCATTTCATAATTGCGCTTCTGTTTTTTTATTTATAAAATTTGTTTTCAGTAAGAAATGTCATTTTCATGAAAAAATCCCATATTGGGGAAATGTTCTTTATTTCGATAATTTTTGGTCTGGGGCAGGTGAAATGATGATGAATCGCTTGGAAATAGATAGGGATGCCAACGACCTCCCTCATTTGAAAGAGGACAATGCGTTACTTTTTCGGCTGACAGAAAATGATAAGAGTGCGTTTGACTGTTTGTTTACTAAATATTATTCTTCCTTGGTTGTTTTTTCTCAGAAAATTATACGAGAGCAAGAGGCCGCTGAAGATCTTGTTCAAGATTTTTTTTACAATCTTTGGATCCGACGAAACGATTATACCATTAAACAAAGTTTTCGCTCCTATGCGTTCTCATCCATCAGAAACCGCTCGATTGATTATCTAAGACATATTGATGTTGAAAACAAAGCTGCTGAATATTTTTTGAGCGATCCGGACTATTTGAAGGAAGATACTCTGCATACGGAACTTGAATTGAAGGAAATGCTCGAAAAAGCTTTAGACAAACTTCCGGAAAAGTGCCGAAAAATTTTTCTGTTAAACCGTTTTGAAGGGCTAATGGCCAAAGAAATTGCAAAAAAAGAATCCCTTTCTGTACGAACAGTCGAAAAGCACATCGGAAAAGCTGTCAAAATAATGCGGGAAGAACTCAAACCTTTTGTCTTTTTATTTTTCTTTTTGAGGTAAAAAAAGCGGAACAAATTGCCCCGCTCTTTTCGTTTTTATCGAAATCTAATTTCTAAAGCATCGCTGCTGTTGCAGTCTTCGAGTTTGACGACGCATTCATTGCTTTCTTTGTCCCAATGCCAGCAATCCTTTTCAGGTATATTGTCCTTCCAGCAAAAGGATTTCTTTTTCATTTTTTTATTTTTATAGTAAACTCCAGCCGGTTTTTCATTTAGATGCAGCCGAAAAACATAGGCTCTGCTCTTCAAAGAATATTCGTTATGCTCTTTTTTCTTAATTCGAATTTCCAGGCTTTTTTCACTGGTTCTGCAGCTAACGATTCTTTCTCCGTAAATATTTTTTTTGTAATCATTGGTCGTCCCGTCATCTTCATAGACGTGAAACACTGCTTTTCTCTTTCTGAAATGCGGAAAAACATTCAGCACCAGCGGGTAATTTGGATTTTCATCAATAAACTGCATAACAGGCATTTGCGGAATTATTGAGCCTCTTTTTACAAACACCGGTATATCGTCCAGCTCAACCGGACAGCTGATCCACTGCTTTCCTTTGTAAGCCTTTTCAGGGTGATGGAAGTCAACCCATTCGCCTTTAGGAAGATACACGCGCTTCTCATAAGCTTCCTCTTCAGTTACAGGAGCAACCAGCATTTCTTCGCCGAACATAAACTGGCTGTTTAATTCAAACGCCTGCTTGTCTGAAGGATACTCCAGCACCATGGCGCGAATCAGCGGAAGGCCGGTGTCATAGGCTTTGCGGCTGTAAGTGTATATATAAGGGAAAAGAGAATACTTCAGTTCGATAGCCTGTTTAACAAGCTTTTCGGTTTCTTCACCAAACAGCCAAGGTTCCACAGCATTGTTTCCTTCGTGGTGAATGCGGCTGAGCGGATTAAACGCTCCGAACTGCACCCAGCGCGTGTACAGTTCGCTGAAAGCCTCATAGTCTTTGATGTCGCCGCAGTATCCGCTGATGTCGCAAGACCAAAACGGTATAAGCCCCATGCCCGCAGACATGGCCACAGACAGTTGCTCATTAAGCTGTTCCCAACCGGCCGCAACATCCCCGCCGTTGCCGCTGTCGCCCGACCATCCGAATGTATAACGCTGCATTCCTGCGTATCCCGCTCGGGTCATCTGAAAAATCCGCTTATTGGGATTTCTTTTTTCGAACTGTTCGGTAACTGTCTTGTCCCAGGTAAGCCCGTACACGTTGTGTATTTCTTTGTGCGGACCCAATACATGACGCATATTCAGCCGGTCCGCTTCATCTTCGTTGCTCCATGCAGGTTCTCCCATATCCGTCCAGAATCCCTGCACGCCGTCGTCGATTGCTTTTTGCTGATACTTGCCCCACCAGTCGGCAACTTCTTCGTTTGTAAAATCCACAACGCCGCAATTTCCGCCCCAAGGCCAAGGCATATCATATGTCCTTCCTGTTCGCGAATCTTTTACAAAGTATTCCAAAGAATCGGCTTCTGCCCACTGTTTTTCATTTGCCTGGGAAATCACCGGATCCTGCGAAACAATTACTTTGAAGCCCTGATCATTCAAATCCGAAAGCATTTTTTGAGGATTGTCATAATTCTCTTTTCTCCACTCAAAATCCTGCAAGTGCTGCGTCCAGCCTATGTCCTGATAAATAATGTCGCAAGGAATTTTTCGCTTGCGATATCCCTCGGCTATATCCCGAGTCAGTTTTTCGTTGGTAAGCAACCCTCGGCACTGCGCAAAACCCAGTCCCCAAGCCGGAGGCATAATCGGATTTCCTGTTAGCGAAGCATAGCGTTTTATAACCTGCTTCAAACCGGGACCGAAAATAAAATAATAACGCAAATTTCCGCCTTCGCTGCCGAAAGAATATTCACGTGAACTGTTTACTCCGAAATCAAATGAAGTCTTGTACGTATTGTCAAAGAAGATTCCGTACCCAAGACTGCTGATAAAGAACGGTATGCTTTTGTACAGCGGATCTTCCGTAACTTGGTAACATGGCTTGTCGCTGTTCCACATACGGAACCGGCCGCCCACTCTGTTCAAGCTGCCGTTTTTTTCTCCAAGTCCGTAAACCCGCTCTCCGGGTTTCAAGGTTTTAGCAGAAAGGATTTTATTCCCATTTGCTTCGTATCCGCGTTCACCAACATCCTCCATCAACAACTTCTGCCATTTGTCGTACACACGAACCTGCAGCGGGTTCTTGGCAATCCGAATAATCAGGTCATTTGTGAATATCTCCAAATTCTGCGGCGTTTCGCTTACATGAATATCCGGAGCATCGCTGAATGCATCGGGCAAAACCGCAAAAGATTCTTTCTCCTTTTTTCCGTCGGCAAGATACAACAGCTTGAACATGTTCTGACTCAGCAGCGTAAACTCAACCCTAAGAGCTTTGTCAGTGAAAATTGTCAGCTTGTTTCTTTTCATTTGGTGGCTATGGTAGTTGCCAGCATGTATTTGTGCTGACAAAACTGCTGGAAGAAAAATGAGCAACAGCATGCAGCCTCTTTTGATTCTATTCATCTGTTTTTTTAATGGTTTTTCAATTATTTACTTTACAGGTCATAAACATCTGGTTTCAGGCACCATTGCAAGTTTCCGCCAAAGCAGAGGCAAGGCGCATGATTATTAAGGAGCATGAAACAATATCACGCTCCTTAATGAGAACAGGGGGGAATCAGAATGAACTGCTATACGCAAAACACTAAACA
The DNA here is from genome assembly GCA_022360875.1 of Cytophagales bacterium. Taxonomy (GTDB): domain Bacteria; phylum Bacteroidota; class Bacteroidia; order Cytophagales; family Cyclobacteriaceae; genus JAKSBZ01. The sequence continues at coordinate 29,003 of JAKSBZ010000380.1, read as the reverse complement.
TACAACCGCGCATCTGATTTTTTTTTAACAATAATTCTTTATTCAATCACCAGCATTCCCCAAAACTGCAAAACAGGGAGCGTGCATACGATTTTTCCGTCTTCAATTCGGTAGTCAAGCTCTTGCGCCACACCTTTCTGGTAATCTGGCGAAGCATACCATACTTTGCCAACCGAGGCTTTGCAATCTATTGCTAGTTCTATGTTTCTCTTCTTATTTGGATAGGACTGTGTCCCGTCTGCATCACGCCAGCTCAAATGATTCGCTTCTGAAAAGTTCAGAAAGTGAATTACCTGCGACTGACCGGTTTTCCTGCATACGGTTGAAATGGCGCCTTTCTGAGGCGGCCAGGCCTGAACGGTTGTTGCCAGATCCTGAGCCTCAACCGTTGCTTCGTTCCATTCCCCTTCATCCTGAAGCAAATTTTCGTAGGCCACCTGAAAATCATAAAATTCCACAAGCCTGTCTTTCAGGTCTTGAAGCATTCTCAGGTTTTGGTTCGGAAAATACTCTTTTCCGAGCATATGCTCGCCCATTTCCAGATGCGAAGCTCCAAAAGCGAAAATGACGGCATCGGCCAGCAGCACAGCTGGCGTATTGAATGTTCCCTGATGGTCAGCCTTGTTATAATTCAGATAAGCCGCCAACACACTTTTCTTTCCAAACGACACCGTTTGATTGCTTTTGATAATATCAGCCAAGTCCTTAAAGCTTCCGTTAGGCTCCCACACTTCTGTATATGCAAAATCAACAGGTGCGGACTGTATCTCTTTTTGACCGTACTGATTTACTGCATTCATGACCATTTTCTTGGACGGGAAACGGTTTCTGAGCCTTTTCAGAAAGCTTTCATAACCTAACGGTAAATATATATTCTTTCCCAGGAAATTATACACGCTTCCACGGTCTCCCAATTGGTCCAGATGCCAGCCGTCAAAGTTCAGATGTTTGTAAATCGCTTCAGTTTCGGTAAAAATGTAATCCTGCCAGAACTTGTTCGAAGGGTCTGTCAATAGAATATCGCTTTGAGCCCAGTTATCGTCCAAGTCATGTTTGCTAACCGAGCCCTGATGCGCGTCGCTGAAAAGCAGCCATTCCTTTTTCACGCCGTCCAAAGCGTAATCTTCCCAGACTCCGAACAGCAGATTGTAACTCATTGAGGCAATTCCAAGCGCGCGGGCTTTCTGTATATACGTTTTTACCACTTCAAAAGAAACCTCGCGTTTTGAAAGCTCCTGCCAGCTTTCCGCCGGCTCTTTTCCAATCATTTTAAGCGGCTTATGGTGTTTGAAATGCCAGTCATAGTACTGCAGACCGTTAATATGCAAACGTTTGAGGAAATCAAGCGTACAATCTATTTCCTCTTGGCTTAACCGGCTGTCATATCGTGACAGAAAGCCATATCGGGGGCGGCTGGTCCAGTCGGAATTCGCATCTACTGCTATGCTGGCCAGCGTTGTTTCCTCTCCATTTTTTCGCTTGTAAAAATCAATCAGGTATGCCTTTCCCTCATCAGGGGGAAGTGTCCACTGCCATTCGCTGCCGGAAAACTCCTGATCGGCCAGTATATTGTTCAAATGCCTGCACCTGACTCTGCAATTGCCCGGAAGCCTTCCTGAAACAGAAACAGTTACCTCTTCACTTGGGCGGTAGGCTGATTTATCGGTCGAAAGCTGAACTGAAACGAGTGTTTTCGGATTGTCTGGACTGGGTCTTTCGTTTTCTGAATCTGTTTCACAGGCACAGAACAAAAGCAATAGCCACAAAACCAGGAATTGGTTTATGCTTTTCATTAGAGTATTTTTTTATAGGAAGCTGCTTGATTCAGGTAAAATGAATATCTAAAAAATTTAACAGGGTTATCTGTTTATAACCGTACGCTTATATTAACAGCCATATTATCAAGAAGGCAGTGTGCTCTTGTATGAATTTGAGAATCTTCAAGAAAAAAATAGAAGAGCAAAAGCGAAGCACCAGCTCCGCTTTTGACTTTTTTCCACAGAACTACTTTTTGTTTATTGCAATCTCCATCTTCTTGACATCAAGAACGATTTTATATTCTCCAGCAGTTTCAATATTCCATTTGCTGTCGTCAGATTGCCCGCCTTTGTGAAGATACACTTTAGACGGATTCTTCGGATCTTTCATGAACATATCCTGTTGCCAGTCGCCGTTTCTGTTTACCGGAAACTTGAACTCGCCTTTCTTAAGCGGTCCTTCATAAATAAACTGAAAAGGATTTTCAGGATCGTATTTCATTTCAATTGCCTCTGTAACAGACCACTCAACTGAAGTTGCGTCACCAACAATATAAAGCACATCATAGTCTGACAATTCATGTTTGCTCAAAAATTCCGTCTTAATGGTATAATCCGAAAGATCCAGCGTGATGCGATAAGTTCCTTCCTTCTCAATATTCCACTTGGTGTCGCCTTTGCTTCCGCCTTCGTGAAAAATAACCTTCGAGTCATCCTCAGGATTTCTCATGAACATATCCTGCTGCCAGTCAGTATTTCTGTTAACCGCATATTTGAACTCTCCTTTCTTCATAAATCCGCGGTATACGAACTGGTACGGATTCGAAGTGCTTCGAGCAACCTCTACGGCTTTGTCGATAGCCCAGTCTGCCGATGTAGCATCACCTACCAAATACAGGGCTTCGTATGGTGCTCCGGCTTGCTTTTCAACCGAAATCGACATTTTCACCAAATCCAGCTCCAGCTTGTAAATCCCGTCTTCAGAGATTTTGAATTTATTATCCGGCTGGCTTTCGTTTTCTCTCAGGAATAGTTTTCCTTCGGCATCCGCAGCTTTGTTGTATGAAGGCATATATTGCCCAAGAGTAGTGATAAATTTGAATTCTCCGGCCTTCATTGCACCAGTATATCGGAAAATCGTCGGATTGTCGCTATCGGCAGTCAGCGGCATCGAACGGGAGTTGTCCCAGCCGGTTGAGCTTGCGCTGCCAATCAGGTATAGCGTATTCGTCAGCGGTTTATAGGGTACTGCTTTGTACTCTAATACTTCCGAAAAATTGTCATCTGCTTTTTCATCAGCGACATCGCCGGTAACACGAACCTCAAAGCTAAAGCTTTTTCCCGGCGTTCCTTTCCAACGTTCAATAATGATCTTGTTCAGGTCTCCTTGAGTAATCGATTTGGTGAAAGCCGCTTTTCCAATATTGTATTTCAGTGCTTTGCTGAAATTGTTTCCTGCTGCATCCAGCTCAACCGAATAGCTGATTGCGCTTCCTGTGCCATGATTGGTCCCGTTTGTCCAGCTCAGCTCCAAAACATTTTGCTTTGCCTTAGCCACTTCCAGCATGAACTCTGTTCCGTTTTTCTCATTGGATTTCAGACTCAGCGGAGAACCGAGAAGAATCTCGGCTTCATATTCTTCCTGGCAAGCACTAAAACCTAATGATGCCAGCATAGCCATCAAGCAAAGGATTAGGCGTGCTCCGTATCTTTGATTCGGAACACAGCTTTTTATATTTGAATTGAATTTCATTTCAAAATTTTAAAAAATTAATAAAGAGACTAATGAATTACGCACTTCGTGCCAATTATTTCCCCCAGTGATTAACTGCTAGCGGCTTATCATAAATAAACCCTTGCACAGCCTCTTAATACCCAGGGTTCTGCGTCAGATTAGGGTTTGCATCGATTTCTTTCTGAGGAATCGGGAACAACAAATGCGTTTGTTTTGCATTCAGTTTTCCTATGCCGTGCAAAAATTCCAAACCATACTCTCCATTCTTTACACGTGTCAAATCAAACCATCGCTGTCCTTCGAATGCCAGCTCCATGCGGCGCTCTTTCAGCACAGCCTTCAGAAACTGCTTTTTCGACATTGCCTGAGGCGCATTTTCAAGACCGGCTCTGTTACGCACTTTATTCAGCGGCGCATAAGCCTCTTTGGTTCTGTTAAGGTTGTTAAGCGCTTCGGCTTTCATCAGTAAAACATCAGAATAACGCAGCACTGGAAAGTTTTTCGGGCTGTTGTCATGAGTTGCGGAAATGGCTTTGGTAACCAAGAATTTACGCAAATTGTAGCCTGTAGACGAATAAGCTTTGTCGTATGCCTGTCCATCGAATTCAGGGCAACCTTCATACAAAACGGTCACATCTTTTCTTTTGTCTCCTTTTTCGTAGCTGGCAACAAATTCCTTGGTCGGCTGGTTCCATCCCCAGCCTCCGGCTACCATGCCCGAGTTTCTCGGCCCGGTGAATGCGCTCAGCCAAGAAGCCTGATTTTCGTTTGACCAAAAATCTTCACCTGAATTGCTCACATACTGCACTTCAAAAAGTGATTCCACAGAGTTTTCTTTGCTTACATCAAAGTTGTCGGCATACTCAGGGTTCAGTTTATAGCCAAGTTTTTCTACTTCATCAGTCAAGTCCACAACTTTCTGCCAATTGCCAAGCGTCAAGTGCACTTTGGCCAAAAGTCCTTTGGCAGCTCCTTTTGATGCACGCCCCAAATCTGCTCCGCCGTAAACTTCTCTGCGCGGAAGCATCTCAGCGGCTCTTTCCAAATCTTTAATAATTTGTTCGTATACCAGACTTTTGTCTGTACGTCCAATCATCAAATCATCTCCCGGATTTTGCGGTTCCAGAATCAATGGCACATCGCCAAAATATCTAACCAAAATAAAGTAGTACAAGCCTCTCAGAAAACGGGCTTCTCCAAGCACCCGGTTTTTTAAATCCTTGCTGATTTCCATTTCCGGAACGCGCTGCAAAACGGTATTGCACCGCAAAATACCCGGAGCCGGTCCCCGCCAAAGGTCAAGCACTCCCTGGTTGTCCGGCGAAGTCACGAAATTTGCCATATCCTGAGTTTCGCGTCCGTCATCGCCGCCGCCGGCTCCCACAATGCTGTTCCCGGCCATAATGTCCGAAGTCCACATTCGCATGTTGTACAGCTTTGCCCACTGCAGCGGCTGATAGGCGCCGTTTACAGCAGCAACAGCGTCTTCTTCGGTTTTATAAAAGTTCTCGGTATTGACTGAGTCATAAGGAGATTTTTCCAAAAAGTCTTCACAAGCAGTGACAAGCAGCGCCAGAGCAAAGACTGCAATCCCTTTTATATAATTCTTTTTCATCTGTTTTTTAATGGTTTTTAATAAGCCAGATGTGACCTCCATGACAATCATTGCTCTCAAGTATGTTGAAGCTGACTATCAAGAAAGTTTCATTTGATTTAATAGCTTTTCAATGGTCAGATAAAACATCCATCAAATCATTCCCCTCATGTATGTTAAGGCCGATTGTCATGGATGTTTCATTTGTTTCTTAATTAAAAACTGACATTTGCGCCTACGCTGAAAGTCATATTTACCGGATAGACATTGTTGTCAATTCCGTTTACTCCCACTTCGGGATCAAATCCTTTGTAATTCGAGAATGTGTACAAATTCACGGCTGAAGCGTACACACGCAGAGAATGCAGATTAATTTTTTCCAACACGCTTTCCGGGAAGGTATAGCCCAGGGTTACGTTTTTAATTCTCAAGTATGACCCGTCTTCGATATAGCGATCAGATGCTCTTGTGTTTTTATTCGGATCATTAAAAACTGCTCTTGGCATATCGTTGCTAGTTCCTTCGCCATTCCAACGATTAAGCGTTTCGCTGCTCTGGTTGTAGGTTACCGCCATGCCTTCGCTCCAAATTCTGTTGGCATTGAAGATTTCGCTGCCGTACACGCCCTGCAGGAAGATTGACAGATCAAAGTTTTTGTAAGCAAAGGAGTTGTTCAAAGAAAAGATGAAGTCTGGATTCGGATTGCCCAGATATGTGCGGTCTTTGTCGTCAATGATGCCGTCGCTGTTCAGGTCCTTGAAACGGATGTCACCCGCAGAAGTGCGTTTATGAGGATCCGCTCCCGGAACCTGCTGCGCATGCGCGTCTACCTCTTCCTGAGTTTGGAAAAGCCCGTCAGTCACATAACCGTAAAAAACATCCACTGGATAGCCTGCCTCAATGCGCGCCAGGTTGTAGTTTAGTCCAATATTTCCACGGCTCATCGGAATCGTATCATTCAGACTTATTACTTCGTTTTTGTTAAATGAAATATTGAAATCAGTGTTCCAGGTGAAATCCCCCTCCATATTCAATGTGGAAAGATTAATTTCAATTCCCTTGTTTACGATTTCTCCTGCATTGATAAAAGGCACGGCAACATCATTGTATCCCGTAGAAACCGGCACAGACATAGGCACAAGCATGTCTTGTGTGTTTTTGTAATATGCGTCCACGCTAAGCTCTATTCGGCTGTCAAACATGCCCATGTCCAAACCGACATTGGTTTGCTTCTGAGATTCCCACATCACGTTCGGGTTCGGCATGATGCTCGGAGACACGGTGTTCACCAAATTATTGTTGAAATTGTACTTGTTGGTGCTCAGGACCGCCGCATAAGAATAGTTTCCGATTTCCTGGTTACCTGTAACTCCGTAACCCGCACGAAACTTCAGATTATTGATATTCTCAACATTTTCAAAAAATTCTTCATCAGAAATTCTCCAGGCAAACGATGCTGACGGAAAGTATCCCCAGCGGTTGTTGGCCCCGAATCTTGAAGAACCGTCGCGGCGGAGCGTAAGCGTAAGCAGATAACGATCCATCAGCGAGTAGTTCAAACGGCCCATGAAAGACAGCAGCGACCAGTCGTTTGCCGTTCCGTCTACTTTCGGCTGCACTGTTCCATTAGTAAGCTCCTGCGTCTTATCGCTGGAAAAACCCTTAATTGAACCGCTCAAAAAGTCGTAGTATTCCTCCTGAGCACTCATGCCGACCATTACATTCAGCGAGTGGATGTCATTGAAAACTCTTGAGTAAGTCAGCGTGTTGTCCCACGTCCAGTTTGTTTTTCGGTTGAATTTTTCATACAACTCTGCAAGATCCTTCGGTGTAGGATCCCAGTCATATTTTGGCGTCCAAGATCTTTCCTTCCACAAGTTCAGCTTCAGACCGGCAGTGGATTTGAACTTAAGACCTTCGATGATTTCATACTCGCCGTATACCGAACCAAGCAAATTGTAGCCCTCGATTTGATTTTCTTCGATTGTTGCCTTTCCGATCGGGTTAACAATATCGCCTTCCCACGACGGACGGGCTGTAGGGCCTGCATACGTACCGTCGGCGTTGTAAACCGGCAGTGTAGGCAAAGCAAGCAATGTGCTTTTTACATCATAGCTTCCTTTGTATTTTTTGTCATAATTCAGCGTAAGCGTGTTTCCGAATTTCAAGTTGTCTTTCAGGTACGATTCTGAATTGAACTGCAAAGTAAAACGCTTGTAGCCAGTGTTGAGTACAATACCTTTCTGATCGAAATAATTTCCTGAAACGTAATAAGTGCTTTTCTCGTTTCCGCCGGAATAGGAGAGGGAATAGTTTTGCATAACGCCCGGAGAAAGCAGTTCGCCTATCCAGTCCGTGTTTTGAGTCAGCGACTCGGGATTGGCAAATTTCGGGTTCTTCTCTTCACCCGCATTCTCCATCATTTCGTTGTGCAGCGATGCAAACTGCGTAGCGTTCAGCATATCTACCGTATTCGTAGGCTTTTGAACGCCAACATAAGCGTTGAAGTTGATTTCGCTGCGGTCCTTGCTTCCTTTTTTGGTAGTGACGATGATTACGCCGTTGGCGCCTCTCGAACCGTAAATAGCCGTTGCCGAAGCGTCTTTCAGTACCTGCAGCGACTCAATGTCATTCATGTTCAGCTGATTCAGGCCTTCGGTGGTAGGCACGCCGTCAATTACCAACAGCGGATTGTTTTTGTTGATGGTTCCGATACCGCGGATGCGGAAAGTTGGGTCGTCGCCCGGCTTGCCCGATTCCACTACCTGCACACCGGTGGCTTTTCCCTGAATAGCATTACCCACGCTCGGTACCGGCATCGAAGCCAGCTCTTCGGATTTAACCGATACAATAGATCCGGTCATGTCTTTTTTCTTCATGGAACCATAGCCCACAACCACAACTTCTTCCAGACCTACTACATCGTCCTGCATAACCACATCGAATACCGTGCGGCTGCCCACAGCAAGCTCCTGAGGTTGCATGCCGATAAAGGTAAAGACAAGTACATCTTCCTGATTTACCCCTTTGAGCACAAAATTGCCATCAATATCCGTGTTGGTGCCCTTGCTGGTACCTTTTACGAAAACCGTAGCGCCGGGAATCCCTTCCCCGATGTTATTTTTTACAGTCCCTTTTACCGTTATTCCCTTGTCCTGGATAACTGGGGCATTTTTCTTTTTTTCTATTTTTTGAAGAATAATCTGCTTTCCTTTTACTTTGTACGCAGTTCCTGATTCTTCAAAAAGACGTTTCACAACCGAAAAGAAGGCCTTATTTCTCATTTCCAAAGAAATCTTTCTATTCAGATCGACTGCGTCTTCACTGTAGAAAAACCGGTAATCGCTTTTTGACTCCAAAACAGAAAGCACTTGTTTAACCTTCTGATTTTCAAATGCCACAGAAATATCCGGATCCTGATTTGTTTTGGCAATAAGAAAAATTGGTGAAAATAAGAGTAAGACAAATACTCTACTGAAAAGATGAATTCCTTTGATGGATAATTTCGCACATCCATCTCTCGTGATTTGTCGAGATTTTTTCATAAATTTAAAAAGTTTCGATAAAAACTGTTAAAAAATGAGTTTTGGCGAACTCAATTTTTTAAATTATTCAAAGGAAGTGTTGGCGCACTTCCTTTAATTGTTTTGCTGCCGTTCAGCAGCCTTAATTTGTATTATCCTTTTTCCCTCAAAATTTTCAAATGAAAAACGCACAGGAACCGATAGCTCAATAACCTCAAGAATTTCTCTCATCGATTCTTCCTCAAAAGTTCCATTAAGACGATAGCGTTTCTTCAGTGCTTCGGGCATGACAAATTTCACATCATTCAAACATTCCATTCTCAACAGAACGTCTTCCAAAAGGTCGTTTTTCAAAACCATCTGCCCGCTGATCCATCCCAGTCGATTTCTTGAAAATCCACTTTCAATTTTCAACGATCTTTCAACTTCGTCGAATTCCGAAATTTCGCCCGGAAACATGCTCCCCAAGCGTTCGTTTTTTTCCTCTGACCGCTTCAGCAGATTCACTTTTCCTTCAACCAGAGTTGTTTCAATTTTTTTTGCCTGCGCATAAGCCATAACATTGAAAGCCGTACCCACAGCCTGCACTACCAGAGAACCTGCCGAAACTTCGAAAGGGTGTTCCTTATCGCTTTCCACTTCAAAAAAGGCTTCTCCCTCCAATTTCAACAGCCTTTTCACTTTAAAATCAGAAGCAAAAGCCAGCCTGGTGTTGGCATTTAGCAGTACTTTGGAACCATCCGGCAAGCTGTATTCTACCTGTTCATTAGCTTCCGTTTCCAGCATCGTCCAGGCAACGCATACATCTTTCTGCCTGTTTCCAAAAAACAAAAACAGCATAGCACCGAAAACCAACAGCACAGATGCCGCAAAAGCCCTCCATCTCCACAAACGTTTGCTTTTTGCTTGCAGCGCTTGCCGATCAGCAGCCTGGATCCTGCTATTTATTTTCGACAAAGCGTTCGGTGTATCCACCGCCTTCATTTTGTCGAATTGTTCAGCCACAGCACACGAACACATCAGCTCCTGGAACTGCTCATCACTCAACCGAGCCTCTTGCAGCCAGTTTTCTGCCTGCACAGTTTCAGCCGGAGATGTTTCCTTCCTGCGCCATCGTAGAATCAGATTATAATCAATATCCTTAGCCTTCTCAGTCATTTCTGCTCATTCTATTATTATGACGGCTACAGAGGCATTCAATACCCACTCGCATTTCAAAAAAAATGTGTTTTTAATTTAAAAATTCTTAATCCATTGATAATCCAGGGGTTTGAAATTTATAAAAAATCAAAAACAGCAAATTTCCTGATTGCGTTTTTGAAAATTTTTAAAAATCGAGCATCCGGCCTTAATCGGATATACCAGATCAAAAAATGAGTTGAAAATTGTGATTTACACATCGTTTACCAATAGATCTTCAAACGTCCGAGCCTTCTTAATTATCTCCCTCCGCTCAAACAATTCTATATTCTTTTCACAGCTTCTTCAAATGAATTTGACGCTTAATGGGCCAGGATCAAACAAAATGACCAAGAGATTGTCAACTTTTAAAAGTCTGAGTATATGATACTACGATTATTAGTTGTTTTATGTGTTCTTGTTTTGATGGCATATAACCAGTCGCTCACGGGACAAGACTTGGCCAGCCCGAATCAAATAGAGCAACACGATATCACCGTAAAGGTTAAATGGCTGAAAAGGCAGTTTCTAACTTATCAATTCAAAAAAGGAGACAGTGTACGAATTACATTCCGGGCTATTTCGAAGCCAAAAGGAGGCGGTTTGGGCAGTTTTTCTTCTCGGCTGAGCCAGGCGGCCGGAAACAAACTGCCGCAACAAGCTGGTCAGCTGCAAGAACAAGGAGGCAACCCCCTGAGCAGTTTGCCAGGCGGACAGTCAGGTCAGGAAGGGTTTGTTCCGCCGGCAGGAAAAACTGGGACCATCGGACAGTTCTCTTTTATCCGGCAGGGGGGAGGACCGCTGTTCCAAGGAGTTAAAGTTGGAAATTTTGACCAGACGTTTTACATTCCCTCAAACGGAAACTACAGTCTTATTTTTAAAAACAATACGATTCTGACCAAATACTTTGAATTAAGCATTATCCGCGTGCGTCCGCCGCTTGGCAAGCCCGTGCAAGCGCTTGACACTATTCGCTATGATACCATTGCCCAGGTCATTCTAGAAAAACAATTTTCTCTCGCTCCTCTAAAAGATCTAAACAACAAAAGTGAATATATCATTCCTATTGATTTCAGCAAAGATCCATCGCTTCTTGGACTGAGCTATATTGTCACGACTAATAAACATTTATCGGACACTCTGCAAAGCCAACAGGGAATTATCGGCCCTTTCAGCCGGAAAGATCCTGCAAAATCCTTCAATTTCGACAAACGGCAGTTTGCATCAAGCAACAGCTCGTCCGGTGTCTACTTCAATTTTTTATTGAACGGCACCTACACTCTTAGCCGGCCCGATTTAAACTATGTGGGAATAATTTCGCCGATCGCGCTGCAAAACAATTCGCTGGAACTGTATCTGAAAAGCAAAGAAAAAGTACGCCGGCAAAAAATATATGTGAAAATAATTCAATACGTTCTGGAGCTTTCGCCAGATGAGCAAAATTTAACAGAATAATACGCGGCATGCACCACTCTGCCTTACAGAATTGAATCGTGCAATGTGATCGCTGGAATCCGCAAAAATTTTCGGTAGAAATTCGAAGCAGCCAAATGAAAGTGCTCCTGTTAATACTAACGTTTTTTTACACTCCCCTTTTGAACAAAAAGGGAGAACATTTCCACTTGGCTAGCGCTCATGCAAAAAAAATCAGCCATTCATATATCCGGGTAGAATTCAATGCGCCGCCTTTTTTTAACAGCTCCATGGAGGATAATCTTGCTGCTCTGATTGAACTGGAGATATTTCAAGGGTTTCCGGGAGGACTGGCAACAAACGGCGCCAAAAAATTTGTTTCTGACAAAGGAAAAAACAAGTTTATGGAAGAATATCAGTCCGATATAGACGACTCGAAATCCAAGTCCGAAGACTGCGTAAAGTCTAAAGTGGAAAAATACGGCCCTCAAGGGAAGATGATGTACTATTATGACATGGGACATGACAAGTACGGCCAGCTCACCGATCAATATTATTACGGTCCCAAAGGACAGTTAATGATGTATTCAAGCCTAAACTACAGTGCATCAGGCCTGTTGCTCGGCAAATATATTTATGACCATTCGGGAGCTTTGCAAAGCGCTGTCGGCTATACATATGAGAACGGTCTCTTGACTCGCCAAACGCTTTTAGACAAATCCGGCAATGTGAAAAGAGCGATCCAGTATGAATACGAAGAGGGCAAAAAAGTGCAAGAGACTGTTGAGGACGGGAAGGGGAGGATACTCTATTACACCAGCTATTCGTATCAACAAGACCAGCTGACCAGCTGGGCAAGATACAGCCGGGGCGGAGAATTGCTGCTTACTTCTTATGCATATTACCAGTCGGCAAGAGAGATGGAACAACAGCAGCGGGAATCGATCAAGAATTATTATGAAGAACAGAAAGGCAAAGCCAATGCTTACAAGGATTATGTGGTGGAATCGTTCGATGCACAGACAAGACAAAGACTTGTAGAAGTATACACGGCCGGCGGTTTGCTGGTGGCTTCTACTGCCAACAAATATGATGAGTACGGAAATTTAGTCTCGCAGCAAACTCATGATGCCTACGGAAATGTGACCGGAAGCGCTTTTGCAACCTTTGACTGTGAATGATTTTTACTGAAAGGTTTATTACTTTTGCCTTCTGAAAATAAATACAAACATTTTTTCAATTCTGATGTATGATTACCATTTCAGCCATTGCAGAGAAAATAATTTCCGAATCTCAATACTACCAGGAAGGGCTGGCCGAAGGGCTGATCAATATCAGCGCTCTGGCACGTAAAATAAAACCGACAATAGAAAGAGAACTGAGAAAGGAAGTCCAGGAGGGCGCTGTCGTAATGGCCATAAAGCGCATGGTGCCGTCGCTTCAAAAGCAATTTGACGAAGAAAAGCTGTTTGACTATTTTCAGAAAACCGGTGAAATAATTATTAGGTCGGAATTGGTGGATTTTGCCTATAAAAACTCGGAGACCCTCATAAAAAGGCAAATGAGCCTTCTCCAGCAAATCCAGCAAAAACAAGATGTCTTCTTTGCCTCCAGCAAAGGAATTTACGAATCGAACATTGTCATCAGCGCATCCTGCCAGGGCCTGGTTGACAAACTTTTCCGGGAAGAAACGCTCTTAACCTCGATCAAAGACTTAGCCTCGGTAACCCTGCGGAGTCCAGAATCTGCGGATGACATACCGGGCGTGTTTTTCTATATCACGAAAATGTTTCAATGGAGAGGGGTCAATATCGTCGAGATAATTTCTACAAAACATGAAATGACCTTTATTGTGCACAAGAAAGACATTAATGTTTCTTTCTATCTGCTTCAGACTCTGAAAGACAAGGGATAGTGCCGCCTTTATTTTTTTAATTCACAAGTTCGGCGAAAATACTGTCCTCGCGTATAAGCTTTACAAGCTTTTCCTTGCACTTGAATTTGCGTTTTTTAGTGTACCCCTCATTCTTAAACCCCATTATTTCAGTGATTTCTTTCATGGATTTTTTCTCGAAAAAATGAAAGAGAATCTTCTGGCAATCTTCATTTAGCTCCTTAAACTTTCTTCTGAACAGCTCGTAGCGCTCCTGTTTTTCCTGAAGCTTATATATTTCATTGGCATCAATCACATGTGTGTTCTCATGCACTTCCTGAACATAACGACCCTTTTTCCTCAACTCCTTGTACCAGAGGTTTTTACAAATAGCATATAAGTATGTGTGAAAAGAACAGCTAATGTGAAAATCCCCTTGAAGGCTTTTTCTATAAATCACAATCAAACCTTCCTGAAAGATATCTTGCGCAGCCTCAGGGGTGCCCTGATTTTTTAACACAAAATTTGAAATGGAAGGGTAGTAGTCCTTGTAAACTTGGTTTACGATTTTTTGACAACTGTTTTTAATTCCATTAATTAATCGTTGATTGACGGTTTCTTTCGTTTGCATAAGTTACATTAATTATGTAATCATTTTATGAAAAAATTATATCGTCTTTGGAACCTTATAAACTAAATGAATTTTTATTATTTATCAAATTTACTAAATAATATTTCAGAAAATCATATTTCACATTAAAATTATAATAACATTTTAGCGTTAAAAAAGACCTTTGCTCACATTTGCAATAATCTGTTTTATAGGCTTTTATTGTATCAAAAAGTGAAATAAATAAAAATCTACATACCCCGTTACTAAATGCCTTCCTCAAGAAAAAAGTAACCATGGTAAGTTTCCTTCATAAGATGATTTTCATACATTGCTTCTAAGTAATTCTGTCTTTAAAAAGATCGGCAAATTTTTATTCGTTCATATGAACTTATAAACATATAAAACATTTTGGATGATTGGAAATTATATCGATAAGGTTTTTAAAGAAAATTATGAAATGGGTTGCGGTTGGACTTATTCTATTCCTCTCAGTCCGAGGCTGGGGGCAAGAGCAACAAAAGAACGGAAAGGAAAAATGGCAGCTGGGAATACTAACAGGAAAAGACATTGAAGGCAATATAATAGGAGCTGATTTTGGGTATTTGCTCACGGAATCCTCGGCACTGTATGCCGTTTTTCAAACGAATCTTACAACATCCCAATCATCCTATTGCGCAGTCGGAGGCAAAAGCCGTTTTGTGCAGTGGAAACTATGGTCGCTGGAGATAGGCGTTGAAGTCGGGCTGTACGACCGATTCATCGAGATCCGGCCAATCCTCCGCAACCAGATACAACTGCCCCGGCTATTTTCCAATCCGCTGTTCGCTCAGTTCAGTCTTTATTCAAAAGAATCAAAATACGCATGGAACGCTGGCTTGTCATATCATTTCTAATCATCGCTGCATCATCCTGCTCGCTGGACTTCTTTGACCATGATGCCTGGCAGCTGCGAACGAATCCGAAAGGAAAACACAGCGCAAAAATAAAAGTGAAGCAGGTAACAAACAGCAAACACTATTACCGCGTAGTGTTTGACGAAACCGCCCGATATGATCTCGGGAACGCCAACCAGATGGATTTAAACAAGCTGTTCGGCGTGTCGGGAAGCTTCGCACATCACCATTCTGAATCGGCGCGTATCGCCTGGAGGTGGAATGTTCAAAAAGAAAAAATTGAAATTTTCTCGTACCTCTACTTAGACGGCACAAGAGTTTCCGAACCTTTGGGAGAGGTTGCCGCCAATGAGCCTTTTGTCTGCGGCATTGAACTCACGAGTACGGGATACCGATTGTTCTTCAACCAGCAGGAAAGAGAGTACAAGGCTTCGGGAGGCGCTGTTCAGTTCCGGTACATGCTGCATCCCTATTTCGGAGGCGACGAAACCGCCCCTCATGATATTCACATTCGCATGAAAAGATTTTTTTAGCGCTTCATGCAAAGCGCTGTTTCCCTTCGTATTTATTTGCACGCGGCTTAGCATAAAAAAAGCCCTGGCAAACCAGAGCTCTCTATCTTTACAATATTGCTTCTAACTTTTTTGCGAAGCAACCCTTAAGCCACCAAGGCCAAGACTTGCTCGTCCGAACTGTCCATTCGCTTGCGAAGATTGATCAGCGCGTAACGCATCCGCCCAAGGGCCGTATTAACGCTTACGCCTGTTTCGTCTGCAATCTCCTGAAAACTCATGCCCATGTAGCTTCTCATTTTCAGCACTATCTTTTGGGCCTCCGGAAGCTCTTCAATCATATTCTTCAACTTGGCAATCACGTTGCCCTTCACTTCCAGGTCCTCAACAGTAAGCTCCATGAAGTCACTCGTATCAAACAGATTCGGATTTTCCTCAACAGAAACCGTCGGGTATCTGCGAGACCTTCTGAACCAGTCAATTGCACGGTTGTGCGCAATCCTCATGATCCACGGCAGGAATTTTCCCTCTTCATTATAATTTCCGGAGTTCACCGTATGGTAGGCTTTTACAAAGACCTCCTGCGACAAGTCCCCGGCCACATCCGGGTCCTTTACAATAAACAGAATTTTATTAAAAACCCTTTCATTATACTTATTGTAAAGCTCACTGAACGCCTGGCCGTTGCCTTCCACATGCTCTCGGATCAGCTCCGTATCACTTACACTTGCTCTCATATGCTGTGGGTTTTGTAACAACCTGTCGGCTACTTACCTCTCGGTCAATAAGCCAAATGTAAGGCTGAAAGGGAGCAATGTCAAAGAAAGTTCATGTTATTATGTTAAACAACGTGAAAAAACATATTCTTAACTCGCTGAATACCATCCCATAAGATCATCGAAGGGCATAAGGACGATATTTCTCTTGCCTGCCGCGCAATGAATACAAGAAGAGTTGCGAAAAACAACAGCCCAAACCGGAAGATTAATACGCCTTTCCAAGGCTTTTTGGTTATGTTGAGTTCAAATGCCTGCCAAAAGCTGTCAACTTATTTTAAAAAATCACACATTCTGTTTCATAATTCATCTTATGTTAAACAGCAGCCTCGCCCACAAACACAATGATGCGCTTTGAAATGCTTAGTGCGAGTGTTCATTTATTGTGCTAAATATAACTCCAGACAGATATATAAAGACTTTTGACAACTATTTTTTTCTTGTTTCTCTACTCTTCAATGCTTGTGCATGCAGCGTTTCAAGACTCCAGAAAAATTTCCCTCCTTTCAATTTTGGGGCTTTTGCGCCAATAAAGTGTATCATCTGAATAAGGACAGTTGGAAATTCTCTGGTAGACGGTTCTGTACTGTGTTTAGCTAATACTTGGGCATAATTAATACGCTCAAGACAGTATTCGTATAAATTAACCCATGGCTGACTGCTTATCTTTATTGGAACGGCTTTAAACTTTTCTTTTTCTTGCTCAAGAAATTTGAAAAGTGTATCACAGATTGGACCTAGTGCCACCATTGTTGTGTCCATGTCACTCCCTTGAAGTTTACTAAAATCACCTCCGGTATTTGCAACAATTTCCGCGGCGTGGGTAAGCTCATGGTAAGTAATCGCATCTCTTTCAATTGTTACATCTCCCTTTCTTTTGCTTTCAAATAACAAGCGCTCAGGTATAGTAACAACAACGATCTTCTTTTCGGGGTCTGGGTACGCACAAGTTTCCTTAATTGAATTATCGAACCATAGGCTTCCATCTTTGATCAATCTTTTTGCAACAGCATATAGCTCCTTCCTAGTGCCTTCGTCTTCAAGCCGGTCCAATATTGCTGTGATTTCCTTGTCCGTTACCCTTTTAGTAGGCTTTCTTTGAATGACTGGCCGCTGCTGTAAGGTGGTGTTTTTTAAAGTTTTAGTTTTTAGAGAAGCAGAATCTTGTCGCGACTCTCCCTTCTTTTTTTGCAGGACTTCTCCTGTACTTACAGCTTTTTGCCCCATAGAGTCCGCTTCATTTTCCAATGTCTCTGAATCGTTGATGCCCACTTTACCTTTCATTTGATTGGTAGGATTTACCCTCCCCTGCTTCTGCTGAGCGACATGCCAGGCCTCATGAGGCAAGTGTTTTTCCTTGCCCGGAGCCACATGAATATCCGTTCCCTGCGCATAAGCCTGAGCCTGAAGCTTAGCGGGTTTATCTGAGTTGTAATGCACTTTCACGTCGTCCATCGAGTAGCCGGAAAGGTTTTCAACCCCAGACTTCAGCTGATCGGGCAGGCCCGTTTTATCAACATCCTTTTTTTTCTGAACAGTCTGATGAGAATCAAGTACGGCGCTTTCAGGCGCCGGTTCAGAATTCTTTGATGCAACATCTTCCCTGTGGCCCTCAGAAACACCATTTTTGCTATCCTGAAGTTGGATAACTGCGCTGGCCGCTGGCCGGCTTTTGTTTTCTTCAGATTTTTTCGAGCGATTTCTCATAATTTTTTAGATGAAAACAGCCTGATATGATGAATTTTCTAAACTGAAAAGCTTGTAAATATTCTTTTTGTATTTTTTCAGTTAAATATAAAATACAAAATTTTACATAAATAATGTGTATGTATTTTCTGTTTTTGGCAATCAGCCTTTTCCTTCTTTTTCCATTTCCTTTCGAATTCCAAAAACTATATCCGACTCGTATATCTTTTCCGGATCACGCTGCTTGGCCTTTATAGCGCAATGCCTAAGAACATTGATAATTGCTCCGCCAGAAAGCTGATATTCTTCCGAAATGCGCTCCCAGTCAATCGGCTCGGCCAGAGGCAGGTTATCCGTAAAAGCATTGCGCCAGAGTTTTTTTCTTTGCAGCGGAGAAGGAATCGGAAAATGAATAATTGATTGAAAACGGCGGCTGAACGCTTCATCCATGTTGGCTTTCAGATTTGTCGCCAGGATAACCAGACCCGCGTAGTTCTCAATCCGCTGCAGCAGATAAGCAACCTCCTGATTGGAATAGCGGTCGTTTGACGAAGTGTTGAGGGTGCGCTTTCCAAAAAGGGCGTCGGCTTCATCGAAAAACAAAACCCAGTTCTTGTTTTCTGCCTGATCAAAAATATTCGCCAGGTTCTTTTCCGTCTCGCCGATGTATTTGGACACCACTTGCGATATGTCCACGCAATACACGTCCATGTCCAAGAACTGGCCGATTAAACCCGCCGTTAGCGTTTTGCCTGTCCCCGGAGGTCCATAGAACAAGCTGCGGTATCCTTTCTTCAGCCGGTTTTCGAGCTGCCAGCTATCCACTATGGCGCGCTCGTGTTTCAGCCAGGTAACAATGTCTTCGATTTCATCTTTGGTCTCTTGGCTCAGCACCAAGTCATCCCAGTTCAGGCTCACTTCAATTTTCTGAGCCGGAAAACTGCTTGAATAAGCCGGCTGGAACGGCTCGCCGAACGTAAGGTGGGCTATATATTCGGGATTGATTTTAAGAGGCAAAGAGAAAGGAGACTCCGACGCGCCTTCATTGTCAGATTCGAAAAGCAAAATCCTGTGCCGGTAAAAAAAATGCCTGGGACTAAAACATTTCAACAGCTCAAACCGAAAGCGAAGGTTATCGCCGCAAACAAGAAAGCTCGCAGTCTCT
This sequence comes from Cytophagales bacterium, assembly GCA_022360875.1. Classification (GTDB taxonomy): domain Bacteria; phylum Bacteroidota; class Bacteroidia; order Cytophagales; family Cyclobacteriaceae; genus JAKSBZ01. The sequence continues at coordinate 10,283 of JAKSBZ010000380.1, read as the reverse complement.
GCAGTGGGAATAAAACCTCCGTGCCGTTTACCAAGAATACCTCCAAACTCAGAATATCCCCGGTTCAGACTTTCATTTTTTATAAAGAAAGGATCAAGCGCCTGCGGGCAGACTACCGGAGCCAAAGCAAGCATTAATATAATCCTTTCGGACAGCGACATGGAATAATACCGCAGCAAAGAGGCATAATTGGAATCCATTTCCTCCAAATCGGGAGGCTCCGGGCATTCTTGCTTGTTTTCAGCATCAAAATAATTTGCCACTTTAACCTGAATGAGCCGTGAAATCCATTCCACTTCTTTATTAAGCGTGTCAGCATTTAAGGTGAGCTGTTCCATTTTCAATTAATTTATAAATCAATCAACAAAATGCTTCTCAACATGCCGCTGCCCTAGTTCCACAACACAACAAGCGGTTTAGTCATCCAGTGCATTTTGACAGTGGAGAAACTCCAGGGCAGCGAATCCAGCAGCACATCCACTCCCTTTTTTTCCACAGCCAACACAAACTGGTGTTCCTCATTCATCAGGCTTCCTGAACGGAGAAGAAAAGTCTCCCGCAGTCCGGCAACCGTGGTATTCGACAGTTTTTCCCAATTCGCCAGAACTCCCTTCAGCATTTCACCGGCCAGTTCCTTTTCTTTGCTTTCCAGCCGGATCCTCTTGGGCAGCGACGTATCCAAAGGCAAGCCGCACAGTATTTTATTCAGCGACGATAAATGCTCCTCTGGCCGCTCATCCCCGAATGCAGCATACTGCGTGAGAATAACAGCCCGGTACTGATGCTCGCTATCTCTGAACTCCAAGCCCTCCAGATAATCCAGCGTTTTAAAAAGCTGCACAAAAAACGGCCACAGCAGCACAAGTCCCGCATTTTCGACAAAATGCTTTTCCCCTTCAGAAACAGCTGCATTTGGCTTTTCAGAAAGTTCTTTTTCGGTTTGATGAACCGGGAAAATCAACGGCTTTCTACTGGCATATGATTCGGAAATCTCCCTCATAGCAAGCAGCAGCAAACTGTCTTTGTCGGCTCTCCTTTCATTGAGGAAAGCAAAGAAATCAGCCGGAGACTCAGACGGCTTCAGCCACTCTGCTTCCAATCGCTGCCAGATTTTCTGAATGATGAATGAAAAAGAAATGCTTTGTCCTTTTATATAAAGGACAAAAAAAAGCGTGAAAGCCTGCATTCTGATTTTCTCCCTATCTGTTGCTCTCCCAGCATATGCGGACAAATTTTCCAGCAGCTGTTCAATAAGCGATACAAACCGGCTTTGCCCCAGTTTAATAAGCCAGGCTTCCTGAACAGCCAACGGAATGCTGCCAGCAAAAGATTCCAGGTCCTTCGCTGAAGGATCATCTTTCAAACTTATTATCAATTCTCTCAGTCCGCTGCGAGTCAGCTGAAAACTTTCCTGAAAAAACCGGTCGCTTTTCCAAACGGGCTTTCTGCCTGAAGTTCTTGAAATTCCCTCCATTTTCCGATGCAAAGCCTTTTTCGGTGATATTTCCGGCAGCTTCACTTGCCACTTCCTTTTCAGATCGGACGACAGCTTGCCATAGCCTGCCTGAACAAGCTGCTCGGCAAGCAGCTGAATTTCGTTTACACCGGAAAAATACGCCTGGCCGACAAGGCGGTTCAGCGTGAGCTCCATAAACCGCTCAAAAGTGCAGCGCCGAAGCCTCGCCCGTCCAAGTTCCTCGAGTATTGCCCGCCATTTCTGCTGGTGAAATTCCCTGAAAGTAACTGCAGGCAACTGCCTTTGCCACTGTTCCAAAAAAGAAAGTAACCGCATGATACGCTGACATTCATCAGGAAAAAAAAATGTAATCCAATGCGTCAAAAGCTTTTCCGATGCGCTGCCTGCCAGCTTTTCCCTCATTTTTTTATTTCCCAAAAAACCGCCGAGCAATCGCCTTGCGGCTGCAGGATTTTTCTTTTGGAGCCATTGAAAATATTCTAGAAACTCAGATTGTGTAGCCTGGGAAAACCGGCGAAAAAAATACTCCGCCGTTTTCTCGCTGTTCTTTTGAACAACGTCTTTGTATAAAAAGGCAAATGTGTGTTTCGGAAGATTTTCTTCTCTCAGCTCCTGAAAAATTCGGGCAGTTCCTTGTCCCGAGCCCAGCAATCGGCTGCTTTCCAACACCATATACAGCAACTCTCCGTATTCGATTTGATAGGATGCGGACAGAGAATGAAGTACTTGTTTCACAAAACTTTTAGTATTGAACACGGAGCCTCTGTCGGTTAACAAAAGCTGAAGAATAAGCTGCCAATGCAAACAATAAAAATGTCTTTCCCCGCCCCGGAACAACTGGTTTTGCCTCTTCTGTGTCTCCTGCAGCTGCCGGGAAAATCCGATGATTTGCGGAGCCTCGCTGCCAGCCAGAAAAGGAAGCAGCCGATAAACCTGCCGTTCTTCCAAACGCCGAACGATACTTCCTCTTATGCTCTCCCTTTGTCCGAAATGAAAAAGAAGTTCCCGAAAACGCTTGTCATTTAAAACTTCATAGAAGAATCCGGAAGGCTGTTTTACTGATTGCGCTGCTGACCGTTCGAGAGCTTCAAACCATCTTTCAGCCGGACTCATTCCTTCCGATCCCTCGTAAACTATCTCCTTAAACTTATTGATTTTAAATGCTTCCTCATCTGCCAATTCTCTAAGAATTCGCCCTAAGCCTTGCTTTGCCTGATCCTTTTCCGAAAGAATACTTCGAACCACCATCCCGAGCAGCTCACGCTCATCCAACTGCTCAGAAGCGGCAATTTTACGAATAGCTAAACGAATGAATGACTTCGTGTTGAAAACCGAGCCGAAATCGGTAAGAAGCACATGAAACACCAAACCCCACACGTGTATCGTCCACTGCCTGCGCTCAACCGGCCTGAAAAATTCTTCTTCCTGACGGCGGGCATCGGCCAGCTGTTCAACAAATGCCTCAACAAAACCTGTCTCGCTATCGGCAAAAGCTTCCAGCAGGACTCTTTTCGTACCCAAAGAACTTTGGGCAACAAGCAGCGAAATGCTGCGGTCCGTCTTTCGCTCCTGCTGGCATAAGTACAGAATCAGCTCATCCCTGTACTCGTCAATTAAAAAATTCAGCCGCGATTCAATGTCTGCCGGGGCTTTTGTTGAAAGCATCTGAATCCATTCGGAGAACATTTCATCCAGCATTTGCCGTTTTGCTTCCAGCTCTTTGGCACTTTTAACAGACTGCTCTTTATAAAGAATGTGAAAAATATAGGGCAGCGACTCGCCTTTCGTCACTTTCAGTTCCCTGAGCACCCACATTGTATACTCCAGCACTTCCAAATATGCTACTTCGTAGGTTCGGGCAAGTCCTTCCAGCAAAAAAGAAACATAGCTTTTCAAGTTGAAACCGCTCCTTTCCTGATACAGCAAATACTGAAGCACCAACAGCCAAACGGCTTCGTGAAAGGGATCGGGTTCAGCAGGAAAAATTCTTTCTTTTTCCTGCAAGTCTTCCATCTCCCTGGCGATGCGTTTCACCAAACCGGCTTCCGACGGTGCCAGCAAGCCTGTCAGCTCGTTCAATTGCTTCGCTGAAAAATTGTAAACCAACCGCTGAAGCATATGATATTTTCTCCGATTGATCAACAAGAATTCACAAAGCGCCTTTTGCCCTCTAGCAAGCGTTTCTTCTATCAATTTTTCCAGCTTCAAACTAGATGAAGCCCACCAAGGCAATGTGCCGGTAAGAAGGAAATGAAACAAAGGATTTTCAAGAGATTCCTCAGTAACATCAATTTTCCTATCAATTGCAGGCGAATGTTTCAGTATTTCGGCAAGCCTTTTTTTCAGCCGCTCAGGAAACTCGCGGTCCATCTCTTCGGCAGTCATTGTTCCCAGATCAACGGTAAGCTTTTCAAACCGCTTCGTGCCTTCGGAAGATGCCTCTTCCATCACCTGCTCAAGCAACTCCGGCAGAGCGTTTCTGCTTAGCGAAACAAAAGATGCCTGAACCCGGTTCTTGTTGGCGCCAGGCTTTATATCCACCTCGGAAACAAGTTTTTGGATGAATTGCCTGTCCATTATTTTTCGGGATTATCATTGAAAAATTCGGCCACATCCATTGGAGAATCCAGCGTGTATTCTCCGTCCAGCAGCTTCATAATCTTGCACGAAACCTGGTTGAACGACTCATAGTCGTTTTTTGATTCAGCCCTGCGGAATTCGCCCAGCCACTTGTCGTACAGGCATTCAAAAACCATCATTTCATTCAAATCCATCCACATTATTTGGAGGGAAATATGCGCCGGAGTGTTTTTGCGGATCGCTCCTTCGGTCAAATGCCGAAATTCCAGATCCGAAAAACGGGCCGTCCAGCCGGGGAGGCAAATGCTTACCGTAAAATTGTAATCGCTAACTTCCTTAGTCTCCGGATGCTCGAAATAATGGATGTTTTTTTTCCTTTGGATATCAAACAGAGTCACCGAATTCAAATATTCCTTCACCCGTCTGTTTACCGTCTCCGCTTCCTGCCTGCTCTCGAACAGGTCGTTGGAATAGGCCAGCGGTCCGCTTGCATTTTTCCAGACAATTCCAAAGCGAGCCGGAGCTTCTGTATCAGCTGTCTCGTCCTGAAAATCAAAAATTTCTCCCTCCCCGATTTTCTTCATCTCCAGCAGATTCTCAACGGTTTCATCCTGCAAACTCTCCAAATCTCCGGACAGCTTGAGCCGAATATCGAAACCGCCGGTCAAGATTTGAATGCCATAGCGGGGAACAGTTCTTCTTGGACGCAGCATCAAATGATCGATTACATACAGACCCTCGCTTTTGTAGTTCCATTCCTGCAAGAGATTTTGCAGCGAATAAGCCGCCTGCGCTGCCTGAAGCTCTTCATGATAAACGCCCAGCACGCGCCAGACAACAAGTCTGTGAATTCTGCCCTCCTTATCGCTCTGGTATTCAATTGCAAATTGCAAACTCGAATCCTTTGCGAACAACAGCACGCGGTCTTCTTCCTTTTTTCTGGTGAAAGTCCAGTCCCCGGATTTCAGTTTTTCCTGAAAGCACTCCAAATCATCAGAGCTCTGAAACAAAAGATAGCTCCGCTTCACCTTCCGCGACTCAATATTCAGCAATTTGTATCTGCTCTCCGTCAGCCCTCTTCGGAATAAATCCTGGTCGACAACAATCTCTTCAATCAGCGGACGATCAATTATACCTTCACAAGTTTCCGCGTATTCCCAAATGCCTTTCAAGACTATATCATCTTCAAAAAATTTATAGTCTCCGGAAAATATCTCCTCCATTTTTTCTGAAAGAGGAATTTCTTTAAAAAATACTTTAGAAAAAATGTGCTCGGTAAACCGTTTGGGAATCCGGGGCAGATTTAGCTTCAGGCGGAGCTTCTTCTCCAAAGTGGACATAGCAGTTCCTTCCCAGTAATCGGGAGACGGCTCCGGACAGCATGCTTTTTTCATGCTGGTAACGCTCTGGTGCTGCAGAAGGTTAATCAGATTGGTTATCTCGCTTTGGGGCTTGTAGTCGGGATAGTAATCAAATTTGTAAAACGGAAACTCTTCGTAATTTTCGCCAAAGCGGTTCATCAGGTGCCGGAGAAATGCCATGCGCCTGTTGCCGAAATCTTCCAGATCGCTAAGCACTTCTTCCAGTTTTTCCTGAATGTAGTCTTCGTTTTCCTGAAGCTGCTCCTCCGAGAAATCAAAAACCTTGTGCAACTGGGGAATATCCAAAGGAACCTGCGAAAAAAAAGTGCGCTTCTGATCATGATTCAATGAAAAAAGCTGCTCAAAATCGGCGAGCTGCGCCAGATTGTTGGCAAGCACCTGCTCAAACAGCATCAAAAAGCCTTTCAGCTGCAGAATCTCCGTCTTCTTTTGCTCTGACAACCCCTGCCATGTCGTGTCATTCAATCCGTATGGCGCGGGAAAATGCCGCTGAATGGACGTGTAATGATGGACAGAAGATCTCTTTCCCAGAACAGGCCTATAGTCGTTGGCTTTAAACTCATTGCCCCGGCGTCGTCTTTGGCGGGAAGCTTTCAGCCGTTTTATGCGGCTGAGCACGTCTTCCTTTATTAAAGTAATCGGAACACTTTTCTTATAATACTTTATCAAGGAAGCGTCATTCATATACTTAAAATGAGCCCTTCCCACCTTGCCGGCCTTGAACCAGTCAATTCCAACTATTCTATCAAGCACTTCGTCAGTAAACAGGTCCTTTTCCGGCTCCTGTTCCGGTTTTCCTTGCTCGAATTCCGAATACAGCTTAATATTTTCCACCAGCTGAACGCCTTTAATCCCCACAATGACTTTCATAAAGTCACTGGCCGAATAAAAGAATCTCTTTTCTTTTAACTCGTTTTTGTCTATAAAACCGCTCAGCAGCTTTGGCCCTTCAAAGATTTCTTCCGAAGGAATGCCGTTCTGTTCCATCTCATCCAATCCGGAATTTTTCACATGGGGAGAAATATACCGCTCAAACAAAGTCAGAACCTGCGCATGCACTTCTTCCGCCCATACGTTGTTTTCCAAACGGATTTTCATCTGAAAAAAAATCTCCTGTGCGTCCATGAGACAAACGCTGCTGAAATCTTCTCCAAAGTTTCTGCATTCCGCCAGCGTTTGCTTTACTTCTTTTTCCAGTTTCTCTTCGCTTGCCTTCGTTCTCTTCCACTCCGGGTTGCACTTCAAAAGCACTAAATAAAGCCCCTGTATAGTTTGCCGCTGTTTTCTGGCCAAAGGCACCAGATATACATCGGCGAGCACCGGGAACCTGTCCAGCAACAGCCGTCTGTAGTCATTGATCGTCCAGGGACTGGCAGTGAGTATCTGAGAAGCTGAGAAAAAAGTGTGATGATTTATCGCGCTTCTTTGAGAAGACAGCAAATCCTTAAAATTGATTTGCGTGCGGATTCCCAAATCTGTCAGTGCGTAACAAAGCTGATCCAGAATCGTAACGCCCGGATCGTGCAGATTAAAATCCGTCCACTGGTGCCCGGAAAGCTCCTGGATGTATCCGACTGCCTTTTCCTTCAGGAAATGGAAATCGAGAGCCTCTTGCCGGGGTTCTTTGGACTTGAATATCGCTTTGCTTTGCTCATCCATATGCTGCTTCAAAAAAATTGCAGGCTAACATTCCTCATCCAACAACTGTTCGCTCCACAGCTCTGTCAGGTGAAGCCTGATTCTTTCGTCATCGCCCAGTTTTCGGTTGGTGCGCACCTGAAGCACATATTCGTCGGGCGTGCCCTTCCAACGGAAACGGATTTTCAGACAATTCCAAAAACGCAACCGTCCCCGTTTGAGCCGGATACGCCGCCTGCGAAACCACCCGAAGCAACTGACAGCCACGCCGTAAACAACAATTCGTTTGCGTTTCTTCATTCCTCCTGCCTGAGCCGCTATTTCCAGGATGCGCACTCCCTGAAGAGGCGGCGAAACGGTATGCCATTTTTTATCGGCAGGAACTTCATCAACAGAACCAAAGGTGCCGACTCTCGCAGGAAATGAAACTGTTCCCTCGACCTCTAGCGTATGGCGAACCGGCAGGCGGTTAATCCCTACTTTGTTTTCTTTAGCCGCCCAAACTGGAGAACCGCTGTTCTTTTTAAAAACAAGCGAATCATCCGCTTGCACCGTTCCGGAAGATTTTTCCAAATCTATGCTCCAGCCATCCTGTCCTTCCGCAGACTGAAAAAAACTTGCCCACCGCTGTTTGTCAGGCAACAAGCGAAATGCCCATCCGGAAGACGGTTCCCGGCGGACTGTTTCGCGAAAGGAATCATCGTCCACGATGTTTACACAAGAATCGATAAGGTTTTCAAAGCTCTCCTGCGTAGGAATCGTACCGCTTTGAAAATGCTCCTTAAGTGTTTTCCTATCTTTTTTTGACATATGGATTGAGCTTTAAACCTCTGTTTTTATGCACTTCGTGCTATTCATAATTTTTTCATAAGTTTTTGTTTACCAGCAATTCAGCTTGAACAAATACTTGGTTGTTTTTTGCACGGCCGCTTAATCTATTATAAAATCCTGATTCATCCTCAAGTTGCCGATTCCCTTAGGAATTGGCTTTTTAAACAAATGGTCTTCGTTGGCGAGTATGTCAAATGTCTCCTTGTACATAAGTATGGACCAGGGATAGGCCGCAGACAGTCTCAATTTCCGATCGTCTCTAGCCGTGTCATCCAGCTTTTTTTCATTTTCTTCCCCATAAATTTTCGCCATAGACAGACCCGTGACAAACTCCACGTAATCAAGGTTCTGAATAAGAGAAATAATCTCGGAAAGGTATATTTTTCTGGAAAACACAACTTTTTTATAATCCTCTGACATCCACCGCCGAAAATATGCGGCCACTTCTTTTCTCAACTTATTCAGCAGATAATTCACGTTGTCAGAAGCGCTGAACTGGACGCGGGCGCTAATCTGAAAGTATTCATACACCGGATTTATCACCGTAATTTTCACAAAGGGCGAGACAAACCGCTCAAGAAACTGCTGCATCACGTACAACTCCTCCTGCGAATAATAGAGCTTCCCTTTGCCCACCTTCCGGTCAACCGGCACCACATACACTTCTCCGGGCTTCAGAAACCGGCTGCCTTTCTGGGCTGTGAAGCATTTTACACGGCCCGTTTTGGGAAACTCTTCCAAAAGCAGCTCCTCATAATCCCGGACAAGAATCGCCCGGCTTTTGTGGCGCAGCCGCTCGCTCGCGCGGATCAAAAAATGTTCTTTCGACTCTCTGTTCCTGCCGCCAAAGCTTTCTTTCAACATCTGTATTGATTTTACTTCCGGGAGTGCCTCTACAGACTTCAGCTCTGTTTTCACCGGCAAAGGGACCTTGAGATGCGAGCTGTAGCCTATATCTTTCCATGATAAGTAAATTATATTTTCCTCAATTCGCTTTAGCCTGTGAAAGTATTTCGGCGAAGCCTCGTAGCTGGAAGCCTTAAGCCAGAAATAATCATTCGGGTACAATGTATTGTTTGGCACAAAAGAAGACGGTAATCGAAGGCGAACCGCGCCGCTCATTGAAAAATCATTGGTCAGATCGTTCAGCACATTTTCCTTTCCCAAAGGAAGCCACTCGTTGTTTTGAAGATAGTACCAGTCAAAATCTGCCGGACTCTGCAGCTGCAAGCCTTCCCGGCTGGTTCCCAAATCCACATAGAAAGAAAAGACGCGGTTTTTGGGCACTTTATCCAGAGCCATTAAAAAATTGTGGGGATATTTCACTGGTAGAAGCAAAGGTGGAGCCTCATAGGATTCAAAGGAAGTTTCTTTGTATCCATAGTCATGGATATGAAAAAAACGGTCCGCCTTTCCAAAAACGAAGTCTGACTCCGAGGAATACGACAGGCTTATTTCCTCTATCGTAAGCGTAAAGGGCGGATTCGGGTATTCCTTGTGGTGTTTTTTGCGCTTCACCCTGCTGTTGTGCAGCAATACCTGAGAAAGCGTCTGGGCAAAATAAGAGTGTCCCAGGCCAATCTCCGGCATCCGGAGCTCCACTTTCAGCGCACCCGGCCGACGGATCGAAGAACTCACCGGAAAAGGAAGATCTACCGCACAAACTTCGCGAGGCCACGGCCGGCTGTCGTTTTCATAATAAACAAATAACGGCTCGTCGTAAACCGGTTCCCAGTCGCTTGACTTCCTAATCGAAACCACCAGCCGATAGTCTTCGTCACAGACTTTTTCAGGATAAGCACTGAAATAATCCGCCATGCTTTTTTTGGTTTTCAGAGGCTGCCATTTTATGGCAAGCGCAACTCTGTTCACCTCTTTGGAACTCCATTCCGGCAAATCGAGCAGCATCGCGCTGTTATTTTCAGGCGCAAAACCAAAAGGCTGAAAAGGCTCTTCCGCCTTTACAGGAGCAAAAGGGCTGATAATAGAAATCTGCCGCTGGTTATCTGCCGAAGCCTGCAGACCTACAGAAACAACCTTTAAGCTTGAAAATAAAGAGAAAAGAAAGAATTTCGAAGACTGCGACAGTCTTGCCTTGAGAAAAGGAAGAGCAACAGAAGGTGTTCCCTTCGAAGCCGGAACTTCGCAAATTCCCACCGAAGGCGCACTTTCCGGTATATCAAGAATGAAAACCAGCTCATTCCTATCCTCAAACAACTCACATTGCCGGCATGAAGCGGCATGTTCCCCTTCCGCATGGGAAAATGAAAAACGGAATGAATTGGCAAGCACATACGTTATGCTTTTATCATACTCAAGTTCAGCTTCTATAAGCTCCTCAAGCGTTTGAATGCAATCTTGAAAGCTCTGCTCTT
>JAKSBZ010000290.1 GCA_022360875.1 Cytophagales bacterium | reverse complement strand
TGCTCTTCCGATCTCACTTCAGATACAACAATTTCCTCAACCTGCTGCTCTGTTTCATATGCTCCTAGATCCATCTCAATAAGGAAATCAGCAAAGGCATAATTTCCATGATCTTCATTAAGCGTTATTGTTGCCGCGGCTAAGCTAAAAACAGGCCTGTCGTTTACCGGCAACACGTTCAGGTGCATAGTCTGCGGCTGAGAAATATCCACACCACCATTGCCTGTTCCGCCGGTATCTTTCACCCGGACGACCAAATCAACGGCTCCGAACCGGTCGGGAGCCAAAGTAAAAGTCAGCAGTCCCTCTGCGCTTATCTGCGGCTGCACGGAGAAAAATTCCGGATGACTCGGTTCAACCAAAACCGATTCAAGTTCCTGCCCGGTCTCAAGTTCTCCCAAGAAAATATTTCCTATCACCCCAGCCTGCTCCACGCTGCCTCCGTCTTCCACTGAAGCCAGCTGGCTGATCAGCAGATCGAAAGACGGCGCGTCATTTACCGGTTGCACAACAATATCAAACGACTTTTCGCCCGAAAGATCCACACCGCCCGATTCCACGCCTCCATCGTCGCGCAGTCTAGCGCCTACTTTCACACTTCCCGACTGATCAGCGGCCAACTCAAAACGAAGCGTTCCTTCCTGGGTGATTTCCGGCACATTCACAAAAAGCATCGGATTGGTTTGCTCGCTGAAGACCAGCTCAAACTGCTTTACCTGCTGTCCGCTTTCATAATTGCCCAAATGGACTGAATGCGCAAAATTCTCAATAACAACGGCGCCGTCATCCTCCAGTTGCTCCACCTGAGTTTTCAAAATCTCAAACGTCGGTGCATCATTAACAGGCAAAACCCTCACAGCAAATGTCTGCACCAGCGAACTGTCAACTCCGCCTCCTGAAGTTCCTCCGTCATCAAACAACTGAACGGCTATCTCGGCTTCCCCAAAACGGTCGGCAGCCAGAGTAAAGCTCAGCTCGCCGTTTTTGCTTAGCACAGGGCCGGCACTGAAAAGCGAAGCATTTTCGGACTCATAAACAGTCAGCACATATTCCTTAACCTCCTGGTTTGTTTCATTTTCTCCCAAAGTAATAACTTCAGCAAAGCCGCTGAATGCAAATGGAGACGAATCCTCGCTCAGGCTAATTGACTCCTCTGCTAATTGAAAGATCGGCCGATCATTCACGGGAGAAACATTGATACTAAATTCATGCTCGTCCGACAGATCCGAACCACCGTTCAATGTCCCTCCGTTATCCTGGAGCCGGACTTTCACCCGAGCTGTTCCGTACTGATCGGAACTTAGTTCATAGGTCAGGACTCCGCTCTCCGAAATATCAGGAAGCTGCGAGAAAAGGTCATTGTTGTCGACTTCTATATGGTATTCCAGCACCGTCTGGGACGACTCATTCTCCGGGCCAAATGAAATATTTTGAATAAAACCTGATATCTCCTGGATACCGTCATCTTCATTATTCGCTAAAATGTCTTGAGAAAAAGAAAAATCAGGCTTGTCATTCACAGGATCAACCACAATAGTCAGACTGACTGGATCAGAAAGATCATTGCCACCGTTTGCCGTTCCGCCATTATCCCTCAGCACTACTGATACCGATGATGTTCCATTCGCATCCGAAGCGGGACGAAAAGAAAGCGTTCCATTATTGTCTATTGCCGGAAGTTCGGAGAACATGGCAATATCTTCCGGAGGGACTGTTACAATAAACTCCTGTACTTCCTGCTCTGGATCTCCCTCGCCCCAGTTTATTGCGCTAACATCCACAACGAAAAGAGTTTGCAATAAAGCATCCTCCAAAACAGAAATTTCGGACGGGTTCAATACAAAATCTGGCGGATCGTTAACATTCCGAATTTCAATCACTAATGTCTTTTCTTCCGAAAAATCAATGCCTCCGTTTGCCGTTCCGCCATTATCCCTCAGCACTACCGATACCGATGATGTTCCATTCGCATCCGAAGCGGGACGAAAAGAAAGCGTTCCATTATTGTCTATTGCCGGAAGTTCCGAAAACAAGGCTATATCTTCCGGAGGAACTGTTACAATAAACTCCTGCACTTCCTGCTCTGGGTCTCCCTCGCCCCAGTCTATTGAATTCACATCCACAACAGCAACGGTCTGCAAAGGAGAATCTTCCAACACGGAAATCTCCGCCGGGTTCAGTATGAAATCGGGCGGACTGTTTGCGTCTTCAGAAAAGAAAGCAAAGCCAGAGGACAGTAAGAAAAATAATAAACAGAAAAATCCGGCAGAAACAGCTTTCGCTTTAGTCAATATTTTCATGAATGTAGCAGAGGAAAAATAAAAAACCAATACTAATAGTTCACTAAGTACAAATACAGTCAAGCCTGCATTAGCTATTAGTTCTTCCTTTTGCTTATATGTTCCAATTAGCTTTCTTTCCCAAAAAAGAAAACTGCCTGCTGCAAGCTCCGCTTATCTAAATTTTTTCCTCAGTATCCAGTAAAATATTTTGTAAGGCAGAATTTTATGCAAATAAACTCCTGCAACCTGCGAGAATCTTCCAGGATGTATTTCCAAGCTCCCTTTCCGCAAAGCCCGAAACGTCTTTTTTGCTACTGTTTGAGGAGTAACGCCTTTTAAATGATTGGGATCTATCCCCTGGCACACTTCCTCTGCTTTCTTCAGCGCACGCAAAGAAAACTCCGTGCGCACATAAGCAGGCAGCACGCTCAACACATGGATTCCGCAGGCATGCAGTTCAAGCCGCAAGCTGTTCATAAACCCCAGCAGCGCATGCTTGGAAGCCACATAAGCTGTCCGGCTGGGAATGGCAATCTTCCCCTGTATACTGTTCACTGCAACCACGGCGCCCGATTTCCGGCTAATCATACCGGGAACAACCTGTCGCACTACAGACACAAATGCGTTGAAATTAATATCCATCAACAGCTGAAAATCCTTCGCTCCGGTTTCCATAAAAGCGGTGCGCTGCCCCTTGCCAGCGACATAAATCAGAATATCCACATCCCCCCATTTTGAGCCAATCTCTTCAACAAGCTGAGCATGTCCTTCAAACTGAAGCACATCCATCGGTAAACACACCGCTTCAGTTTTTAACCCGGAAGCCACTTTCTCAAGCTCTTTCGCTCTTCTTGCCGACAAAATCAGCCGATACTCTGGCCGATCCATCTCCTTAGCCAAGGCCTCGCCTATTCCCGAAGATGCGCCGACTATCCAAACATTCTTTTTACGCACTATTTTATCCATTTTTTACATTGCTCACAAAAAAAGCCTGCCGTTTCCAATAACAGCAAGCTTCTTATTGCTTCAAAAGCTTTCAGATCAAGCCTCTTCTTTCTTTCTTGTTTCCAAAACATCCACTCGCAGCTCCTGAGCCTTAGCTTTAATCTCTTGCATCGCATTTCTTACACGAGTGCCGGCTGCTTTGTTTCCTTTGCCATAAAAAGAGTTCACATCTTTTTCAATTTCTTCAATGATGCTTTTTAATTCGTTAAAGATCTCCATAATCTTACAGTTAATAGTTTAATTACTTGCTTTAAAGATATACTTGTTTTATAAATATGTTGA
>JAKSBZ010000252.1 GCA_022360875.1 Cytophagales bacterium | reverse complement strand
TAACTCTTGAAATTGGGTGTGCATAATTTTGAAAAGTTTGGTCACTTACAAAAATGCAGTCTGATTTCCATCTTTTCAATAAAAATCAATTCACCCTTCCAAACATGCTCTTAATATTCTGTTTGCTTAGTGCTAAGGCAAATAGGTGAATATGATTCATTTGAAATGATAGGGGGCTATAATGTTAAAATTATAGTTCACATCTAATCCAATATCTGAGCAAGCTCTATTCTGCTGGCAGAATTGTATGAGGGCTGCTGTACTGCAGACAAAAAACAGAAAAGCAACCTTCGGGTTGCTTTTCTGTTTTATCACCTCGTTGAAAGAAATCATTATAGGGCATTAGCCCGGAAAATAAAAACGGGTTTAGTCTGCCGGTTCTTCCTGTCTGTTTTTTAACAGCATATTTAGGCGTGTTTCATTGTTTATAGTATCCTGTAAAAGTGCATGTTTATTGTTGAACTTGGCTATTTCTTACATATAAATGGGGGTGTTTTTTGGTTAGTTTTATAAAACGAAAAAAGCAAAAATATAATGCTATAAAAATATGTAAATGCAATAAATAATTCTGTCTTATAAAACAAATCAAGAATAATGTGCGGCGATATTTTTTTTTCAAATAGTGATACAGAATTATCGGTACTGTGTTTTTTGCTATTTGTTCTTCTTGCACTTAAAAAATAATTGAATAAGTTGGTTGAATAACAATTACACAAAAACACATTATTACTCTGGTATGATTAGAAAATTACTATTTGCGTGCGTGTTTGCTATGCTTGCGGCGAGTGTGTCGTGGGCTCAGAGCAGGCAAGTGACCGGCCGGGTTACTGACAAGGAGACAGGAGAAGGCATTCCCGGTGTAACGGTTATGGAAAAAGGAACTACGAACGGCGTAGGAACCGATTTTGATGGAAAATTCAGTATTAAAGTTATGGGGTCCTCTGCCGTTTTGGTGTTTAATTCTGTAGGTTATGCGCCTCAGGAGGTTGAGGTGGGCAACCGTACGGTTATCAACTTGCAGATGGCCGAAAATGTAACAGAGCTGGAAAGTGTTGTGGTGACGGCATTGGGCATTTCCAGGGAGAAAGCCTCTTTGGGTTACGCCGTGCAGGAAGTAAGCGCCGCCGAACTGAACAATGCCCAGGAAGGAAATGTGCTGAATGCCTTGTCCGGGAAAGTAGCCGGCGTTCAGGTTTCCAGCGGTTCAGGGCTAATGGGCGGTTCTTCCCGAGTGCTGATTCGCGGAGCAAGTTCGGTGGTAGGCAACAACCAGCCGCTCTATATTGTTGACGGCGTGCCGCTGGACAATTCGGATTTCACTTCTCGCGAGGCGGCCCGAGGCGGAGGCGGTTATGATTATGGTACATTGGGAGCCGATATCAATCCGGATGACGTAGCAAGTGTGAATGTGCTTAAAGGAGCAGCGGCTTCTGCACTTTATGGCTCAAGGGCTTCGAACGGAGTCATCATGATTACGACAAAAAGAGGACGTCCGGGCAAGAAAGGGCTTGGTGTATCGGTTAATTCTTCCGTTTCTTTTGAGCGAGTAAATATTCTGCCTGACTTGCAGGATGAGTATGGCGGCGGTCACGGAGATTTTAAAACCGTAACCGTGAACGGAAAAGATTATAAAGTGGTAGCTTACGGTGTGGATGAAAGCTGGGGGCCTAAGTTTGATCCGAATGTGCAGGTAGTGCACTGGGACGGATGGGACGATCCGAATAATCCGGTAACAAGACCATGGGTGGCACCGGCAAACGACATCGACGAGTTTTTTGAAACAGGTGTTACTTTTAAGAATTCAATATCACTTACCGGAGCAGACGACAAGGGCTCTTTCAGGTTGAGTTACACCAATGTTGACGGTTCGGGCTATATGCCTAATTCTGAAATTGATAAGAATATATTGGGCTTCAGCGCAGAAAGAAAACTTCATGATCGTGTGACTGCAACGGCAAATATTACATATTTGAAGAACGATGTGCTGGGCCGTCCGATAACTGGGTATGATAGGGGTGTTATGCAGCAAATGCTGCAGTGGGGACAGCGGCAGCTGGACTACGGACGCTTGAAGAATTATAAGAATTCGGACGGAACTCATAGAACGTGGAACCGAAAGGCGTATAATGATCCTAGGCCCAAATTTGTAAACAACCCATATTGGAACCGGCATGAAAACTACCAGAATGATGTTCGGGATCGTTATTATGGAGGTTTGGGGCTAAAGGTGGAAATAATTGAGGGGCTTTCTGCTTCGGGAAAGATATACATGGATGCCTATTCGTTCCGCATTCAGGAGAGACTGGCCGTGGGCTCGTTCGAGCAGTCTGAATATAACGAGATTCACAGGCAATCACGTCAGTTCAATTACGAGTTTGTTTTGAATTATGACAAGCATTTGAACGAGGACTTCCATTTGCTGGCTAATGCCGGGACAAATCTGAGAACCGAGTGGTACAAAAGGATGACCGGTGAAACCAGCGGCGGGCTGATTCTTCCGAATGAATATTATTTGACTAATTCCATACAGCCTGCTGTAGTGCATACGCTTGAGCGAGAGAAAAAAGTGCAGAGTGTGTTTGGCTTGGCGTCCATAGGGTGGAGAAACATGGTTTTTCTTGAAGGAACGCTGCGAAACGACTGGTTTTCGACGCTGCCTAATGACAACAATTCCTATTTGTACGGATCGGGAACATTAAGTGTTGTGCTTTCGGAAATTCCTGCTTTGCAGGAGTTGTCGTGGCTAACACATGCTAAATTCAGATCCAATATAGGTGTTGTAGGAAATGATACCGATCCGTATAATACAATGGATACTTATGAAAATGTGGATGACAAAGGGGTTGACTTTTCCATAGACCCTGATAAGAGGAATCCGAATTTGAAACCGGAAAAAACCCACTCTTGGGAGCTTGGTTTGGAAGCCTCGTTTTTTGACAGTCGCTTGAGCTTCGACTTTACTTATTATAATACCAGGACCAAAGACCTTTTGACTTCAATTGATGTCTCAGGCGGAACAGGTTATAATTCAGTTTGGCTGAATGCCGGGGAAATGAGCAATAAAGGAGTCGAGCTTGTCCTCAGCGGGGACATTCTCAGATTAGATGATTTAACCTGGAACGCCTCTTTGAATTTTGCTTCCAATGAAAATGAGCTATTGGAACTTAGTGAAGGGATTAACAATTACCGCTTGGTAAATTCTCCATTTGAAGCTTCTGTAAATGCAAGAGTC
The DNA here is from genome assembly GCA_022360875.1 of Cytophagales bacterium. Classification (GTDB taxonomy): domain Bacteria; phylum Bacteroidota; class Bacteroidia; order Cytophagales; family Cyclobacteriaceae; genus JAKSBZ01. The sequence continues at coordinate 604 of JAKSBZ010000252.1, read as the reverse complement.
GGACAAGTGTACGGAGCCATTATGGGAACGGATTTTATTTATGACAGCCAAGGAAATAAAGTGATAGATTCTAAAGGCCATTATATGCAGACTGACAATCCTGTGGTATTAGGTTCTGTAACCCCTGATTATATTTTGGGATTGAACAACCAAATTTCATATAAGGGATTCACATTGGGCGCATTGCTTGAAATACAGCATGGGGGCAATTATTATTCTATTTCGCATATGTGGGGAATGTATTCCGGAATTCTGGAGGAAACGGCAGCCAACGGCATTCGTGAAAACGGGATTGTGCTTGACGGAGTCCAGGGCAAGGTCACTTACAATGATGATGGAAGTTACACGGTTACTGAAACGAAGAAAAATACCGTAAGAATTGATGCGGAAACCTATGGTAAGAATTTTTATCATGGGGCTGAAGCTCACAATATTTTTGATGCCGATTATATCAAATTGAAGGAGCTTTCTTTGAGGTACAATTTTCCGGCAAAATGGATTGGTCCGCTGCAAAGCGTGAAAGTTTCGGTATTTGGAAGGAACCTTGGCATTTGGGGACTGGACAACGACAATATTGATCCGGAAATGGTGGTTCAAAGCGGAG
>JAKSBZ010000177.1 GCA_022360875.1 Cytophagales bacterium | reverse complement strand
TCTTCAGGATAGTTCGTGAACAGGAAGCCGGCAAATTGAATTTTAAAAAATCTTCTCTTCGTGAGTTCAATGATTTAAAAAGTGAATACATTTCTTTGGCAGATGTTGTGCAGTCGTCTACAGAGTTTTCCCGGGCGATAGAAAAGGGGAATTACGATGCGCCTTTTGAACTGAACGGCAAGCAAGACAAGCTGGGGAATGCGCTGATTTCGATGAGAGATGCGCTGAAAAACATGAAGGAAGTTGAGGAGAGAAACCGCTGGATATCCGAGGGAACAGCAAAATTCAGCACAATCCTCAGAGACACACACGCTTCGCTGGAAGAGCTTTCGGACCGGTTGCTCTCTGAGCTCGTAAACTATCTTGGCATAAATCAGGGAGGCTTGTTTATCGCTGAGCAAAAGCACGGAGAAACAGTGCTTCGTATGGTTTCCTGCTATGCCTACGAGCGAAGGAAATTCCTGAAGAAAACGATTAAGCCTGGAGAGGGGCTTGCAGGACAGGTTTTTTTGGAAAAAGAATCCATTTATCTCACCGATATTCCAAACGATTATATTCATATTACCTCCGGACTTGGAGGGGCTCTTCCTTCGGCGGTGCTGATTGTGCCGCTTGTGCATGATGAAAAAGTATTTGGCGTGATGGAGCTGGCGTCTTTTAAGGCGTTTGCGCAGCATCATATTGATTTCTCAGAAAAACTGGCCGAGCTTTTTGCTTCGACCGTTTCGGTGGTCAATATTAACGAGCAGACGAAAAGTCTGCTGGAGTCGTCGCAGCTTCAGTCTGAAGAGCTTCGCTCCCAGGAGGAAGAGCTGCGGCAGCATCTGGAAGAACTTGCTGCGACACAGGAGGAGATGCAGCGAAATCAGCGGCAGGTTGCGGAGAACGAGAATTATCTTAGCGCGCTGATTGACAATATGGAAGGGACGCTGTTTGCCTATGATACGGATTTTCGGGTGAAGATCGTCAACAATGCATTGCAGAAACGTTTTGAACAGCGCGGATGGAAGTGTGAGATTGATGATCGCATCCATGATTTTTTACCTGAAGAATTCTGGCAGGTCTGGAAGCCGAATTATGAGCGAACCTTGGCTGGGGAGACTTTTACTCTGAGGGGTGAGGCATATGATGAAAAGGGGGAATTGTCTGTCAACGAGAGTCTTTGTTATCCGATTAAGGATAACAAAGGGAGCATTATCGGAGGTGTGGCGTTTTCTAGAGTGGTTACTGAGCGCATAAAGATGGAAAATCGGATTAATGAGCTCACGGCAGTTTTGGGAGAAGTGTTTTCTCATAGCGATGAATCATTTTTGATACTGGACAGAAAAATGAATGTTCTTTTCGCTAATGAGAAGTATGCGGAGACGGCTGCCCTGAACGGGAAAGAAGTGCATCCGGGGATGAATGCGTTGGAGCTGTTTGAGGGAGTCGCTCCTGAAGAAAAAGAATTCTGGTTGAGCACATTCCAAAGTGTGCTGGATGGAGGGGAAAAGGAAGTTCGTTTCATGAAAGAAGCGAATGGAGAACTTGCTGAGGCTGTTTGTTATTGCTGTCCGGTTCGGGATGCTGAAGGAATGATTTGGGGAGCGGGCATTACCAGCGACAGGAGCTTTTCTTCGGATCCGGAAGTTGTGACAGCGCCGGAAAGCGTTGGCTGACAATAGATGTGCTTGCCATTATCATGCACGGTTAGCTTGGATTAATGAAGAAACTTTGCCTTTCTGTTTTACGGGCTTGTCGCTGTTTATTATCTTCGCAGGGATTTATGGGTTTTGTCAGAATTGCAGGCAGTTTGCCTTGCATGAAGCGCTGAAGCTCGCCGCGGAATAGATTTATTTAGGTTTACACAGAGCTTCAACTAAATGCAGGACGGCCCACGGAGTAAAAAATATCAATATGCCTTTTCAGTTTATATTTAATTATTTTAGACAGTTTTTCTTTTGGCTGTTCCTGTTTTTTGTGAACAGGCTGCTGTTTTTGGTTTACAATTGGTCGTTGTATCAGGAAAACACAGCATCCGAATTAATGACAGCTTTTCGCAAAGGCGTTTACATGGATGTGTCGATGGCCTGCTATTTTTTGGCGCTGCCTTTGGTCTTGCTGTTTGTTCAGTCATTTTTAAAAAAGAACAGAGTCACATCACGCATTAGCAAGTATTTTACTTATCTGTTGGTTTTGTTGAATTCCGCGTTGGTTTCTGGAGAAATGCCTTTGTTTCCGGAATGGAATTCCAAGCTTAACTATAAGGTGCTGCTTTATCTGGAGCAGCCCGGCGAAGTAATGCGCATAACGCCGTTTTCTACGATTGCTGCGGTGATCTTTATGGTTGCTCTTCAGTTTGCGCTGGGCGTTTGGCTTTACAAGCGCATGATGAAAAGCCAAAGGCAGGTTCAAACACCCTGGTATTCCGGAACTGCGGTCTTCTTGCTTTTGCTGACTTTTGATGTGCTGGGCATTCGCGGAGGCTGGCAGGAAATGCCGATTCGGCAAAGCGACGTGTATTTTTCGCAGTCCAACCGCGTCAATCTTTTGGCTGTGAATTCCACATGGAATTTCATAAGGAGCTGGATGAAAAATAAAAAAAATTTAAAGGGGAATCCTTATAAATATTTTCAAAAAGAAGAAGCGGAAAGCATTGCCAATAGCCTTCACCCTGAATTCAAGGCCGATTCGACTGTCTCGGTGCTGAAGACCAGGCGACCTAATATTGTCTTGCTGGTTCTGGAAAGTTTTGGCGGCGATGTTGTCGAGCGTCTTGGCGGTTACAAAGGCATAACGCCAAATTTCGATCGCCTAAGCCGTGAAGGATTGTTTTTTGAAAATGTGTACACTTCGGCTGAGCGCTCCGACCAGGGCATGACGGGGATTTTCAGTGGATTTCCAGCTCAGCAGTTTACATCGGTGGGCGCGCAGACGGCCAAAGCGCCCAATCTTCCGTCCATGCTTCGGATTCTGAGAAGCGCAGGATACCAAACAAGCTTTCACTTCGGCGGGCAGCTGAATTTCGGAAACATTAAGTCTTACCTGTATTCTCAGGGGATGGAGACGGTTGTGGATGAAGAGGATTTTCCTTCGAGACAAAAGACAAGCCGGCTGGGAGCTCACGACGAGTATCTTTTTGCCCGCTTGCTGAAGGACCAAAAGCCGCTTCGGGAGCCTTTTCTTTCCGCTGCTTTCACGCAAAGCTCGCACTCGCCATACGATCACCCGGCAGCTGGTCATTTTACGCAGTTCGGCATTCACAACGGCTATATGAGCGGTGTATGGTATATGGACAGCTGTTTGAACGAATACCTGAACAAGGCCAAGGCAGAGGAATGGTATGACAATACCTTGTTTGTTTTAGTGGCTGACCACGGGCACAGTTCGCCGAGGAACTGGGAACAGGATGCGCCGGATTCCCGCCGCGTGCCATTGCTGTTGTGGGGGCCTGCACTCAAAGAGGAGTACCGGGGCAAAGAAGTTTCTTCCGTTGCTGAGCAGAACGACATACCGGCTACCTTGCTGGCGCAGCTGCAATTGCCGGCAGAGGAATTTGAATGGAGTAAGAATATGCTTGATCCGCAGACTCGCGGATTTGCCTACTATTGCTCGAAGCGAGGAATGGGCTGGATAGACGATAAGGGAAAGCATATGGTCTACAGCACCGAAAAAGATACGATTTATAATACGAGCTATTTGGACGCTTTCGAGGCAGAGGAGGCTTTGAAAAAGGCCAAGGCTTATACCCAAGTTGTTTTTGATCGGTATCTTGCGTACTAGTCCGGGTTTGGGGTTAGGGTATTTTGCGATACTGTTTTTGCAAGATTTTAATTTTAGTTGTTCGTCATTGTAATATTTTCTACTTTTGCGCGCTATTAATCAGAACTGTGTAGATACAGTTCTTTTTTTTTGAAAAGACAAATTGAACAACTAAAAAATATTTATGCTGAATTCATTGACGAAGGAGCTCAGGGATCTTGGGCAGCTGAAAAGAGATGTTTTATCGGGTTTGACTGTTGCCTTGGCTTTGGTGCCGGAAGCGGTGGCCTTTGCCTTTGTGGCGGGCGTGGAGCCTTTGGTTGGGCTGTATGCGGCTTTTCTGGTGGGGCTGGTGACTTCCGTCTTCGGAGGTAGACCGGGGATGATTTCCGGAGCGACTGGAGCATTGGCTGTGGTGATGATCAGCCTGGTGAAACTGCACGGGGTAGAATATTTGTTTGCCGCAGTGCTGCTGATGGGTATTCTGCAGGCGATGGCAGGCATACTCCGGCTGGGGAAGTTTGTCCGGCTGATTCCTCATCCTGTGATGCTGGGCTTTGTCAACGGACTGGCGATCGTTATTTTCCTGGCGCAGATGTCTTCGTTTAAAACAACGAATGCCGCGGGCGAGCTGGTTTTTATGCAGGGCTCGCAGCTGTATGTTACGCTTGGACTGGCTCTGCTGACAATGGCAGTGATTCATTTCTTGCCAAAACTGACAAAGGCTGTGCCTTCAAGTTTGGCGGCAATCTTGATCGTTTCGGGTTTGGCGGTAGCTTTGGGGCTGGATACCGTGACGGTTGGCGACAAAGCAAGCATAGCCGGCGGTTTGCCTTCATTTCATATTCCGCAGGTGCCTCTGAACTTGGAGACGCTTCGGATTATTTTTCCCTACTCGCTGGTTTTTGCGGCTATTGGTCTTATTGAATCCCTGATGACCCTGTCGCTGGTGGATGAGGTGACAGAAACGCACGGGAGTTCAAATAAAGAATGCGTGGCGCAGGGATTGTCGAATATGGTTTGCAGCTTTTTGGGCGCCATGGGCGGATGCGCGATGATTGGCCAAAGCATGATCAACGTAAATTCAGGAGGGCGAGGCAGGATGTCCGGCATTGCGGCGGCGCTTTTTCTGCTGAGCTTTATTCTCGTTGCTTCTCCGCTTATCG
>JAKSBZ010000123.1 GCA_022360875.1 Cytophagales bacterium | reverse complement strand
GGAATTCCGAGAGGAGGCGAACTGCGGGTAACGCAAGAGAACAAGATGATAAAACTTGAAAGCAATCAGCTGGCTCAGGAACCTCCGGTATTGCACAAGCTTTCTGTGGCATACGGAAAGGCTCAGGATTTGCTGTTGTCAGACGGCTCTGAAGTGACTGTAAATGCTGGCAGCGTAATGGTTTTTCCTGACCGTTTTACGGGCAAAACCAGGTCGGTTTTTCTGAATGGGGAGGCTTTTTTTAAAATAAAAAAAGACGCAAACAAGCCTTTTATTGTAAAAACAAGGCATAATAACGTAGAAGTGCTGGGAACTCAGTTCAATTTGAGAAGCTATGATTCTGATGACAAAGTGTACACCAGTCTGGTGGAAGGAAAAGTGAAGGTAGAACTGGGGCGGCCAGACCGTACTCAGTACCTTGTGCCGGGCGAGCAGCTGGCCTATGGGAAGAGTAGTCGGCAAGTGGAACTAAAGCACTTTAGGCAGGAGGAGATTTTGGCTTGGAAAAATCATACGATTGTTCTGAAGGGCAAGCCGTTTAAGCAAGTGATTCCTGAACTTGAACGGTTTTTCGATATCGAAATTGAATGCAGAAGCAAGGAATTTCTTTCCACTAAGATTGTGGGAATCTTTAAACAGTATAAAGGAAATTTTGAAACCTTTATTGAGGACTTGAAAGCGCTGAAGACGGCTCATTCTTTCATCGTTGAGGGACGCCGGGTAATTATTGATTGTCGACAGATGATTTAGACGAAAGATACAGGCTTATGTGAAAAATTATACAGACTCCACAGTGATACTTTTCAGATTTTAGAAACCGCGAACCAGTTAGCGGGACGAGAGATTAGACTTTTTTAAAAAAGGCTGGCCGGGTTCGTATTGCTTGAATTTTCCATTTCAAAGACATAAGAAAGGATTAAGAACAAATGAGCGGTTGGCAGATGTTCATTTGTTCGATAGTTCCCTTCTTTATTAAACTTTTAAAATCAATTTTAAAATTATGAAAAAAGAATTAAAAGGCATGGCTTCTGGCTTCAGGAGTCCAGGCAGATGGCTGGTTTTCTGTATGCTGTTCCTGTTTTCGATGCAACAGGTTGGCGCTGCGGAAAGCGAGTTTTCATTTTTAAAGAACAGGAAGCTGACCCTGCAGGAGCTTTTTCAGCTGATTGAAGACAAAAGTGATTACACCGTTTTGTACGATTCGAAGGAAATCAATCTAAAGCAGGTCGTGCAGTTCAACGATGATGTGCAGTCGATGACAAGCATTCTGAACCAGATTTTTACTGTCAAAAGCAGACTGGAGTATGAAATTCAGAACAAGCATGTGGTTGTAAAGAAAAAAGATGTGCGTCCGACAGCGGAGGTTTCACAAAAGCAGAAACAGCAGGTAAAGGGAGTGGTGAAGGATGAGCAAGGAGAACCTCTTCCTGGTGTCAGCGTTTTCGTAAAAAACACAACCAATGGTGTAAATACCAATCTGAACGGTGAGTTTACTCTTGCTGTTGAGCCGGGAAGCATTCTTGTTTTCAGCTATGTAGGGTTTCTTACGCAGGAAGTTGAAGTTCAGAACCAGACCGTGGTAAATATAGCATTGAAGCCGAATGTTGAGGAGTTGGAAGAGGTGGTGGTTATCGGCTACGGTACGCAGAAAAAGGCCAACCTGACCGGTGCTGTGGCTGCGATGAAGTCAGAAGAAATTGTGGATGTGCCGTACAACAATATTCAGCAGTCCATGGCTGGTAGAATAGCGGGGGTGTTTACCCGTTCGAACGGCGGTGGTCCCGGCGACGATGCTCCTGAAATTCGGGTTAGGGGAATGAAAAACCAGTTAGTGGTTGTTGACGGAATTATCCGTGACGATTACGGAAACATTGATCCGAATGATATTGACAGTTACGTGGTTTTGAAAGATGCGGCGGCTTGTGCGGTTTATGGTGCGCGTGCGGCAAACGGCGTGATATTGATTACCACCAAGCGGGGAGAGAAAACTGACGGCGTGACCATTAATTATTCCGGAAGCACGCAATGGGCAAGGCCGACGGTTTGGCAGGACAAATTGAATTCAAGGGACCAGATTGAATTGCGTGACCGGGCTTCTTATAACATGGGGGGAGGACCTGTGTATAATCCAGATATTTATACTCCAGAAGTTATTGAAAAGTATATGGATGGTTCTGATCCGGATCATTATGGGGTGTTGAATATACGTGATATTTACAAGGATTTTGCTGTTTCAACCCGGCATAATTTAAGTGTAAGCGGAAAAAAAGGGAATACGAATTACTATACCAGTTTAGGGTATAATCTGCAGGGAAGTCCGTATTCCACAGATATTTCAAAATTTAGAAAGTATAATATACGCACCAATTTGGACCATATGTTTGATAAAATTGGTTTGAAAATAGGTGTGGATCTGAACTTCAGAAAAAGCATTGATGATGAGCCGATTAGTGGAGACGAGTGGTTGCATGCTAAAGCATTTCATAGAATAGGGTCTACTAGTCCGATGCCGCCGCGGTACAGTGACGGCAGGTATGGTACTTATTGGAATGCTAACCCTTTGGTGTTTATCGATCCGGATCGGGGTTACAGGAAAGAGGAGATACAGCGTTTTGAGAGCCGTTTGTATTTGGAATATCAGGTGCCGGGTGTTAAGGGGCTAAGTTTGAAGGCTGTGGGAAGCTACGATGATGTGAATAAGCTCTATAAGCAATGGAGTACTCCGATTGATCTTTACAATAAGTTTGAGGATACTGAGCCCCAGCCTAAAAATCCGCCATCGCTTAGTGAGAATCATAAATACGATCGCTCTTATACATTGGAAGGGCATGTGAATTTTGAGCGTTCCTTTGGAAATCACAATGTTCATGCTCTTGCAGTTTTTAGTCAGCATGAATCTAAGTATGATTATTTTTTGGCCCAAAAAAGAAGATTTTTGACAAATGCTCTTGATGAATTGGATCTTGGAGTTATCGACAATATGGATATCCGAGGTAATGGTTTGGAACAAGGGCGAATGGGAATCGTAGGCCGGATGCAGTACAATTATGCTGAAAAGTATCTTTTGGAAGCCAATTTCCGCTATGATGGGAGTTCAAATTTTAGGACGGGAAGCAAATGGGGCTTTTTTCCAAGTATGAGTATCGGATATCGAATTAGTCAGGAGAACTACTTTAGGCGATTGGTACCGGAAAATGTAATTGGAGAACTGAAATTGCGCGCCAGTTACGGGGAAACAGGAAACGATGTTATTCGAAATTCTAATGGAAACCCGGTTTATTTTCGGTATATGGGAGCATATAAGTTAGGCGGTGTGCATTATTTCGGAGGAGAAAAAAATATGCATTCATATGAGGACCGGCTGGCTTATCCGGATATTACCTGGGAGACTCAAACTAACTACAACTTAGGTATGGATGTGAGCTTTTACCAGAATAAATTTGAATTGATTTTTGATACCTATCTGTACAGAAGAAAAGATATACTTATCAAAGCGGTGGATGAAAGTAACGCTTTGCTGGGACTTGATTTTCCACGCAAGAATGCGGGTATAACCAGAAGAGGGGGGTATGAGCTTAGCCTGTTGTATCATGAGACGTTTTTCAATGAGCTAAAGGTGGATTTGGGTGTTAATTATTCTTATTTCACCTCTTTTTGGGAAGAAAGGAAAGAGTCTCCTGAGAATATGAAGGATCCTTATTTGAGAGACACACAAGAGGAGCCTTCTGCAAAAAAATGGCTTACCAGTACGGGGTTATATCAGAATGTAGATGACCTTTTGAACAACCCTTACCCGGATGACGTATCGACATTGCGGCCTGGAGATATTCGTTACAAGGATTTGAATGGTGACGGACAGATTAATGTCCGGGATCTTCAGACAGTCGGAAGAAGTTATTATCCGCAGAATGTGTATGGTATAACAGCCAATTTGGCTTATAGAGGATGGTCGATGAATATGCTTTTCCAGGGGGCGCATAATGCTTCGACGTGGGTAGGCCAGGGCAAACACAATATTCGTTGGCGGTTGATACAGCACAGTCACTATTCTTGGGCAAAAGGAAAAGACTGGCGCCCGGAAAATCCGGACAGTGTGTTGCCAAGGCTAGGGGACCAGCCAAATAATTATAAAAACAGCACATTCTGGATTCTTGATAATGATTATCTGCGCTTAAAGTCTTTAAAAATCGGATACAATTTTACAGAAAGACTGCTTAAGTCTTCGAGGCTTGGGAAACTGGAAATTTACGTTGCGGGTACGAATCTGCTGACTTGGCAAAAAACATGGGATTTATTTGATCCTGAAGACAATACCAGTGAGCATGATAATTATCCGAATATGCGCACATTTAGTTTAGGTCTTAATCTCTCATTTTAATTGACAATGATGAAAATAAATAAATCCTTTTGGATCTTGATGGTTGTGTTTTTAGGTCTTTCTTCATGTGAAGACGAGATACTGGATAAAGAAACACGGTCAGAGTTTAATGAAGAAGTGGCATGGGAATCCCCGGAAATGGTGCAGGTCTTTTTAAATTCGCTGTACAGTGAATTTGAAATGGATGCCGGAATGCTGTATGAATGCTTAGGAGACGATTATGAAACCACTAAAAATAGTAAAATTTGGACGATTAACAAAGACTTGGTAAACAGCTCGAATTTTGATGCTGGGTGGTCTTTCAGAGAATTGCGTAAAGCTAATCAAGTGATTACTCGGCTGTCTGGGGAATCAAAGATTGAAATGAATGAAGCCGAAAGGGCAAATTTGTTAGGGCAAGCGCATTTTTTTCGTGCTTGGACGCTGTTTCAAAAGGCTAAAGTTTTCGGCGGACTTATTTTGCTTGAAAAGGTTATGAAGCCTGATGATGATTTTGATTTGCCAAGAGCTACAGAAGAAGATACCTGGACATATATCATTAAGGAATTCAGAAAATCTGCTGATTACTTAAAAGGTCAAAATGTAGAAAACTACAGGGTAAGTTATGGAGCGG
>JAKSBZ010000158.1 GCA_022360875.1 Cytophagales bacterium | reverse complement strand
GCCCGTATTGCACAGTCGCGTTGACTCCCATAGGATGTAACCCCTCGGCAACCCACGTCTAGCCAAACTCTTGCTCAGCAGCTATCTTTGTTTCATAATCAATTCTTTGGACAATGAAACATACAAAAGAAGAACAAATGTTCGAGCTTATCGAGAAATGGGAAAAGGGGGATCTTTCCATCAAGAAATTTTGCCTCCGAGAAAATATTACTTATTTCACTTTTCAATATTGGCGAAAAAAGCTGCAGGAGTCCGCTAGGCTCTCCGGTTTTGTTTCGATAGAAGCGCCCGCGCCCGTATGCCCTCTAGGCAAGCTCGAGCTCCATTATCCCAATGGGGTGAAAATTACATTGCCAGAAAATTCCTCTCTGGATTCTGTCCAGCAACTTCTTTTGCTCACATGCTAGCGCTACACGGCAACGACCGGCTGTTTCTGTACCGCGAGGCTGCGGATATGCGCAAAGGGTTCGACGGGCTGAGCGGATTAGTCCGAAATGAATTAAAACAAGATCCTTGCAGCGGCGATGTTTTCATCTTTCTTAACCGTCGCCGAAATCGGATCAAATTGCTTCGCTGGGAGCGGCAGGGTTTTTCGATTTATTACAAACGCTTGGAAAGCGGGCGAATTGAACTTCCTTCCATAGCCCCCAATAAGCAGTCAATTCCTCTGAATTGGGCGACTTTAGCCATGATGCTGGAAGGGGTCAGCCTTCAGGGTCGAAGTCAAAAAAAACGATTTTCTTTTACTAAAAAACAGCCTTAGTGTATGATTTAAGGCTGTTTTTTAGTAAATTATAACATGTCAAAGGATGAGCAAATATACTCTCTTACCCAAGAGGTTCGGCAGCTGAAACAGCAGTTGGCCTATTTCCAGAAAATGCTTTATGGAAAGAAATCCGAACGTTTTGCTCCGGCTTCCAACCAGCTGACACTCGACCTGGATGATGAAAAGAAGGAAGGGAAAGAAACGGAAGCCACCGCGCAAACGGTGACTTATACGCGCCGAAAAGGGAAAAATCCCGTTCGGAAACCGCTTCCAGAGCATTTGGAGCGAAGAGAAGAAATTCTGCTTCCCGAAGGGGATTTGACAGGCGCGACACCCCTGGGAGAAGAAGTGACAGAGGTATTGGAAATGGAACCGGCGAAGTTTTACGTGCGCCGCATCGTTCGGAAAAAATACCTTTTGCCTTCCAAAGAGATTGTTATCGCTCCGCTTCCCAATGACCTGCCCCTCAAGCGAAGCAATGCGGGGGCAGCCGTTCTCGCCGATCTTGGAGTGGGTAAATTTGTAGATCACCTGCCGTTAAACCGGCAGCTAAAGCGCTTCAGGCGGAGCGGAGCAGAAATTGCCGAAAGCACCCTCAACGGATGGATCAAGGCGCTTTTTCTTTTGCTTCACCCCCTTTATGAAGAACTGCGCCGG
>JAKSBZ010000289.1 GCA_022360875.1 Cytophagales bacterium | reverse complement strand
TAATAAATTCATAAGCTGTTAATCTTGAAATTGGTTTTTGTGAACGCAGTAGTTTGGTCAAGGTTCCAACAATATTTCCCCGCTCTTTTGCTATGCGTAGAATCTGCTCATCGTTAACTCTCTGGCACACTCTTTCTGACAGGTCTCTCCGGGCCATACCCGTCGCGCTCTGCAGCATGGTCGCCCAGCGATCAGAATATTGCCCTTCAGGATCATGCTCATCACCCGCAGGATATATCCGGCCAAGCAGATCTCCTGCCCCTTTAACAAAACGGTGAAAAAGCAGGGGGGAGTGTTTGCAATAGACAGGAACAGTTGCCCGGGAACAAATGGTTCGACAGCCCATTGTCGGGGTGAAATATCTATGGCTTTGTTCACCGTGTTCTGTCACGGCTGTTCTTGCGACGCTGTGGTAATCCTGGTAACCGCGTGCAGATATTGAAGATGCCATTCCGGGTGCCTCTCATATCCTGATTCCGGAACATACCTGCAGCAGGAAGAGGGAACACTGACATCTGGGTAAGCCGGAATAACAACGACCTGTCCAAATCTGTTACTGTTACTAACCGGCTGACGATAGAATTACGGATGCCTGGCCCATACAGTTTACGTACAATGAAAAGAATATTGGTTATAAAAAGCAGGGCTGACTTACCATAATGGCGAAACTCGAAATTCTGGAATTCCCTGACCCACGTCTGCGTGAACCTGGCAAAACCATTGAACAGGTCGACGACAAACTGCGTGCACTCATAGATGATATGTTTGAAACCATGTATGCAGCGGATGGGTGTGGACTGGCCGCTACCCAGGTCAATATCCAGAAGCGGCTCTTTATTATGGATTTCTCTTCCGACCAGGAAGAACCCCTGGTGTTTATCAATCCTGAGATCACGCCTCTTACCGAAGAACCTTCTGAATTTGGCGAAGGCTGCCTGTCTGTTCCGGGTTTTTATGAAAACCTCAATCGTCCGAACCGGATTAAGGTCAAGGCACTGAATCGTGATGGCGAAGAGTTTGAAGCCGAGTTTGAAGGCCTGCCGGCGGTTTGTATCCAGCATGAGAATGACCATCTGGATGGCAGACTGTTTGTAGATTACCTGTCCAAATTCAAGCGTGACCGTATTCGCAAAAAGCTGGAAAAAAACCAGCGCCTTGCCGCTGGCCGCTGATTCCAGATTGAAATAACAGCCTGATCCATCTCTACCGGACAGGCTGTTAGTTAAAATCCCTTCTGCAACTGCTTTCCCTTTTACTGATACACAGGCGATAATTCCCTGATTATTTGTCTGTGATGCCCTGAAAAGTAGCCTCAAAAAATATGAGCAAAGCCCTGCGTATAGTCTTTGCCGGCACCCCCGAGTTTGCCGCCATCCATTTACAGTCAGTGCTCGACAGCGAGCATGATGTTATTGCCGTTTACACCCAGCCGGACCGTCCGGCAGGGCGCGGGCGAAAGCTGACCCCAAGCCCGGTTCCAATCTGAGTGATATCCCCCGCCAGCGTGATGCGATGAAGAAAAGGAGTGGGTGCATCGTTGCTCACGGAATAGAGGACATCCGCACCCTCGTCGGATCCGAGCGCCTGCCAATTCGCAGATC
>JAKSBZ010000288.1 GCA_022360875.1 Cytophagales bacterium | reverse complement strand
GCTTTTCGGAAAAATCCTCGAAATGCACAAAAACGCCGCCTCCCGCCGCGGTTCCGGAACGGTTCGAATCGGTAATATGCACCGGACTGGTCGAAAACAGCCACGCATCGCGGTAAATGCCACCGAAATAGGCAAAGTCCATGCTTTCCTGCGGTTTTCCCGGCGGATAATCCGGATCATTGCTATTGTCGGCCTTCACAGCTATCACATTCGTCTTGCCGCCGAACCGCACATGACTGCTTGCGTCCACCACAACCGGAAGAAAGCCTCCGAAATGCTTGGCCACAGGTTTGCCGTTCAGCCAGATTTCGCATTTGCCCATAATGGCTTCGAAGTAGATGAAAACCTTCCGGCCTTTCATGCGATTGTCAACTGTAAAGTGCTTTCGGTACCAAGCTATTCCCTGATAATTCTTTCCGCCGCTTGCGCGGTAAGGAAGCAGTTCCAAGCCATGCGGCAAACTGACAAGATCCCAGTCCGAATCGCTGAAAATTTCCTCTTCCGCATGCGGCATGTCTCCTTTATAAAAACGCCAGCCGACATTGAAGTTCTCCACTTCACGTCCGCTGTTTTCCGTTTTGTAAAAACCCGCCGTTGAAAATTCCGCATAGCGCGGCGAACTAACATAAACCGTATCATCGGCAGTTTGAGCCCGTGCACCGCTGGAAGTCCCGGCAACCATTATCGTTCCCAAAAACAGAAACTTCAGTGTATTTTTTAATTCTTTCAATAAGCGCATAAAAAAACATATAAGTACCAATAAAAATAAAGATATGCTTTTGCCTAGATTTGTAAAAGCTCACAATACGCCGAGCCTTTTGAGGTAATAAAATAACGTTCCCGCTTTTTAAAAAAAAACAAAAACACAAAGTCCGATAATTATAAATCAAAATTTTCCAGCAAAAACAACAACCTTATCGACTATTCGGTTAACCGGCTTGAATTGCAAATTCATCAGCTTCGATTCTTTTTGGTCTTGTAAGTATGCGTCCAATGATAGTACTGCCGATATGCATGAGTGAAGCTTTCTATATGCCATTGAGATTTTCCGAACAAAGAATCCGCTATGAGCAAATTTCCGCGTTTGTCAATGCCGTAAACAACCACCAAATGCCAGCCGACAAAAAATTTCATGCAGGCCGCTATAGGACGGTGATTTTGCAGTTCGGCAATGATTTCCTCTTTGCCTAAGGGCCTGTTCAGCCGTTTCTGAAAATTCCCCATGACAGCCAGAGATTTTTCAGGAGCACAAAAGCGATTGTATTTTTTCCCAAAAACGCTTTTAGCAAAATCAATTTGGCTGCTGATTTTTTTTTCACCATAAAAACGGGCAACTGCCACTGACACAGCCGCCCAGCATAATCGCGAGTCCTCCTGAGGTTCTATTTCGAAGTTCAACCTAACGGCCTGCATTTTCACAGAAAAATTGTAATCAGACGTTTCTCTTCCATTTTTCTTAAGACATCCAGAATGGAATCATCCCTGCCGAAGGTTTCATAAATATCGGCAACTTTTGAATTGCCTGTAGTTTTCTCCAAAATACTCTTTTCCATTTCCGATAAAACAACCGGCTTTTTATAACGCTTGTAGTGAATTATAAATAGATCTTCTCTGCGGCCCACAAAAGCGACAGCATCGCAAATTTTCATCTTGGAAGACATTAATAAATTCAGCTGTTCATTTTCAGAAAAAAAGTACCGGCTTTCTCCGAAGACAACCTTCGAAATCCTGTTGCGGATACATGAAGAAACCAGCTCTTGAGAGGAAACAGGCAATTCATTTCCAAAATGAGTGTCGGTAAATATTGTTTTATATTGTTTCAGCTCGGGAAGCAAGCCGCACAACACCTGATAAACCAGCGTTTTCAATGCATTGTATTCCTTTCCCGAGAAAACGCTTTTTTGCTCTTTCGACGAAGCAATAAATCCCATGCCCGCAGTTCCTACGGCGATTTCCGGGCTTTCAAAAGCCCTTTCTATTCTGCTAAAGCAAAGATTTTCTTTTTCATCAATATTTCTAACGACAAAGCTGTTTTTTACGGCAATTGCCTGCAGATCCTCTTTCAGCCGTTTGGAAATTTCTTCTGCATGACCTCGCTCCGAAGTCAGTCCTTTCCGCAAAACAGCCTGCGCAACTCTAGGCGCCAACGCCTCCGGAACTTCATTGCTCAGCCAGTGCACGCACACACGCAGCCAATAAATAAAAGCCATTTGGTCATTTCCTCTCAGCTCTTCCAGCTGCGCAAAACACAGATTAAAATACAGCAAATCGCTCTCGGTTTTTAAGCTGCTGTTGATATGGAAGGCTTTCAAGTAATAAGCCTGAGCCGATTCGTAGTTTTTGATCTTCTTATTTAGGCGCGCCTGATTTATCGAATTGATGTACAAAATATGCCAATCCGTGTTATTTTGCTGAGCGAGTTTGTTTTCAATCTCTTTTTCAAGCGCGAAGGCCGCTTCCAGATTACCCATTCTCAGCTTATTCAAAGCCGCAATATTCAGCAAATAAAGATAGGCTCTTGGATAAATTTCTTCAGAGAAATATTTTCTTGCCAAATCAAAAAACGGCTCAGCTTCTTTCGCCCTGTTAGTCATCACAAGCCCCCAGGCCTTGCTTTGATAAAGCGTAGCCTTGTATTCATTCGGCAAATCCTCCGAAGGAATTTCTTCGCTTGCGGCTTCAGAAAAATACATAAGAGCAATGCGAATATTCTGAATCTGCGAAACAACCGAAGCCATTTTCAGCCTGTCAACAGTTTTAAGGCGGACAGCTTCCAGAATCCTCAGCGCTACGCCATAGCCGCCCTCTGAAAAACGCTTGGCGGCTTCCCATTGCAAAAAATCGGTATCGCTGATATTTTTCAAACCCTGAATCTCAAAGCACGTCCTTAGATGCGAAAAGTTTTCTTCATTTTTTAAAATGTTGATGAAAAACGCAGGGTTTGCCTTTTCCTTGCCCCGCTCCGAAGGCGCAATCACTACATGATTGCCTGGAAGATAAAGGCTTGAAGACGGAATTAACCCTTCTAAAGCTAATGCCAAGCGCCCGTCCACCACGCCTGGAATAGGAAAAGATTTGCGGGAAACTGGCTGGATGCCCTTTGGAAAATCAAACGCAACGTTCCAATTCCGAGGAATAGAGGCACCTTCGTAATTCAACAGAGCGATTTTACACGGCGTATTCTCCAAACCCGCCGAAAGCAACTGAATAAACTGAAGGTTTTCCTGCTCCCAAAAATGTTCCTGCGCGGGAGGAATAATCAATATCCATTCAATATTGCGCTTAACTAAAGCGGGAATGATTTTTTTGCAGCTTTCGTAAGCAATCAGAAAATTCTGATCGCCTGTGCTTTCGTTGTCAATCAGCCGATTGATAGTATCCTCATACCTCTGGTCTTCGCTTTCGATACCGATCAGGGGCTGCACCTTGCTGTAGACGTCAATATTCAGCTGACGGCTCAGTTCATGCACAAGCCAGTGGCCTTTCCAGGCTCCCAGCGACAAATCCGAAAAAAGACATGCCTTGGCTAAGTTTTCTACAGAAAGCTGTTTTTCCAAAACAACCCAGGATTCATAGTGAAAGCCCTTCAAGCTGACCGCCTCAGTACCCCGGGAAATGACAAACCGTTCCTTTTGACTAATTTCCTTTACAGATTCCATTCATGTAAATCGTTGAGTGGTTCAAACCGTCAATTTTCAAAAAGCGGTCTACCAGTCTGTCGTGATAACCGCCGATATTGATAACCCCCAGTTCCAGAGCTGTGGCCGCCAAGTTAATATTCTGGGCCGCGTGCCCGGCTTCAAAAAGCGCAAACCGGTACCCTTTTTCCTTGTATTTAAATGTCGAGCGGTTGAACACCGCCGTGATGAAAATCAGCAAAGAAGTATCATAGGCAAGATTAGTTTGAAAACCAACCAAGGTTTCAGCGATCTCATTATCAAAATTTCCCTCTCTGATAAGCTGCACAGAGTTCTCAACAGGCGAATAATGATATAGCCCGGCTTTCAGGCCTTCTACTTTTTCATTCGAATAAAAATACAGCTCCAATGGATACAAGGCCCCGCCCGAAGGTACGGTGCGGAACGGACGGTGAATATACTCACTGTCTTTGTTCTCTCTTGTAACGCCATATCCGCAAAACAAAATTGTCCGAAGCTGCTCCAAACTAAGCTTTACGGGTGCAATTTCCTTAGGCGTCACCCGGTTTGCAACTGCCTCCATAAATGAGCATTCTATGGGCGCAAAAGTTTCGGGCAAAGGAATGGCGGGAAATTGCTTGTAGGGAAACACATCATATAAATTGCTCATCACTTCAACTACCTGGCTGTTCGTCAAAGTGCCGTCATAGTGTCCTGTCTTCGAGCTTTCATGGAAAATTTCCCAGCAAGGCGTATCGGATTCAATATTTATTTTTACTTGATTCCACAATGTATCTAACATACCCTGATTTTTTGAAAAGATGAATAATTGTTAAGGAAATGGATGAGGAAACGGATAATCTCCCGCCTTAGGATCAATGCCCTCAAAGCCCAGCTTCCGGGGAATTGTCCAAAGACGCCCGTCGCCTAAAGGACGTTTGTGATAGCCCATAAACAATGGATGATAACCCGGAATAACAACGCGGACTACGGTCATTCCCAAGCTCTCGACATCCGGAGTGGTGATATCCGTAACCAGCACGTCATAGCCCGAGTCTTTGAGGATAGCAACCAGGGTTTTCATTTCTTCCAGCGGAGTATCCTGAGAAAAATCCGTCAATTCGTCAAAATTTATCCATTCTTCAGAACTGTACAGAAACTCGGCGTGCTTGCTCACGTCCGGATTCATCCAGAAATTCACATGATGCACCTGTCCCAGCACATTATCGAAATCATGGCAATCGTCCAGGCGCGACAGCTCATTTTTTATTTGATAAGCGTATCGTTCCGTATGCGCCAATTCCTCTAAAGCCTTTCTCACGGCCTCTTCCGGCGACAGCGCCACTGATGCGGCAACCACCAGAGGAACAAAGTTCGTTTTCGCGCTTACGGCTACAGCCATAATCCCCGTGATTTTGGTTTCATTGGAAATATCCATCAAATGGATGTCATAGCCGACCTCCTCAAAACGCCGGACCAAATCGGTATTCTGTCCGCTCAGAGACTCTTTTCTGATTTTTCTTCTGGAAAGCTTGGCCTGCCAGGTCATCATAAAATTGTCTCTTTCAATAACTTCGCTGATGCCTCCCACCACAGCTTCTTCAAAAGAACAATGACATGACAATCCCGTGGAAATCGGCTGGATGACAGGCGTCTCGTCTCCGTTTTCATAAAAAAAGTAAGGAATAAAAACCATTGAAGCGGGCACTGCCGTCTGTTCCTGCGTTGCCAGATTCTGCGCTCCCACCCACCGGACTGGTGAATTTTCCGTAAACTCATCAAACTCGAATTTTGGATGAGCGTATTGTTCCGGACTGTACAGGTCAAATTTATTGGGATGAACACAAGGGAACGGAGCCTCATTGTATGAACACAAAGGAAATTTCTGCTTATCGTAAATTGCCGCGCAGTAACGCTCAACACACTCACCTACTGTTTTGGCCAAGGCTAAATCCCTTGTTGTGGCGGCGCCTCCTCCGATTGCAAAATTTCGGTATTCGCCAAAGGCCTCGGTGTTGGCGGCCGTACCGTTGAACCGAAAAAATTTCGGGGAGTCAGCTTCTAAAGGATGCTCGTGCAGCTCTGTAATAATTCCAACTTTAGGATCAAATAAATGAGGCAAAGCATCGGTGAGTCTGCGTATCGGTGTTGCTAAGTCATTCATTGTGTCCTACTGTTTGTTCGATTTCCTTCCATGCCTCCTCCGGTGTCAGTTGCTTGTGAAGATTCACTAAAGGCATTTCGCTTAATGGACTGCATACAGGACAGCGCGGCGCTTTAACCAATTTCCTCCTTATCATCGAACCTCCCAGCAGATCCACTTCGCACATAGTGCTCAGCTCCCACTGAATGTTTGACTTGAACTTTATTAAATCAAAAGCCCCGACCTCCGCCAAAACATTCAGCATGGATTGGTGATAAGCAACAAGCTGCTGGGATTCGAAGGCGAATTTCTCAGCCAGGCGCTTTTCCTCAAAATCATGGCTCGCGGAATTTTGCCTGAGTTTAACGCACTCCAAGCACGCTCCTTCATCGTGTATGACCAAAGGGCCCGCATATCCTACCATATTTTGCAGTAAGAGCGGGTAGAAAGGAATTTTATTTTTTACAGAAAAAGCATTCCAGGATTCCAGCAAATAAAAACTCCCGAATTCCGATGACGCTACAATAAAACCGATATCGTGATGATTTTTCAAAAATTCTTCCTCCTGTATTATTTCAATGCGCTCATCTTTCCAAAAATCATCTGCAATTTCATGCTTGTCATTAAAAAACTTGATGTTGCGGAGGGAAGGGTCGTCGACCGCCGCAAAATTGTTTTTGCCTTCTGCGAAAAGAGACTGTATCAGTTTCTTGCTTAACTCATTGATTCCCACAAAGGCCCAAAGCTTTTCATTCAACGCTTTTGCTACCTGCCCCTGATGGGCATTGAAATGCCAGTAAAAAATATCCTGAGACGTTTCTCCGTCAGCAGGACATTGATATTCATCCTCAGCAGAAATGATGAATCTTTTTTCAATCAGGTGTTGAATAAAGCTGCCGACAATATTCCGAACACTACCGGAAAACAGCTTCGTGAGCTCGTCAGCGCTTTTGGGACTTTGCAACAGGGCTTTTTGAATAACCTTCACAATAATCAGTGCGCTTTTGTCTGGAATCTCCAGTG
This sequence comes from Cytophagales bacterium, assembly GCA_022360875.1. Lineage (GTDB taxonomy): Bacteria > Bacteroidota > Bacteroidia > Cytophagales > Cyclobacteriaceae > JAKSBZ01. The sequence continues at coordinate 11,879 of JAKSBZ010000288.1, read as the reverse complement.
AATGAAGCCCCCGCTTCAATACTATTCTGTCCTCCATTTCAATAAGCTGAAAAGGAAGGGATTTTAACTTGCCATTCATATATCGAGTAGTTTGTTTTGGTAAATAATGAAAGCGGAGATCCTTCCCCGCCTTAAGAGTGGTAAAAAATTATTATACTGCTTTGATGACCGATGCCGCAGTACAACAACAAGCAGGCGTGCAAGTACAACAGCAACAAGCTATTCCAACTACAGGAGACCGGGAGTTGCCGAAAAAGCTATGATTGGAGAACGCTTCCTCTATGGACTGCAGATCCCTTACTCTCAGCTTTTCGGTGCGAACCGTATTGTGCTTCCAGGCCAAAGCGATTAAATCCCCTGCCAGCAAATTCTTGGCTTCGTCTGTTAGGACGTCAAAATCTTTCTTATCCAATAATTCATTAATGGGAGTTGTGAAACCTGGATAATCTGTAATTGAGCCACTCATACTTAAAATTTTAATGGTTAATATTCAATTTATTAGCCCATATTGATGCATAAAAAACAAGCCAGATCATTCAGCATTTCAATTTTAATTATTCTAAACAGCAGCGGCTCAATACACCTTTCCAGCTGAGTTCATTCTCCGTTCCTTTCAAGTCCTCTCCTTGCCGAAATCCTGCTGTCAGACAAATGAAAACAAAGAATCAGCTGTTTGCTATCGTAAATGAAAAAAGCGGAGATGCTTCTCCGCCCTAAAGGTAAAAGTGAGGAAATCAGGCTGCTTTGATAACCGCCGCCGCAGTGCAGCAACAGGCAGGCGTGCAGGTGCAGCAGCAGCATGCTCCCACCAAAGGAGATCTGGAATGGCCGTGAAAACTATGATTAGCGAATGCCTCTTCGATAGACAGCATATCCCTTACCCCAAGCTTTTCAGTGCGAACCGTATTTTGTTTCCATGCCAAAGCGACTAAATCCCCTGCCAGCAATTTTTTGGCTTCATCTGTTAAGATGTCAAAATCTTTCTTTTCCAACAATTCATTAATGGGAGTTGTGAAACCCGGATAATCTTTAATTGAACCATCCATACTCTTAAATTTTTAATGTTAAACTTCAATTTTATGGCCCATATTGATGCATAAAAAACAAGCCAGGTTATTTTGCATCACAGTAATAAATTATTCTAAACAGCATCGATTCAACACGCCTGCTCTACATATCACAACATCCATTTCATTCCAGTCCTTCCCCGCTAAATCACATTAACCAGCATTCTTTACAAGGCCAAACAGCATCCGCCAGTCGCACACACAAGCCCCTTTTCTGAAAGAGAATTGTAATGCAAAAGCTGGCTGAATAGAAGTTTCGAAAAAAAAAGATAAAAAAGCTCAAAAAAAATATCCTCAGCAGTCTATCATCTGCTGAGGATATTTTTCTCCTGAGGTGTCTGTATATTTTCAGCCGTTTGTTCTCAGTTCTAGCAAACTCAAAACACCGACAAAGTTATTTCTATATCGCTTGTCCATCTTTCGGCTTGGACAATCGGCAGCCCAGACGAAGACCAAAACCGTAAGTCTTCACCGATCCAAATTTAATCCAAGCTTTGTGCCCGGAAAACCTATACGAACAGTCTAAACTGAAGCGTTTCCACTCCACGCCAGTGCCCACAACTAAGCCGTAAACATAAGAATCATAAACTTCAACGGGATCAGCTTTCATTTCCCCTTCACGCCCCTCGTCCGGTCTAGCCATATAAACCGTGCACGGTGCGTATTTGCCTAAAAGCAAACGAAAATCTACACCCGCGTACAGGTATTTATTCAATCTTTCACCGCAGAAAGTATATCTTGGCAAAATTTCAAAATTCAATAATGTATATTTCAGTTTCAAATGATGCCTGAACTCATCCTTTCCATGATTTCCAAGATAAATATCTCCCCCGCTGTTTAACAATCCTACTGAGGGCCGAACCAACATGGATATGTAATTTTTGCCTGCTGTCAGTGCATAATTAAACGATAAACCAAATATTGGCGCTGCAGCCATTTTGAAGTCGCTTCTCATATTATAACTCATATGAGTTTTCGGCAAAGCCCCAAAGCTCTCAGTGTCAACTCCGGAAAAGACGCCTATCTCTATTGAAAATCTTTTAGGAACCCCCTCCTTTTTCATTTCTTTCCCAGATGTTTTATAATACAGTTTAAAAAGCCGAAACAAATCAAGCCGAGAGTATTTTGATCTCTGAATAGCACGACTTAACTCAGCATTCAAATACAGGTAACGCCCAAGCTGACGCTTATAAGTATCCAGCGTTGCGCGTATTGTGTTAACCGTAAGCGCCCTGCCAGTGGCTTGAATATCCTTGTAATACTCTTTAAACAAAAGCAATTCATATCGGCCGTCGATCTGAATATAAAAATTATTAAAGCCGCTTGCTGAGTTATTCACAAACAGAGATTTTTCCCCGGATACCAACGTTTCCAAAAAAACGCTTCTTGTCTCCAACTTCGGTTTGTTGCTGTAATTCATATCGTTCGTGTAGCGAGAGCTCATTTCCACCTGCACGGAAGCGCTCACATAAACCAAATTTCCTGAAGAAAACTCCTTGATATCTTCCGGAGTGTACTTTGCCCACTCCCCAGCAGCATTCTGAAATTTAATTTTCCCGGGCGTTTTCACCCCTCTTTTAAACTGTATTCCCCCGTACAGAGTATCACTGTTCTGCAGCACCACATAACCAGGCTCAGGCTTTTTCTGAGCAAACCCAGTATAAAAAACAAAAAGCGCAGCTGCAAGCGCAACAATTTTCTTTAACATAAAAAATGCAATAAATAAACATGAATATTCATGCATATTTACTGCAAATATTTATTTAAATCCAAAACATGTAATCCGACCTGCTTTTTTAGCCTGTAAACTACAAATTCTTCAAGCTATATCATCAAAATATATCAACTTGTCCGTCATCCGGCTTTGCCTTCGATTCCATTTCGGCCGCATCGCCCACGCCATGTTCCTGCTGTTTGGCACCGAGAATTCTGCAGTCTTTCACGCGACCCATTCCAAAACGATTGCCGATGGCTTTCTGCCCTTTTACGGAGTCAAGTACAGCCATGTCAAAAATCTGCTTCACCTGCGCGCGTTTCCCGTTCGGTACATATACGATCTCAACCTGCGGCTCATGCTCTGTTGTAGCCATTACCAGTTTGGTTGAGCGGGCATCGTTAAGAAACAGAATCTTCTTGTTCATCGCGGTGCGCTCTACCCTGAAACGCTTCACATAATAAAACTTAGTCTGGCCGTCATAGTAAATTGTGGAAAGAACTTTTTCCGGATCGAACTGCTCAATCAGCAACAAGTCTTTTTGCTCGTACCGGTTCACCAAATCGAAATTGGTCAGTTCGTAAGATCCGTCTTTGTATACCGCCAATATCTTTTCATCCACAAACGTTCCCAGCAGCCTGCCTCGTCCTTCGTTGTTGAGACGGCCTACCATGTTGTCGTACCAGATCTTCACGCCGCCAAGCGTTGAAACCCCTTCGGCCGCTTTCGCTATGCCGTTTTTGGAAACCGGATATCTCGTCAGAATATTTCCTCCGGCCGCGCGCCCTTTAATTTCCAAATCCGCAAAGTCCATTTCGAATTTCTTAATCTTAGCCGCACAACCCGCTGTAAGCTTCACGCTTATCTTCTCCGCCTCGCCATTGGCGTTTGCCGAAAAATACAGCACCTTCGACTTCGGGCCGCCTTTCACAAGCTCATAAGGGCGGTCACGTGTAACGGCAAGTATTTGGAACCGTTTCCACATCGCACGCTTTTTCTCAGCGTCCAGATAGGCCATGTTAAAGACCTTGCGCTCGTCATTTTTCTTGAAGACTTCCACGTGGATAATATCCTTGCCCACAAACACTTTATCGGCGTTTCTGGTCACAAGACAGGTTCCCTTGCGGTGGAAAACCAGAATATCATCAATATCCGAACAATCGCAGACGTATTCATCCTTCTTCAGTCCGGTACCGATGAAACCTTCCTCCCTGTTCACATACAGTTTCGCGTTGTTAGCCGCCACGGCATGCGCCTGAATATCTTCAAAGCTTCGAATTTCAGTTTTTCGCTCCCGGCCCTTGCCGTATTTCTTCAACAGCTTTTTGTAGTAAGCCACTGCAAAATCGATCAGATGCGCCAGATTATGCTCCACTTCTTCCAGCTCGTCCTTCAGTTTGCGCATCAGCTCATCGGCTTTGAACGCGTCAAATCTGGAAATCCGCTTAATTTTTATCTCGGTCAAACGCACCAAGTCTTCTTCTTTGATATCCCGGTAAAAACCAGGCTTATACGGATCCAGTCCTCGGTCAATCGTCTCCAGCACCGACTCCCAGGTCTCGCACTCTTCAATATCGCGGTAAATCCGGTTTTCGATAAATATTTTTTCCAGCGAAGAGAAAAGCAGTTTTTCCATCAACTCGCCGCGTCGGATTTCAAGCTCCTGCCGCAGCAACTCTACGGTCTGGTCGTTGGCGCGTTTCAGAATATCTGTTACCGTAGTAAACAAAGGCTTGTCGCTCTGAATCACACAGGCGTTCGGCGAAATCGACACCTCGCAGTCGGTAAAGGCGTAAAGCGCGTCAATCACCATATCGGGCTGCTGGTTCGGCGCAATGGTAATCAGTATTTCCACGTCCTGCGCCGTGTTGTCAACCACTTTCTTGATCTTGATCTTGCCTTTGTCATTCGCCTTCAAAATCGAATCGATCACCGAGTTCGTGGTCGTCCCGTAAGGAATATTGCGGACGGCAAGCTTCTTTTTGTCCACCGACTCAATAGTAGCCCGCACCCGCACTTTTCCGCCGCGGTGCCCGTCCTTGTAGTTGCTCACATCTATCATTCCTCCGGTCTGGAAATCCGGAAAGATGCTTACGTTTTTCCCTTTCAGCAAATCGACGGAAGCATTAAGAAGCTCCACGAAGTTGTGCGGCAGAATCTTGGTCGACAGTCCAACGGCAATGCCCTCCACACCCTGCACCAAAAGCAAAGGGAACTTTACCGGAAGTGCCACAGGCTCTTTCTTTCGTCCGTCGTAGGAAAGCTGCCATTCGGTGGTCTGAGGGTTGAACAGAATATCGTTGGCCAGCTTCGAAAGACGCGCCTCGATGTAGCGGGGCGCCGCCGCGCCATCGCCTGTCCGCGTATCGCCCCAGTTTCCCTGAGTATCCACCAGCAGGTCCTTCTGTCCCATGTTGATAATCGCATCGCCGATCGAAGCGTCTCCGTGCGGATGGTACTGCATGGTCTGCCCGATGATGTTCGCCACTTTATTGAAACGGCCGTCGTCCATTTCCTTCATGGCATGCATAATGCGGCGCTGCACCGGCTTGAAGCCGTCTTCGACAGCCGGAACAGCGCGCTCCAGGATCACATAGGATGCGTAATCCATAAACCAGTCCTCGAACATGCCGTCAATCACCAAGGCATCATGCAGACTGTCTCCTTCTTGAAATTCTTCTTCTGAATAATTAGTATTTTCTACCATGAACTCTCAATCTATCGGCAGTTACGCCACTTCCTCAGCCAAATCTTTTTCAACCTTCAAATTGTCAATAATAAACTCCTGTCTTTTCGGTGTATTCTTTCCCATATAAAAAGACAAAAGCTGCGGTATAGAGGTGTCTTTCTTCAGAATCACCGGCTCCAAGCGGATGTTGTCGTTAATGAAATCCTTAAACTCGCCGGGTGAAATTTCGCCCAGCCCCTTAAACCTGGTAATTTCCGGCCGGCCACCCAGCTTATTCACCGCCTCGTTTTTTTCCTCTTCAGAATAGCAGTAGATTGTCTCCTTTTTGTTCCGCACACGGAATAGCGGCGTTTCAAGCACAAACAAATGCCCCTGTTTCACTAAGTCAGGAAAAAACTGCAAAAAGAAGGTCAGCAGCAGCAGACGGATGTGCATGCCGTCCACATCGGCATCCGTGGCGATAATCACCTTGCGGTAGCGAAGCCCTTCGATGCCGTCTTCGATATTCAGCGCGTGCTGCAGCAAATTGAATTCCTCATTTTCATAGACCACTTTTTTGGTCAGATTAAAGGTGTTCAGCGGTTTTCCACGCAAGCTGAAGACCGCCTGCGTCTGCACATCTCGCGCCTTGGTAATCGACCCGCTGGCCGAATCTCCCTCGGTGATGAAAACCATCGTATCCTCGCGCTGAACATGCTTTTTATTGTTGAAATGCTGGCGGCAGTCGCGCAGCTTTTTGTTGTGCAGATTGGCTTTTTTGGCCCTTTCGTTGGCAAGCTTCTTAATGCCCGAAATCTCCTTTCGCTCTCTTTCCGACTGCATAATTCGCTTGTGCAGCGCTTCGGCCACATCAGAATGCTTGTGCAGATAGTCGTCCAGCTGTTTCTTTATAAAGTCGGTTACAAAAGCGCGCATTGTCGGCCCGTCGGGTCCGACGCTCTGCGAGCCTAGCTTGGTCTTGGTCTGCGATTCGAACACCGGCTCCATCACGCGCACTGACACTGCGCCCACTATGCTGGCTCTGATGTCGGCGGCGTCGAAGTTCTTTCCGAAAAACTCCCGAATCGTTTTCACAAAGGCTTCCCGAAAAGCCTGCAAATGTGTACCGCCCTGAGTGGTATACTGCCCGTTTACAAACGAATAGTATTCCTCGCCGTACTGATTGCTGTGCGTAAAGGCAATTTCGATATCCTCGCCTTTTAAATGGATAATCGGGTAGCGGTTGTTCTCTTCGTTGGTTTTCTTTTCCAACAAATCCAGCAAGCCGTTTTTCGAATAATATTTTATTTTATTGAAACTGACAGTCAGACCAGCATTCAGGTACACGTAATTCCAAATCTGGTCATCCAGATACTGCGGTATAAAGTGAAAATTCTTAAAAACCGAATCGTCCGGCTCGAACACGATCAGCGTACCGTTCTGCTCTTCGGTGTCCTCCATGCCGCTTTCATACACCAGTTCTCCCTGGTGAAACTCAGCCCATTTGGTTTTTCCGTCACGGAAAGCCTGCACCTTAAAATAGTTCGACAAAGCATTCACCGCTTTGGTTCCGACTCCGTTCAGGCCGACCGACTTCTGAAACGCTTTTGAATCGTACTTTCCCCCGGTATTGATTTTCGACACGCAGTCCACAACCTTTCCCAAAGGAATTCCACGGCCGTAGTCTCGCACTTTTACCCGGTGTTCAGAAATCTTCACCTTTACCTGATTTCCGTACCCCATTACATGCTCATCGATGCAGTTGTCGATCACTTCCTTCACCAGCACGTAAATTCCGTCGTCCTGGGCGGATCCGTCGCCCAGTTTTCCGATGTACATGCCGGGACGCAGCCGGATATGCTCCTTCCAGTCCAGCGACCGGATGCTGTCTTCGGTATACACCGCTTCGCTTTTCATCTTTGCCATAACAATATTCTCACTCTAAGGATGACAACAAAAAAGCCTGAATCGAAAGGCTCAGGCTCCAAACAGTTGTCTAAAATTAGAAAATCTTTTTCAATAAAGACGCATAGGATGCCCACATTAACTTATTTAGCATTCTTTCTGAAAAGTATCACAAAAAGCCAAACTGTTGCTATTAACAGCAATAGCGGCGCCAAATATACTAAAACGGTTAGCTGAGCTCCCGCATGGTCCGGGTTATTTAGTATGCCCAAAAAAAGCACGCTAATCACCATAATCAGGTTGACAATCCCATGAAAACCACCCAGCCACGACTGTATGCTCGCGGCAAAAGTTCCCTTCTGACTTCTGGCCAGCAGTTCGGCAAAAGCCATAAACACAATATTAGCTACAAAGGCAAAGCCCAGACTTCCGTAAAAGAAAGCGCGCTTGCTTACAAACTCGGTAAATGTGCCGTCTTCCGTAAAATCCACGCCAACCCTCTCGGGCATGCCGGCATATACATACAGCAACGCCGCAACAAACACAAGCAGCGTTAGAATGCGAAAAGCTTTAAGTTCTTTTTTCATGGCCCAGTTTTTTTACGGCATCAGTCCCGTCTCCAAACAGGGTAATGCCATTTTATTTGTCCCACAATTTATCACATCTTTTACCATTTTTCCATCCGCTGCGAAATATTCCTTGAAAAATCCTCTGCAAAACACAAAAAAAGAATTTAGCACACTGCCCCGGCACTCCATACAACTCAGGAAAAACCGCGAAGCAACTGGTTTCAATAGTTTGTATTTTAGTTTTATTTTGTAATTTTATATAATCTTATCTATAAAAACGGCGTAAACATTTCATGACAATCTACTTTCAGAAAAACGAGAGCAATGATTGCCGCTATTAAAGAGCCTGCCCCAAAAAAACCATATTCCAAATGAAGTTTTCGCATATCCTTTTCATCCGGGTTATTCTCCTTATCTTCCTTCTACTCGGCACAGATGCCATCGCTCAGCGCAGAAGAAATAATTTTGGTTTTCAATTCAACCGACGACACCGACTCCTTGCGCCCAATGCACTGCAGCTAACGGCGGGAATTGATTTTATGGAAGGCGCCCTCGGGTCGCACTTCAAACCCGGACCAACTGTGCAGCTCTCATACAGCCGCTTTCTGAACCGGAAATTTTCTATAGGGCTGGAAGGCCGGTACAGCCGCTACAAAGCCAAAGAACTCACGAGCCAGCGCAACGTTTTCGAGGATTACCGCGCTGCGGAGCTCAGTGCCATCTTCGGCTATAAATACCCGTTTACAAAAAAACTATACGGACAGGCCCAATTGAGCACCGGATATGCCCGGATTAGTTATTCGGCTTCCGGTTTTACCGAAGAGCTGGAAAGACTTATGAACTCCTCCAGTTTTCCTGAAGAAGCGAAAGACATTTTCAGACAGCTGCTCGACCAAGAGCTTTCCGGAGGAATGGCAAGCTTGTCGCCTCAAATCGGAATCGGCTACGCGCTAAACAAAAGATTCGACTTCGTAATCAACGCGCGGCTGCACTTTCTGATCGGAAAGATCGAAGGAAAAAACATGGAACCCGACGAAACCCAACAGGCTATCCTAAAAGAGTTTGACCCAACAGGAAGCCTAAACCGCTTTTTCAAAAGCAGCTCACTCAATCAAGAAAATGCGCTGTCATTTTCACTGAACATTGGATTGAATTTCAGATTTTAATTGCTTCGCACTCTTGTATTATTTCCTATAACACCTCATTGCCAGCAACTTAGCCAGGCAGCAACTCATTTTTTAATCACTGGCAGCACTTAACAAAAAACCTTTGGATTCGCTTCCAATTTCCAAACAAAATCCTGTATACAAACAAGGCCTCAAAAGAGGCCTTGCGTTGTCGTATGTACTTGTTCAAAAACAAAGCAGGCCGTCTGCGCAAGCCTCTTTGTGAAAACATTTCAATTTATTTAATCCTAATGTTTACATTCTGAGCATTATCCCAAGAGAATTTCACCTTCAGCTCATGAGTTTCCGCGTTCCAGTAAGCTCCTTTAGAAAGAGTCTTCAGCGCATCTTCGGTTTTTGCAAGCTTGATTTTTTTGCCGTTCAGCCACACTTTTTTAGGAGCTTGCTCCTGAGCATGAACCACAAAAGCAATTTCGCGCTCTTCAGGCTTGCCGGCATACGTTCCCTTATTGCCTTCCATAGAAAGCTTCAATCCATCCGCATCCTGTTTGCCTGAAAATTCAATAAGCTCAAACTCGCCTTTCAAATTAGCGTCTTTAGTCACTCCGTCGTCTTCATACATAGCAAAACGGCTTGCACTGCTGCCCGGGAAATAATGAACCGCCAGCTTAGCAGAAGAGTATTCCTCCATGTTGTTATAATCCGGAACCATCGGAAGGAATGAGCCGGCTTTTACAAATACAGGAATGGTCTCAAGGTTCAGCTCCGCTGTTACAGTTTGGCCTCCGTCATAGCGCTTGCCCGTCCAGAAGTCGAACCAGTCTGCTGAATTCGGCAAATAAACCTCACGTTTTTTCAAGCCTGGCTCCATAACCGGAGCAACAAGAAATGCTTCCCCAAAAAGATACTGGTCCGTAATTTCACGCGTTTGGCGCGTGTCTTCCTCAAAGAAAGTCGGACGCACCAGCGGCATTCCTTTTTGGGTGTTCTGCCAAGCTGTAGAATAAATATACGGCATCAGACGATAGCGCAGCTTGATGAAATCTCTGACAATCGCCTGCGTCTGCTCGGTGAAAAACACCGGTTCGGCTTTAATATCGTTCTGTGAGTCGCCGTGCGGACGGAACACCGGATTGAACGCGCCCATCTGCAGCCATCGCGTGTACAGCTCGTTGTCCGGCTCGCCCTGCGAGGCAAATCCTCCCAAATCCGACGAATGATAGCCCAGTCCGCTCATGCTCATGGTCAGCATAATCGGCATCTGCGCCCTCAGGCCCGACCAGTTTCTGCCCACGTCTCCCGACCAAGGGAAAATCGAATAGCGCTGCGAGCCTGCAAAGCCTGAACGGTTGATATGAAACAGCCGGCGGTTCGGATAATCCCGCGCATGTTTCTCATAAACCATTTTTTCCCAATAGTGCGCGAAAATATTGTGAACCTCATCTGCAGTTCCGTTCACATGGCGGATCCACTCCGGATGCACTTCTGGCTCGCCCAGGTCACCCCACCAGCCGGCAACGCCGATTTTATTTTGTTTGTCGTATTTCTTCCAGAACCATTCTCCGGCACTAGGTTTAAAAATATCTATCAGCGCCGTGTTTCCGAAATAAAAATCATAAGTTCCGGTTTCACCCAGCGTATCCAATGCAAAAACCCTCTTCTCGTCACCGTCTGAGTAATTCTTAGTATTCGTAATCACAAAAGGTTCAGTAATCAGCACAGTTTTTATTCCCATGCTTTTCAAAGAATCTATCATTTTCTTCGGCTGAGGAAAAGCGCCATAATCCCAGTCCAGCTGGCCCATATGACCCTGAACATCCGGACCGAACCAGAACAAATCAATCACCAAAGCATCCAGCGGAAATCCTTTGTCAACCATTTTGTTGGCAATGTCCAGCACTTCCTGCTGCGAACGGTACCCCATGCGCGACTGAATGTTGCCCAGAGCCCAGCGAGGAGGCAAGGGCTGACGTCCGGTCATGCGGGTATATTCACCCATCAAATCGGCATAATTGTCTCCGGCAATAAGATAATAAGCCATTCTTTTGCCTACCGATCCGAACTCAATTACATTCGGACGTTTGTTGTCGATGTCAATATATCCTTTTCCCCCGTTGTCAAACAACAGCGCGTATTTTTTTGAAGAAAAAACCAGCGGAAGGCCGTAGTTCATCAAAGACGAGCCTTCTCCGTAAGCATAGTGCGCCTTGTTGTACAACTCGAAATAGTGTCCTCTGCGATTAAGCGGCGTTGATCGCTCGCCCGCTCCGTAAATCACCTCGTCGCCGCTGATGGCAAAAGCAAAACCACGGTAAATCGAATCTGCCTGGTAGCCCTTTTCCTCCTGCACCAGCTGACTGTCTCTGTAGTAATAAGAAACATTAAAAGGCTTAAGATTAACATGCACGCGCACGCCTTCTGTTTCCAGATCCAGTGCACGCTTTGTTTCTTTGAAACTGACAGCCAGCTCGGGACTTGGAGTGTACACCACGGCCAGCGAAGAATCTTTCTGGAAAGTTCCTGAAGGCTCGAAAGTCACCTCGACTGACTTTGTAGAAAAGGGCTCCAAAACTACTTTTCCGTCAGAAGTGCTGATCTCCAGTTTTTTGCCATCAAAATTGTGACTAACATACGTTCGATCCTGAGCCAATACCTGCCACGAACAAGCAAAGCCCAGTAAAAAAATCAATATACAGCGTAAATGAAATGCTCTAAACATGCTTTTTTACTTTTAAATACCTGAGCAAAAATTTTCAGGTGTATAACTTTTAAAAAAGACGAAACGTCCTTTCTCCAAACAAATTTAGCCAATGAAACCAATTTCTCATT
>JAKSBZ010000285.1 GCA_022360875.1 Cytophagales bacterium | reverse complement strand
TCCAGCTTATCTTTATCCATAACATGAAGCTTTGCATTGGCCTGGTAAACATCAATGTCTGAATTTTTCATTTCTTTGGCCAAACTGGCAGCTTTATGATATCCTATATACGGACTTAATGCCGTTGTTATTGCCGTACTGCTGTATAAATTTATTTCTGCTTTCTCGCTATTTATTTGTAACCCCTTAAAAAGATTTTCTTTCAAGGATTTATTACAAGCTATCAACAGTTTTATACTCTCAATCAAAGCATTTCCGATTACAGGTAAATAAGCATTTAAATCGAGACATCCCTGTGCACTTAACGAAGATATTAGCATATCGTTGGCATAAATTTTATGTACTGCACTAACTACAAATTCTGGAATTACCGGATTTACCTTTCCTGGCATTATGGAACTTCCCACTTGCTTTTGTGGAATACTCACCTCACCAGCTTTTAGAACATCCGACGACAGTAAACGAATATCCGACACCATTTTTTCTAAGTTTACAGCATGCGATTTTAATATGGCATGTACCTCAACCAGAGAATCAAGGTTCGAAGTTGTATCAGGCATATTTTCGCTTCGGGTAATGGGTAAATTAGTTAAATGCTGTAAAACCGAAACCACCTCCATGATAAAATACCGAGGCACAGCAATACCTGTTCCGATGGCACTACCTCCCAAATTAACTACTTTTATGCGCTCGAAACATTTTGATACCCGCCACCAATCGCGCGATAAAGCCTCATTGTACGAGCTAAACAACATTGCATACGACGAGGGTACCGCCTCTTGCATCTGTGTATAAGCAATTCGCAATTTATTCCGATTTTTATTTTCCAAGGCTTCAATATCAAAACGCAATTGATTTATTCGCTCTTCCAAATCAACTAACAATTGTATAACAGCTACTTTTAGCGAAGTAGGAATAACATCGTTTGTGGATTGATACACATTGGCATGCTCAATGGGATCTATGGATGAATAATCGCCTTGTGGTTTCGCTAATTTTGTAAGCGATACATTGGCAATAATTTCGTTTACATTCATATTAATGCTGGTTCCGGCACCTCCTTGAATTGCCGGAACAATAAAATGTTCAAAGTACTTCCCCTCGGAAAGTTCGGTGGCCGATTGTTGCAAAGCATCTACAATGGACGAATCGAACAAAGAAAAAGGAAGATCAGAGTCGGAATATTTTTGATGAATGGCAGCTTTAAACTTTTCGTAAGTTTTATAGCAAGCCAGTTTTGTTAATCCAATGGCTTTGTACCATTCGATATGAAAAGAGCTGCTGTGCGGAAAATTT
>JAKSBZ010000113.1 GCA_022360875.1 Cytophagales bacterium | reverse complement strand
TCAGCCGCTTTTTGCAGACCGAACAGCAGCTCCGGAAGCAAATCCCCCAGGCTTCCGGCTATGCCAAAGAAAAACTCATCTCCCGGCTGCAGGACCTCCAAAAACAAATCAAAGCCGTCAAGATCGACGAAACACCGTTATACGAAAAACAGTTCGAGCTCCAGCAGCTGCGCAGCAAACTCATTAAACCACTGCGGTTTACAGGAGAAGTGCAGGTGTTGCGTTTTGTCGATAAACAAGATAAAACAAGTATAAAAAATAAAACATACAAATGAAAGGAGATAGTTGTTGATGAATGATCTTATTTTTTATTATGACTAAACAATAAAAATTTAAAATTTTATATATCTTTATGTAAATAAATAAAAAAAAACTTATATTTAAGTATTGTTGATTATAAATCTTAGCCAAATGCAAGAGAAGCCAAATTTTTTTCCTTTCTTTTTCTTAGTGCTAGCACTAAAATGGAAGATACCTTTCGCGATGCTTTCTATTGTGTTGCTATTTTTTTTCGCTTGCAAGAGCGACGAAACGCCCACTTATTCAGAATGCGGTTGTGGGTCGGAGACTATAGATACAGTGCCTAGTGAAAACTTTCCAGAGGTTCCGAATGAGAAACAGAAAAGTGGGCTTCTGTTTTATAAAAAACCTGAAAATATTGATGGATTTTATGACGAAGAACAATATAACAATCGTTTTTGGATTTTTCAGGGAACTAAAGGTTGCTACAATTGCAAACGGAATTTTATAGTCTGTAACGAAGAGATACTCAATGATGAATTCGGCTACCTAAAAAATAATGGTGATACCGTTGAAGTGAGCTTTACAGGTAATATGAAACGGATGTGCATCATAAAAGCGTTACCGGCGGACTATTCTTATTGCGAAATTACCCTTAAGTCGATTGAACTACGATAACTAATAATTTTTTTAACTATGAAAAGTTTATACACTTTAATTCTCTGTTTCTTTTTCCTTTCAATTCAAGCACAAGACTATTATTACAATGGTAACGAAAAGGTAAAAGTACACAGATCAGAAAAAGATTTCATTTCTTATGAAAGTCCGAGCCAGAATTTAGCTCGACAATTTCAAAAAGCTGAAACATTTTCCTCTAAAGGGTTTACAATTCTGTAACCCTTCGGTCTTCCACAGGTCATGAGTTGCTTCTCAAAAACATCCTGAAATTTTATTGAAAATTTTCTTTTAGGGGGAGCAGTTCACCTATCCGGTTGATCGGATGCTCATTGAT
>JAKSBZ010000280.1 GCA_022360875.1 Cytophagales bacterium | reverse complement strand
TTTTATCCTTTTTTGCACTATTATGCAATTGGATACTAAGTCGATAAGACGGGCGTTATTCAGATGCCTGCAAAAAATTCAACCAGGCTTTTCGCTTTAATTTTTTAAGAAAAGCAACTGAGAAAAAAATAATTTGCACAATAGTGCTTTAAACCAGAAAGAATAATATGGCTCAAATTTCTTGTTCCTTTTGTGGAAGACATAAGAAAGATGTGGACTTAATGGTCTCCGGGATCAATGCGCATATTTGCAATCACTGTATCGACCAAGCAAGTCAGATCCTTTCGGAGGAATTGAAAGTAAAGGCACAGGAATCCGTGCCGTCCTTCAAACTGCAGAAGCCTGCAGAGATAAAAGCCGTGCTGGACAACTATGTAGTCGGACAAGACGAAGCAAAGAAGTTCCTTACCGTGGCCGTTTACAACCATTACAAACGCCTGATGCAGAAAAACGATTTCGGCGATGTTACCATCGAAAAATCGAACATCATAATGGTGGGGGAAACGGGAACCGGAAAAACCTATCTGGCCAAAACGTTAGCCGAAACACTTCAAGTGCCTTTCTGTATTGCCGATGCCACCGTGCTTACCGAAGCCGGCTATGTCGGTGAAGACGTAGAAAGCATTCTGACGCGTTTGCTGCAAGCCGCCGACTACGACGTGGACGCAGCGCAGCGAGGCATCGTATTCATAGACGAAATCGACAAGATTGCCCGCAAATCCGACAACCCTTCCATTACGCGCGACGTTAGCGGCGAGGGCGTGCAGCAGGCTATGCTGAAGCTCCTGGAGGGAACAGTCGTAAACGTGCCGCCGCAAGGAGGACGAAAGCACCCGGACCAGAAAATGATTCAGGTAAACACGGAGAATATCCTGTTTATTTGCGGCGGAGCCTTCGACGGCATCCAGCGAAGCATCGAAACCCGGCTAAACAAACGGCCGCTGGGCTTTGCTTCGGCAGATGAGCTCAGGGAAAAAGAAAGCGTTAACAAAGAGAATCTGCTGCAGTACGTAACGGCCCAGGACCTGAAAGCTTACGGACTTATTCCAGAACTGATCGGCCGACTGCCGGTTGTTACGCACTTGGATCCACTGACTCCGGACACTCTAAAGATGATCCTTACTCAGCCAAAGAACGCTCTTGTGAAACAGTATGAAAAACTGTTTGCAATGGAAGACATAAAATTCTCTTTCAGCGACGATGCTCTGGACTACATTGTAGAAAAAGCAGTGGAACACAAACTTGGCGCGCGCGGATTGCGGTCAATCTGCGAAGCAATCGTAACCGACGCCATGTTCGAAATGCCGTCTTCCACCGACACTTCGGACCTCCACGTTACAAGGGCCTATGCCGAAGAAAAATTTGAAAAATCGAAAATGAAAAAACTGCAAGTTGCCTGATTTTTTCATAATAGATAATAAATTCTAAAAGGAGCTCCTCAGGAGTTCCTTTTTTTTGATTTCCAACCCCATACAACTCACCAACAACCTTTTCAATAAAGCAAAAAAAACCGATGAGATGCTCACCGGTTTTTCAATAGCTTATAAATTAATTTATTTCACGAACATTCGCACCACTTCCTGAGATTTTCCATCCACTACCAGCTGAATCATATACATCCCCTTCACCAAAGTTTCGCGGTTCAACGCTACGGTATGGCTTCCTTCAGCTTGTTCTCCAAGATTCATAATACGTACGATCTTGCCAGTAACCGACATTATTCGGATTTCCACATCGCCGGCTTCAGGAATTCGGTATGAAAGAGTTCCCTGATCACTCATTGGATTCGGATAAACACCAAGCTCAAGCGCATCGGCCCCTGCTTCCAGAATTCTGTATGACACACTTACACGGAATTGCTGTGTTGTCACACCGCCCCGACCATCGCTAACCGTCAATGTCACTGTGGTTACTCCAGAAGCCACCGGCACTAATTGCAGTCGCCCGTCCTGATAGTTTATAGTGACAATTCCCTCATTTTCCACTTCCGCGGCATAGGTTAGTGCGTCACCGTCTTTGTCTTCGAACAATGAGCTTAGCTGCAGCCATTTCGCCTGATCCGGAACATTAAGTTCCAAATCGGAAATACTGCTTACCAATTCCGGAACAGTATTAGGAACAATTTTCAAGGTAAACTCTTCAGTCGAGCTGGATTTCCAGTCTTTCGCCAGCAACTGCACATTCACAGAACCTTCTTCAGCCAAAGGCGCAAAATGCAGAACTCCGTTGCTCAAAGTAGTTCTTACAAGCGACTCGTCCGAAACTGTAAAACTTAGCTCAAATGCATCGCCTTCAGCATCGGCAAACAGCTGACTTACGTCTATGCTTAGTTCCTTGTCAAAGTCCACGGAACGAGGCCCGATTGGCTGTGCTACCTGCGGAGCCTTGTTTGTTGCCCGAACTTCAATTTCGAAACTAACCGACGCGGCTTCTCCTTCAGGATCGGATCCCTGAAGCGTAACCATTGCAAGACCTTCCGCCACCGGCTGCAGCACAAAGCCTGTCTCGCTTACTGCAACCTGCGCAACCGACGGATCGGTCAAACTGTAATCCCCGGCGAACGGCGTCTTGTCAGGATCTGCAAACAAATCCTTGAACTTGAAGCTTTCTGATGAGAGCTCCTTGTCGTCCAGCAGATAAATCCTTCTTTCGAGCTCGGCAATGGCTTTCGGCGAGCGGTTCACGTTCTGTACATTCACGGTCCATGTGTGCGAAGAAGTCGCTCCGTAGCTGTCTTCAGCCACCATTGTGAAGGTATGTTCACCTGCCATGTCAAATGACGGACTGAAAGTCAGTTCCAAACCGTTTGCGCTTTGCTCCAGACCGAGATTCGGCTTTTCGCCCTCAATTCTGTAGATCAAGGCAGACTTGTCAACAGCGCGGAAGAAAGCCGTCACTGTTTCGCCTTCTGCAATTTCCGACTGCTCAATCGGATCCACCCAAGCCGGAGCCGAGTTGACTGTCAGACTCGCCGGAATATTCAGCATCTGCTGCATCGGATCGTTGGATGTTACTTCCACATCCACCTGGTTTTCTTCTACCGGAGCCAAATCCGCTATGAAGGTCACTGTTAATTCTACACTGTCGCCGGCCTGTACAGTTCCGACGGCATCGGAAACGGTTAGCCATTCGTCAGAGTAATAGCCGCTCAAAGCGCGCACCTTAAGCGCCGTACCTGGCAGGTCGCTTTCCAGCGGCTTCCAGCTGGTTCCGCCGTCCACCGAATATTTGTGTATGCCCTCCATGCCGCTGACGCCCGTATCTCTTCCTTGCGGATACTCAGTGCCCAGCTGATAATCGATAACTATCCAGAAGACCTCTCCTTCCTCAAAATCTACCGCTTCAGTCATTTCCGTCATTGCCCAGTCACCTTCCACGGCTTGCTCATTAACGTGTGAGACGGTTTGTACAAGCTCTCCGGCTGTCGGATTGTCTCCGCCGCGATATACCGTCATATCATACCCGTAATTTTCAAGCGTTTCGCTGCGATAATAATTGTTTATATGAGTAAGCGTGAAACCGCCTTCCGGCGCAACAAACTTGGTTGCCAATATCACTTTCGACCCGGTGTTGCCCAATCCGATGAAGCTTGTGGTTACAGGCTCAGAATCGTACTTAAGCTGTTTCTGAATCGTCAGATCACCAAATTTTGGTCTGAATTTGTATTGCAGCAAGCCCTTGCCATTGTTCAGCACCTTAACAGTTTGTTCCTTGGTTTCTCCCGGCATCAAGACAGCCGACAAATCATCATACTTCAGCTGCATTTCCGGAGCAGGCATTACCGATCCGCTGCAGGCCACACCATAGTAGGCATTCCCCGCACCCTCCGGCTCATCGCCTTTTACGATAGCGTAACCGCTGAAATCGAAAGCCTCAGACAGCTCAGGATCCGGAGTGAAAACCAATTCAACAGTCACTGACTGGTCCGGCTGCAGCGCAATTGGCTCAGTGCCGATTTCAACACCGTCAACTTTAAAGACTGTGCGCTCGGTAACTCCCGCAATGCTTCCGCCAGAAAGAGTTCCCACCTTCAGAGGCATTACATGATCCACTTTGCTTCCTTCATTTTTTATAGAGAAATACTTGGAATAGGATTTTGCCTCGCCGCCTTCATCAGTGTAAGCGTAAACCTCTCCAAAGCTAAGCGAACCGTAGAAAGCAGGTTTCGGCATGCCTTTCACATCCAGTTTCAAAGGTATTTCATATTCAGGCATCACCACATCGTTGCTGAAAACCGAAAGCGTATCGTAGTAAACGCCGTCAGTAAGATAAGCAGCATCTACTGTAACCATCACTTCCTTGGTCTCGCCTGCCGGCACAATGCCACGCTGAGGCACATCCACAGTGATTGCCATCTCATCGGAAATAAATTCAGAATTGTTGCGGGAAATCTGCAAACCGTCAATACCCTCGGCGTTTTCGATGCCTATAACATGGTTTGAAGCAACGCCTTCTTCCACGCTCTTATACTGGAATTTGATTGTTCCATCTTTGTATAGAATCACCTGGAAAGTCAGCAATCCACCTGAACCGAAGAATGAATATTCCTCCACTTCCTGCCACTGGACAATAACAAAGTCATTTCCTGGGTAGTAATGAATAGTTCCTGAAGAAGAAGGATCGAGTAACTTTTTATAAGGAGCAATAATAGCATTCGGAACATTAGGGTTCGGAATTTCAATTGTTCCCGTAGCGAAACCTCCTTCGATAAATGACACAAAACCATTACCGGCAATATACAAGGAATCGTACGCGGCACCGTAGAATTCAAAGTCGAACGGAAGCCCCACTTTTACTGCACCATCGGTAACAATACCCAAATCCGGCGCAGCGGAAATATCCATCCATTCATAAGACCGGCTCGACTTCATTTCGCTGGTCGACCATGAGTAACCGTAATCGTCAAAGACTGCCACAGGCTGGGTTGGCTCGTCTGATTGCAATTCAGCTGGCGCTGAATCAGGAGCTCTCATGCGCTGATAGGCATTCAATGACCGTACAGGAGGCTCTCCCGGCTTTGACCAGAAAGTTGCAGGGATTCGGTATTCCAAATCCGCTTCTCCCTGATTGCTCACCATAATACCCAAATTCACCACATCCTCGGCTTTCACATACGAAATCAGCCTGTCTGGACTTATTGCAATCACCGGCGGATTCACCGCTTTTCCTTTCAGAGTAAGGACAAGCTCTTCCATGCCCTCAACATCAGTTGAGAATTTTATCTCTTCCTCATACTCTTCCGGTGCTGTCGGGGTGTACTTAAACGCCAATTCTACCGACTCGCCCGGCAGAACCGTACGCTCGCCGTCCCAATCAAAGCTCACGCAAGGATTCGTCGGCGCTTCCATAAGATCCATTACAATGGCTTTCGTGCCGTTGTTTTTCAATGTCGCAGAAGCCACTTTGCTCAATCCCACGAAGAGCTCTCCAAAATCAATCTCATCATCAGTAATCACATAATTCCCGGATCCGGTTACCTCCAGTTCAAAAGCTACTTCGTCTACAGGACTGAACGGATCGCTTGACGCTACAGCCAGCGTATTGTGATATGTTCCTTCATTAAGACCTTCGGCAGAAAGGTCCACTGTCACTTCATATTCGCCGCCGGCAGGAACAACACCTCCGGCAAGCGGAGTAACATTGGTAATAAACTGCGGATTGTACCCAAACAGCACAGCCAAACCGGACTCAACATAATCCGTGTTGAAAGCTACCTGCGCTCCTTTTTTCCCCATTTCGTTTTCAATACCAATCGTTGCAGACAGATTTTCTTCCACTTCTTTGTAATAAAAAGCAATTTGTCCTGTCACGCTAATCACCATCTGGAATGTATTGGATCCGCCGTGGAGATAATGAGGCACCTGCTCAAATTGGACTACCAGATGGCTTCCGTAACTCTTAGCAAAAACTCCCCCTTCTTCAGGAGCAGCACCAGGTATGAAATCATCCCACAAACCAGCAATAAGCGCATTTGGCTCATCCGCATCCGGTATCTGATCATTAGTGTAGGTAAACGCTGGCAGTGTTTCATCAAAACTCAAATAACCATTGGCCGACACCCTCACCTGTGTATAGGTTTTACCGTAATATTTGAAATCGAAGCCAAGATCCACAGTTTCACTGTCCTCGTCAGAAAGATCGAGTTTCTGTCCTGCTTCAGAAATATCATTCCAAATATATATTGGCCCGCCTTCCTCGTTGCTGTCAATCCATGTATACGTGCCATCCGCATCGGAACCGGCGCCCAACACTACCGGATGTCCGGCGCGTGTATCTGCCTGCCCTTTTTCAAAAGAAGGCAAGCCCTCCAGACGGGCGGTGTTGTTTTTTTGAATGTTAGGATTGGAAAGCAAATGAGCAGCAGCCATCCCCGGGAAGGAAAAATGCATAGGATATGCTCCCGTATTGCGAATCATGAACGGAACCTGTACGGTTTCACCCGCATTGACACCCGAATGAACAACTTCTTCCGGAAGTTCCAGCACCGGCGGATCAATACCAACGCCGATCATAAGCACAGACAGACTTCCAGCATTGGTCTCCATCTTCAGCTCGGCCTGATGGTTGCCGACACCCTGCGCTTGGAATCTTACGGTTACCTTCTTCTCCTGCCCCGGCGCAATACTGCCTAGTTCAGATATTACTTCGAACTGGCTGTCCGTAGTCGCGACCGACGCAAACTCAAGATCCGCATATCCTTTATTTTTGATCATAAAGTTTTGTTCTGAAGCATTACCAACAAACACTGGGGTAAATTCCAGAAATGATGGCGATAACGCGGCCATAGGCTTCTGTCCGCTTACATTCAGGGTAAACGGTATATTTATCTCAGGATTCTCCGTATCAGTGCTTTCAATCATGATATAGCCTGTATACTCTCCGTTATAGGTGTTGGAAGCATTGACTTCCAAAGCCACTGCTTGTTCTCCTATCCCCTCAAAAGAGCCGCTTTCCGGCGTAATTGTCAGGAAGTTGAGGTTATTCACTCCCTCGGCGCTGCTTGCGCGAAGCTTGACAACGGTACTTTCAAATACACCTTCGATCTTTTGCCATTCCCCTTCATTTACCCGCAAAAAGATTTTGTCCAGAATTCCCGAAACGCCTTTGTTTACGGCTATCGGATATTCATTCGCCTCCGGATAGCTCACAATCAGCCACATAGTCTCACCTGCCTTGAACTGCTGAGGCTCAAGCAATTCAATATGCTCCCAGCTTCCTTCATCAGACTGGTGATTGGTAGAATAAGTCTGACTGGTAAGTTTTACTCCTTCATCCGGCAGGTTGCCGCCTCTGTACACTTCAACAAACACCTCTGCATTATTTCCATTGTTTCTGTAAAAATCGGAAATATGCGTCAGGAAAAAATCTTCTGTTAAGTCGAAACGGGCACTTGCTGACACCCTGTTTGAACCCGAGGTACCTACAAATTCGTCCGGAGCCAAATCAGGATCATACTTCAGTTGCTTTGAAAACTCAACGTTCGACTGCTCAACCGCAGCGCTGGACGGCGCAGCTGTTAATCCGCTTTTGGCAAGCGCAGTCTGCACCGGATTTTCAGGAATACTAAAAGGAGAATGGCTCATCAGGCTGCTGGATTCATTTGATCCCAGCACAAACTTTGCCTTCCAGTTCAGCGGGTAATCTTCAAGATTGCTGACCAGCATTGCTTCCGAAGCCACCGGAGATTCCGCCACGTCCACATCCATATTCACTGCCTCCGGCGAAATGACAATCTTTCCTGTCGAAAGCATGGTGAATGAAATGATATTGGAAACTTCCGATGTATTTTTCCATAGATCATAGGCCACCACAGCCGCATAATACATTTTATCAGGAACCAGCCCGTCAATTTCTTTTTCCACCATCTCTCCGGCTACGGTTTTGTCCGAAAACTCGACATTATCGGCATTCTGGTAATTTTCCCCCGTAAGTTCCTCTTCCGAATAATACACTTTATAACCGCTCGGGCTTCCGCTTTGCTCATCAACAGGCGCAGTCCATGACAGCAGTACGCTTTGCGCATATACTTCCTTGGCGGCCAGGTCAGCAATAGCAACAGGACCAACCCCGTCATTTGCCTCTAGCGCTTTAAAAGCATTCAGCCTTCCGATTCCCATAGCACCGATACTGTTCGGATCAAGGAAATCGTCAATGTTGTCCGCTGAAGCAAACAACCTTGCTTTAAGCTCTTCAGGCGTATATGTTTCCGATCCGTATTTCGACAGTATTAGTCCGGCAACCCCGGACACATGCGGACAAGCCATCGAGGTTCCTTGCATAAAACCGTACTGATTATCCGGAACGGTGCTCAGCACACCAAACTGAGCGCCTGGATTCGTATCGCCGCCCGGTGCGGAAATATCCACATAATCGCCGAAGTTGGAATAAGGGGCGCGGGCATCAAAAATGTCAGTAGATGCCACAGCTAGCGTCGGCGCATAATATCCCGGATAACGCTCTGTGTTCTTTTCACCGTTGTTTCCTGAAGAAAAAATTACTATTCCGCCTTTCATAGGGCTTCCCTCAAAATCTCCGGCCTCGGCAATAAAATAATCTATTCCTTCCTTAACCGCCTGCCCAAAAACACCGCTTGAGGTATATCCCCAACTGTTTTGGGAGATCACCGCTCCATTGTCAGCCGCATAAACATAAGCTGGAGCCGGGTCAGCATTGCCGGTAGAAGAAAACATCTGAAGCGACATCAGGCGAACACCGTTGCCCGAGCCGTCGCCTCCGGCCACGCCAGCCACGCCGATTCCGTTTCCTGTCACTGCCGAAACGGTTCCTCCCACATGCGTGCCGTGTGTTCCAGGCTCAATTTCGCCCTTGCCTTGGGCAAAGTTGTATCCGTGAATGTCGTCGACATAACCGTTGTTGTCATCATCCACACCCTCAGTTCCGTTCATTTCTGCTTCATTAACCCATATGTTAGCCGCCAAATCCTGGTGATCGGACTGAACACCGCCGTCGGTAATGGCCACCACTACATTCGGTTTTCCCATTTCGGAGTCCCAGGCCTCAAAAAGGCTGATGTCCGCACCGGCAATACCGCCTATTTCGCCGGTATTGTTGTAGTGCCACTGCCGGTCCAGGAAGGTGTCGTTGGAAGCACTGGCAGGAATCGTTTGGCTAGGTTCCTGCAGCCTCACCTGGCTCTTCGAAGGATCGTATCCGTCGATAAACCTTTTCTTGTAGACAGGCTCCGAGTGAAGCACGCCGTCCAGCCGGCCGAACTGCGCGGCAATTTTCTTTGGCGAAACCCCGTCGCGGTAACGGATTACGTACCAAAGGTGTAAGCCGTGCTTGCGGTGTTTGTGATCGTGTTTTGCCGAAAACGGAAACAAACGCTTCATCTGATAAGCGCTGCAAGTTTCCAAAATCGGATTGATGGACTGTAGGCTGGTTTGAAGTATTCCATTCGAACTCAGCTGCATCGCCGAAGCATTCATCCGGACTACAGATTCCTCGGTCAGCTTCACCCGCAACACATTGGGGTGCACGTCCGAGGCAACAAACTGCGCCGCCGTCTGTGTACTGAATCCGAAGAAAAACAACAATCCAGCCATCAACCTTCCGGTCAATGAAAGGGTAAGTTTTCTTTTCATGTTGTGAAATTTTTTTGGTTTAGTTGAATTATCACTGATTCAGCTTTCACAATCATTTCTTATCTACGTTATATTTCAACAACTGCAAATAACCAAATCAATACATACTGATAATTTATGCAGACATATCGAGGAAAATTTTAACATTTTTGCGATTTCCCTTTTATGTCAGTTTCCTTCCAAAAAATCAAAAACAGACTCTGTGGCAGATAAAAAATTGCCAGTCGCCTTTTTCAATAACACGACATAAATTCTCCGAAAAAACAACTATTATCCAAGCAGCTGCCATATGCTTCGGCTTCAGCAAAAATAATCGCCAAGCTTTTGCTTATCATTTTTTCCAAAAGCCGGAAGCCAACTTAGTACAGACGGCCTATCGGTTTGAGCGCTCAGCCCTGTAATGTTTTTTAGTGTATTAAAAAAATAAACACAAATTTTAAACAAGAAAGAATATAATAAAATGATTATATATTACTGTTCTGTTAAAAAAATTGAGTCCTATACGTATTAAACTCTCTGTTCTGACATTTTCAGACTACTTCTTCATTTTGCTTACCTTTCCAATAAAACACAAAAAAGGCCATCCCGAAGGACAGCCTGCTTTATCAATATTCAGTTATTCCCTTACTTTTCCGCTTCAAGGAACGGATAACGGTAATCCACAGGAGAGACGAAAGTTTCCTTGATTAACCGAGGTGACACCCAGCGCATCAAGTTCAGCACAGAGCCCGCCTTGTCGTTGGTTCCAGAAGCTCTCGCGCCGCCAAACGGCTGCTGGCCTACTACGGCTCCGGTCGGTTTGTCGTTGATGTAGAAATTGCCCGCCGCATTTTTCAGCTTCTGCGTGGCGAATTCCAGAGCATAACGGTCTTTGCCCAGCACGGCACCGGTCAGAGCGTACGGAGAAGTCTCGTCAACCAGCTCCAGCACCTCCTCAAAACGCGCATCCGTGTAAACATACACTGTAATTACAGGCCCAAAGATTTCCTCTTTCATCGTAACGTACTGCGGATCTTCTGTTACGATCACGGTTGGCTCAACAAAATAGCCTTTCGATTTGTCGCAATTTCCGCCGGCAATAATATTCACCATATTGCTCTTCTTGGCCTCGTCAATGTATCCGGCTATCTTGTCAAAAGATTTTTCATCGATCACAGCGTTGACGAAGTTGGTGAAATCTTCCACACCGCCCATTTTAAACGAAGCAAGATCCTCGAGCACGTATCCTTTCACTTCTTCCCAAATTGACCGAGGAATATAGGCTCTTGAAGCCGCCGAACATTTCTGCCCCTGGTACTCGAACGCACCGCGCGTAATAGCAGTGGCTACTGCCCTAGGATCTGCCGAAGCGTGCGCCACAATGAAGTCCTTGCCGCCTGTTTCTCCCACAATGCGCGGATACGACTTGTACTTTTGTATATTTTCGCCGATTTGCTTCCAGATCGTCTGGAAAACGCCCGTAGAGCCCGTAAAATGAATACCCGCAAACTCCGGATGGCTGAACACCACATCGCCCACCGTCGGACCGTCAGCGTAGATCAGGTTGATCACGCCGTCTGGCACGCCGGCTTCTTTGAACACTTCCATAATCACCCGTGCTGAGTAAATCTGCGCATTGGCCGGCTTCCACACAACGGTATTTCCCATCATGGCCGGAGCCGACGGCAGGTTGCCGGCAATTGCCGTAAAATTGAACGGAGTGATCGCAAACACAAAACCTTCCAGCGGACGGTGCTCCACGCGATTCCAAACTCCCGGCGAAGACTCGGGCTGCTCGGCATAGATCTGCGTCATGTACTCCACATTAAAGCGAAGAAAATCTGAGAGCTCGCAGGCTGAATCAATCTCAGCCTGGAAAGCGTTTTTCGACTGCGCCAACATTGTCGCGGCGTTGATGCGCGCGCGGTAAGGGCCGGAAATCAAATCGGCCGCTTTCAGGAAAATACTGGCCCGGTGCTCCCAGGAAATTTCTTCCCAAAAACGCTTAGCTCCCAGCGCGGCATTCACAGCGTCTTCCACATGCGTGGCATCGCCCTGATGGTAATAACCAAGAATATGCTGGTGATCATGCGGAGGCGTCATAGGGCGCAAATCGTTTGTACGCACTTCCTCACCGCCGATGTACATCGGCACATCGATTTGCTGCGCGCGGGCCTCGGCCAGTGCCTCTTTCAGCTTCTTTCTTTCGGTGGTTCCAGGAGCGTAGCTCAGCACCTGCTCGTTTACCGCAACAGGAACGTTAAAAAATCCATTTGCCATGATTTATGAGTTTTATTGTTTGATTTTTCTGAAAAAAGAAAATGAACATTTATAAAAATGCTTGTCTAAAGATAGGAAAAAGCCCGCAAATTCTATTGAGAATCAACGGATATTATTCCCGCAGCATACTGCCAAAATCCAGCAAAACACCGGCAGTTACCGAAGCTTTTCGTTCTTCCAGTGCCGGTCTTTGTCCCGAATACTCTTTTTTTCAAAATTCTTTTCCAGCGCCTGCGTCAGATCCACGCCTGTCTGGTTCGCCAAACACAACAGCACCCAAAGCACATCCGCCATTTCGTCGGCCAGATCATACTTTTCGTCGCTTTTCTTGAAAGACTGGTCGCCGTACTTTCGAGCCATAATGCGGGCCATCTCGCCCACTTCCTCCGTCAGAATTGTCATATTGGTCAACTCGCTGAAGTAACGCACTCCGTACTTCTTGACCCACTTGTCCACAAGCTCCTGCGCTTCTTTTATTTCCATTATTGTTTATCTTTAGTGTCTATTACTATTGTCACGGGGCCGTCATTCACCAAGCTCACCTTCATATCAGCTCCGAATTCTCCGGTTTTCACCTCTTTGCCCATATCAAGTTCCAGCTGCTTCTGAAACCTCCCGTATAGAGGTATGGCCACATCGGGCTTGGCCGCCCGGATAAAAGACGGACGATTGCCTTTTTTTGTGCTGGCATGCAGCGTAAACTGACTGATCAGCAGCACACCGCCCTCAATATCCTTCAGACTTTTGTTCATCAGTCCTTCTTCATCGCTAAATACCCGAAGATTAGCGATCTTCTTACTCAGCCACTGAATATCTTGCGGACCATCTTCGTTTTCAATTCCCAGCAACACCAGAAAACCCCAGCCGATTTCACCTATTACATTTCCTTCCACTTTCACCGATGCTTCCGAAACTCTTTGAATTACTGCTCTCATATTTTCGTTAAAAAATCCGGCCGGGAATTTAACAGAAATCAAAACAAAAAAAAAGAGGCCTTCCGAAGACTGCCTCTTTAATTCTTATAAACAACTGCC
Organism: Cytophagales bacterium; assembly: GCA_022360875.1. Lineage (GTDB taxonomy): Bacteria > Bacteroidota > Bacteroidia > Cytophagales > Cyclobacteriaceae > JAKSBZ01. The sequence continues at coordinate 3,322 of JAKSBZ010000280.1, read as the reverse complement.
TGTTAGTTGGCCGAATAAACATAGCCTCCGTCCCAGCTCTGTCCTTTTTTGTTTCCAAAAATATACTCCACCAGCTCAGGATGGTCCACCAGCGGATTTCGGTTGCCCTGGTATTTAAAAATCACATTGTTTCTGCGGATCTCGTAAGGATCCACCGGATCCTCATTATGCCATTTCAGCAAATCCGACAGTTTCCCGTGGCGGGCTCTATCCGTATTTTTCGGCTCTACCTTGTCGTCCACCTTCAAATTATGCGACGCATTCCAGCGAAGCTCCATGTAAAGAATCATCCGGGCCACATCGCCTCTTGACGATTTAGGAGGCGTGTAATATCCGTTTTTAAGCCCTTTGGATGCTCCTACCTCGCCGGCGAAGTCGTAATTGCTTCTTCTGCCGTTTTCACTCACATCCGCAGCGCGCAGGTGGTGTCCGTCAGTGCCCGGTCCATTACTTGTGCCGAAATCGCCGTGCGACTTTGCCCAAACGTGCTCGCGGTTCCATTTGCTGTCCCCGTTTGCGGAGCCAGACCGAAAGCTCTTGTTAATCGATTTCTCCGTATAAATCAGCCAAACTTTTCCAGGGTTCTTCGGGTCCTGATCGCCTTCCCGGCACATATCCCAAACGTCAAACTTGTCCGGTTCCTTATTTTCCGAATAATCCAGTTTTTTTGCCCCTGAGCTGATAATCTGGGAAATTTTTTCTTTCAGCACATCTCCCGACAGATTTGCAGCCGAGGAATAGTATTTATTCAGGTCGAACGCTCTGCTGTTTTTGAGATCGTAAGCCACAGACACCACGTGCCGGGTTGCCGTGTCCGAATAGTTTTTCGGATTTCCCAGCACCTGAATCCGTCCGGTAGTTCCTACAGGCGGGATAATATAATTGTAGCCGGTGTTAGTCACAGCAGGCAGCACATCCGCGTCTTCGCTGTTGTTACAGGAGACGATCAGCCCTCCGAATGCCAAGCTCAGCATTAAGCCAAAGGACAAAATTTTTCTTTTCATGTGTTTAATCTTAGTTGTTTAGCACTTGCACCCAAATAACTAAAATTGTCTCTAAAACATATATTGAATCGTTAAAAAGAAAATATTTACTTAGACAGAAATAATCAAATACTTGAAAAGTTAAATCACGTTTAAATCAGGCAGCTAACACCTCCGCAATCTACGAATTTTACCATACCCTCACTTCTATTATAAAAAATCAGGACAATACCAAAAAACTCCCGTTCAACAAATTTTCTTTATTGTAAGAAAAGCGCACCCTCTCCTGGTCTCCTTTGAAAACCTTCCCTCCGGCCGCTTCCACGATTGCCTGGCCGGCGGCGGTGTCCCATTCCATCGTCGGTCCGTGCCTGTAGTAAATGTCCGCCTTTCCTTCTGCCACCATGCAAAACTTCAGCGAGCTGCCCACCGATATTTCTTCCTTTATTCCGTAGCGGCGCAGCACTTCTTGTTCTTCGGTGCTGGCATGCGACTTGCTGCGCACGGCAATGCGCTTTTCCGAAGCGTTCACACGAATACGCTGAAGCGGCTGTCCGCCTGTTTGCTTGAAAGCGCCTTCGCCTTTTTTCCCAAAATACAGCACATCCTGGACCGGCGCGTAAATAATTCCCGACTCCACCTGATTGCCCGCCACATATGCAATGTTTACCGTAAACTCTCCGTTGCGGCTGATGAACTCCTTAGTGCCGTCCAGCGGATCCACCAAAAAATACGCTTTCCACTGGCTCCGAAGCTCATAAGGCACATCGGCGCCTTCTTCTGAAAGCACGGGAACGTCGGGAAACAGCGCGGCCAGTCCTTCCGATATCACCCTGTGCGAAGCCTTGTCCGCCAGCGTAAGCGGCGAGTCGTCTGCTTTGTGCTCCACATGCCCGAAGGCTTCGGGATTCTGGTAAATATCCAAAACAGCCCTTCCGGCCTCCCGGGCCAGAGCCAGCAATTCTTTTCGTTTATGGTCGATCATGAATCAAATGCGGTATTTTTAGTACTAAACCGGGGCAAAAGTAGGGAATAAAATTATCTAAAAGTTGATTAACTTCAGCTTTCTCGCTTTTATTATTCGTGATTAAACACTTAAATTTGTAAGCATTTAAAAACGAGCAAATAAACGCTCATCTCTTCATAAAAGAAATGAATTTTTTGAGCCGTTTGCCGCTGTGACCGCTCAATTTGAAAAACTGCTTATGGCAACCAAACATATTTATCCTATTTTCGACACCCTGCTGCAGCAAAAAGACAAAGAGAAGCTTCTTGGCCAGAAAGCCACGGTGCTCTGGATGGTCGGTCTGTCGGGTTCGGGAAAAAGCACGCTGGCGCGGGCGCTGGAAAACACGCTGCACGCCCGGGGTTATCACACCGCGCTGCTGGACGGCGACAACCTTCGCACAGGCATCAACAGCAACCTGGGCTTTTCGGAAGAAGACCGAAGAGAAAACATTCGCCGGGCGGCCGAAACCGCCAAACTTTTCGCGCAGGCGGGCGTCATCACCATCTGTTCGCTGATAAGCCCTACGGATGAAATCCGACGCATGGCCCGCGGCATACTGGGCGAGAGCTACTGCGAGGTATTCGTCAGCTGCCCGATCGAAGTGTGCGAACAGCGCGACGTAAAAGGGCTGTATGCCAAAGCCCGCAAAGGAGAAATCAAAAACTTCACGGGCATTGACTCGCCGTTCGAGGCTCCGGAACAGCCTGACATTTTGGTCGAAACGGATAAAGCGGACTTGGAGGGCAGCCTTCAGCTTTTGACTGAAGCAGTACTTCAGAAAGTAAATTACCCAAGCGAGAATTAACAGTACCATGAGATCATACAACCTGAATCATTTAAAAGAACTCGAAGCAGAAGCGATCTATGTTTTAAGAGAAGTGGCTGCACAGTTCGAAAATCCCGCCCTGCTGTTTTCAGGAGGAAAGGATTCCATTGTGGTGGCACACTTGGCCCGCAAGGCATTTTTCCCCGCGCGCATTCCCTTCCCGCTCGTGCACATCGACACCGGGCACAACTTCGACGAAGTGCTCCAATTCCGCGACGACACGGTCGCAAGCATGGGTGTCGAACTCGTGGTCGGCAAAGTGCAGGACGACATCGACGCCGGTCGGATCGCCGACGAGACCGGTGCCCGGGCATCGCGCAACGCGTTGCAAACCACCACCCTCTTGCGCTGCATCGCCGAGCACCGATTCGACGCGGTATTCGGCGGGGCACGCCGCGACGAGGAAAAAGCCCGCGCCAAGGAAAGGGTGTTCAGCTTTCGCGACGAATTCGGTCAGTGGGAACCTCGTGCGCAACGCCCGGAACTGTGGAACATCTACAACGG
>JAKSBZ010000348.1 GCA_022360875.1 Cytophagales bacterium | reverse complement strand
TGGGATGGTAAAACCTATGCCGAGATCCACCAGTCTGAGCCGGAAGCCCTGTCGGCTTTCTGGAGCAACCCCTATCTGCATACCCCTCCCCAGGCAGAAACCCTGGCCCGATTTAACCAGCGGGTCGGGCAGGCCTGGGATCAACTGATACAGCAGGCACCGGGTGAGCAGGTGCTGCTGGTGACCCATGGCGGGGTGATCAGGCAGATACTGGCCAGAATTCTGGAGCTGCCGGAAGCCAGTATTGCATCTATCCGGCGTATGTATTTGCCTTATGGCAGTCGGTGCCGGATTGAGGTTTATGTAGATGAACAAGGTCAGCCATGGCCACGGCTGATGTTTCCAGAGGTTGCAGTTGAAAACAGCTGAGAGAACAAGAAGAGATGGATGATCACCAAGCAAACCGGAACACCAAACACCTGAATGGGTTTTATCTGGCTATTGGTTTCTTTACCCGTCTGCCGACCCGGTTTCTGGACCATGTTGCTGATGAAGATATGGGCCGGGCCTTGGTATATTTGCCGGTGGTGGGTCTGGTTCTCGGGCTGTTGACCGTGGGTAGTGGTCTGCTGTTGAGTTCAGTTCTGGACAACTGGCATAACGGTATTAATACTGTGCAGCTGGCCATGACCGGTGTGGTCTGTTTCGTAGTTCTGGTCAGCGCCAGTGGAGGTCTGCACCTGGATGGTCTGGCAGACTGTGCCGATGCCTGGGTTGGCGGGCTCGGTGACCAGGAACGCACCCTGAAGATTCTAAAAGATCCGCTGTGTGGGGCCATGGCGGTTACCGTCCTGATCCTGACACTGCTGTTGAAGGCAGCTGGAGTGATAGGTTTGGTGATGACCGGCAACTGGCTGCTGTTGCTGCTGGTGCCGGTACTGAGCCGCAGTTCCGGTCTGGTTCTGTTTCTGACCACTGAGTATGTCCGGCCCAAAGGACTGGGGCAGGCATTTGCTGATTTCTGCTCTGATCCGAAACATCGAACCGAGTGTCGTCTGGCTGTGATGGTGGGTCTGGTGATTCCAGCATTCATGGTGTTTTTAATGAGTTCGGCCTGGCCTGGTCTGATTGGGGCCCTGGCGGTATGGTTCTGGACCCGGGCTCAAAGCCGGGAGCGATTGGGGGGGATAACCGGGGATGCCTGCGGCGCTTTGATTGAGATGATTGAGGCGGTTCTGTTTATC
>JAKSBZ010000248.1 GCA_022360875.1 Cytophagales bacterium | reverse complement strand
TTCCTGAAAGCAGGCTCTTGCCGGTCAATCTGCAATTTCACCTTTTCGTCGAAAATCTAACTAATTATTAAATGAAAATTTGTCAGAGCTTAAAAAATCTACTCTCTGCATCATTCGAAATTCAAGAATACGCCCCATAAAACCGGAAAGACATGAAAATTCCCGCCCAGCTGCTCACACTCAGCGCCGAAACTGCCAGCCAATACCCAAGCTGGTACGAAGCACCAGAAACAGACCGGTTTTTCTGGGAAGAAAAAAGCCTGCAGCGCTATCCCGGCAAAACACCCGAAGACACCTACTTTGCCCATGCCGGCAAATACGCCGAGTTCGGAAAAATAATATGTCTGTCCATCGGTTTCATCGACCGCACGCAGAATGAGCCCCGCATGCGCATCAAATCGCTGCAGGGAGACGAGCGGGATATTCTTGCGCATTTCTTCCGGATTGTGGAAGAGCGATTCCAGGCCAACAGGCTGATTTTGTGCGCCCACAACGGAAAGGAATTCGATTTTCCGTACATCTGCAGAAGAGCCACCGCTCTTGAGCTTGAACTGCCGGCTTCGCTGCGGCTGGAAAACAAAAAGCCCTGGGAAGTACAGCACTGGGACACACTTGACTTCTGGAAGTTCGGCGACCGCAAACACTACATCTCTCTGGAGCTATTGGCGCATGTGCTGCAGATTTCCGTTCCCGAAAGCCCAATCGGTGCCCAGGATGTAAATACGGCCTACCATCGCGAACAGGACGAAGAAAAAATCAGCCAGTTCAGCAAACGCAACGTGCTGCTCACCACCCAAATCGCGCTCAAACTCAAAAAACAAAAAGCGGTGGAAGAAGTGGTTTTTATTTAATTGCATTATGCGGGCGTGTCTCAGTCCAACAAGTTTCTTCTAAGGCAGTCGCTCCTTTTAAAGGATGCCCAGAATTCTTCGCTCTTACAATCTATAGTCAAAAAACCAGGTCAATAAACCAATAACTTTTTAACAAAAAAAACAGATATTTTTTTACATTTACAACACGCCCAATTTGTCGCGCAACACATTTTTTCTCATTCCACAAGTGAAAACATCCATTAAACGAAACCGCATACGCCTGTCTGTCAACTCAAAAAATGAATGCCTTTTTTAGAATCACCTTGCATTTTTTTGCCTTTTCCGCGCTGACACTTGTCACGCAAATCGGAGGAATTGTATACTTATTTAGCCTGCTGGTCATCGCAAAAACATCATTCGGTTTTAAAGGAAAAACTGGAATCTTCTTCATTCTGTGCTATACCATAGCCACTTATGTCATTGTTCCACCTCTGGCTTCTCTGTTCGGAAGGGAACCCGTTGCCCGCAGCAGCAGAACAGCTCCAGCCAACTACCTTACGGTATTACTCAACCGAAACTATGTGGTTCCTGAGATGAACAAACTGCTTAGAAATGCAGAAAAAAATCTAAATAAATCCGAAATAGGCATTCGCTACCTGGATGCCAATTTTCCGTTTACAAAAGGTTTCCCTCTGCTGCCCACCTTAGCCACAGTGACGGCAGAAAACTGGACTTAAGATTTGTATATGAGAATAAAGACGGCTCGCTAAGCCAAAAGCTGAAATCGGTAAGCGGCTACGGCGCTTTTGAGGCACCCAAAAAAAACGAGCTTAACCAAACGCAAACCTGCCTGTCAAAAGGCTTTTTTCAATATGACTTTCCCAAATACCTTACTTTTGGCAGAATCAACAAACATCTGCGATTTTCCGAAGAAGGAACCAAACAATTGATTCAGGCTCTTCTGAAAAACGAAAAACTGGGAAAACTATTCATCGAACCGCATTTAAAGAAACGGCTGAACCTGGCAGATCCACGCGTTCGATTCCAAGGGTGCCATTCGGTCAGGCACGATGATCACATACATATCCAACTGTAAATCAAGCCAATGCCCAGACTCTAAATAAAAATTAACCTAACCGTAACAAAAAAATATTACTGCATTTCTTACTTTATTAAATAATTTTTTCTTTCTTCGCCTTTCTCGTATTAAGTACTGCGCAGCAAAACAACCCAGCAAACGTTGCGCTTTCTCTCTTTTCCCGCATTCCTCTCAAAAGAATTTTTACTTATCATCGATTTTTACACAAACTTTAACAATCGGAAAAATACTTGGATTACTAAAAGAGAGAAAGCAAAAAATCACAGTTGATTCCATTGATTTTTTTCATAAAAAAATTACCCCTGTACTCCTGCCAAGAGGAGTCCGGCAATTATTTATCAATTTGCGCGATAGCGCGCCAGACTGTTTGTTTTAACAGACAGCACATTAACATTTTGAAATTAACATGGCAAAAAATAAAAAACCAAAAAACAGACGCTTCTTCAAGCCTCACAGCAAAAAGAAGAAGCTCGTAGACAAGCTGCCGCTTGTCATCACTGAACTTCTTGACCAGCGTCCTGACAAGGCGTACACGGCTCGCAAACTCTGCAAGGAGCTGCAACTTCACGACCGGAAAACCAAGCGCAAGGTAATCGACATGCTGAAAATAATGGCCAAACAAGGCATGATCGGAGAAGCAGGCCCGTCGCTTTACACCACTAAAAAACCGCTGAAAAGCATGGAAGGCGTGGTGGACTTTGTCAATCCGAAGTTTGCCTACGTGATTGTTGAAGGACTTGACCGCGATATTTGGGTGCGCAAAGACGACCTGGGCAATGCGCTGGACGGCGATACAGTGAAAATCGCACTTCATTCGGGCCGCCGCAAAGGGCGCCGTCCGGAAGGCTATGTGACGGAAATCGTGAAGCGCGGGCGCACAGAATTCGTCGGGCGCATCGAGCTTTCGCCGCGTTATGCTTTCGTGGTTACCGACAACCGGAAAATGTACAACGACGTGTTCGTACCGCTGGACAAAATAAGCGGAGCTGACCACCTTGACAAGGTAATTGTGCGCATCACAGACTGGCCGGCGCGAGACAAAAACCCGAAAGGGGAAATTTCGCGCGTGCTTGGAAAATCAGGCCTCAACGAAACGGAAATTCACGCCATTATGGCGGAATTTGACCTGCCTTTCGAATTTGACGAAAGCGTGGAAGCCGAAGCGAAAAAAATTCCCCAGACGATTCCAGCAGCGGAAATCGCAAGGCGGCGCGACATGCGCGATGTGCCAACCTTCACCATCGACCCGCACGACGCCAAAGATTTCGACGACGCAATTTCTTTCCGAAAACTGAACAACGGAAATTTCGAAATCGGCGTTCACATTGCCGACGTAACGCACTACGTCCGGCCGGGCTCAAAACTGGAAGACGAGGCCTACAGCCGCGGCACCTCGGTGTACCTGGTCGACCGCACCATTCCGATGCTTCCGGAACGGCTTTCGAACGGCTTGTGCTCGCTCAGACCAAACGAAGACAAACTGACGTTCTCGGCGGTATTCGAGCTGAACGGCAACGGAAAAATTGAACGGGAGTGGTTCGGCCGCACGGTCACTCACTCCGACCGTCGATTCACTTACGAGGAAGCGCAGGAACGCATTGAAACGCAGCAAGGCGACTATGCCCACGAGATCTGCACGCTCAACGACATGGCGCTGAAACTGCGCGTAAAACGCTTCGCCCAGGGATCGATCAATTTCGAAACAACCGAAGTAAAATTCAGGCTGGATGAAAACGGCAAGCCTCTGGAAGTGATCCCGAAAGTACGAAAAGACGCGCACAAACTGGTTGAGGACTTTATGCTGCTGGCCAACAAACGCGTAGCGGAATTTGTCTACGGACTGCGCAAAGGAAAAAGAAAGGACACCTTCGTGTACCGAATCCACGGTTACCCGGATCCGGACCGCCTGGCGGACTTCTCCAAATTTGCGCAAAGGTTCGGACACAGAATCGATCCGGACGAGGAAAATGTTTCGCAGTCGTTCAACCAGCTGCTGAACGACATAGAAGGAAAACCGGAACAGAATGTGCTGGAAACACTGGCCATCCGGTCAATGGCCAAAGCGCGCTACAGCACGGAGCCGGAAATCCACTTCGGGCTCGCATTCAAGCATTATTCGCATTTCACCTCTCCGATTCGCCGCTACCCCGACATGATGGTGCACCGCCTGCTGCAGCACTACCTTGACGGCGGACCTTCGGTAGACGCCGATGAGTTTGAGAGCTTTTGCAAACACTGCTCGGAGCGGGAAAAAATTGCCGCGGACGCCGACCGGGCCTCCACAAAATACAAGCAGGTGGAGTATATGGAATCGCTGGAATCCCGCGACTGGGAAGGCATCGTTTCGGGTGTTACCGAATGGGGCATTTTTGTGGAAATCACCGAAACGCACTGCGAAGGCATGGTGCGGCTGGCAAACATGACCGACGATTTCTATGAATTCGACGAAGAAAACTACCGAGTAATCGGCAATCACTCGAAGCGGATTATCGCCCTGGGCGACAATGTCACGGTTCGCGTGGTGCACACCGACATTAACAAACGGACAATCGATCTGGAGTTTATCTAAAACTTTTCTCCCCGGAATTAACAGTTCCGGGGAAACTCACTTACAGTTGCCCATTATCTTTGCAGAATCGCGGCAGGCAGATTGCTTAATAATTCCGCTTCTCATCAATATCCCCCCCTCCAACTCAATTTGATTAAGACCCTGATAAAAGATAAAAAAACAATGATTTTGTAATTTTTTTACGAACAAATGCTCATTTGAAAACTTCCGTTACATTTCTTATTTGCAAAAGATTTCAATAATTATACATTTTTTTAGTATATTCAATTATCCTATTTTCTTCAATTCCAAAGCAGCCGAATACATGAAGTATACTCAGGAGATCATCATTAAGCAACCCATAGGCATAGTGCTGGGACTATACAGCAACCTTGACAACTTGCCCAAATGGAAAACTGGAATCCTGTCTTCAAGGCTGCTGAGCGGTGAAAAAGGAAAAAACGGAGCCAAAACAGAGCTGATTTACCAGTTGGGAGATAAAACCCATGTAGTCACGGAAACCATCATACGGAAAAAACTGCCAGGAGAATTCACGAGCACCTACGAGACAACTGAAGCCTTCATGACAATATGCCACCGCTTCGAAAAAATTGACGACTACACCACCCGGTGGATTAGCTACAATGAATACGAGCAAAAAGGTTTTTGGCGCTTGGCTAACTGGTTCACAGCCAGCACCTACAAGAAAGAGACTCAAATGCATATGGACCAGTTCAAGGCATTTGCTGAAAGCCAGCCCGTTCTTGTTTCGAACTAACCACCTAGACTGATATTTGCATCATTTTAACTCATTGCATTATGGAAGTAAATGAAATCTACAATACTCTTGGCCAATATCTACTGGAAATCATCCCCACGCATCTTTCCAGCTGGACAAAAGCTGAACTTATCCTGAAAATTCAGGGTGATTACATAAGCTACAGCAGCGTTTGCTTTCAGCAGGACAAAAAAAAATATTTAAACTCAGCCAAGGACACCAACCTCGAGAAAAAGATCCATAACCTGCACCAGTTCACAACCCGTGACGGAAAAAACAAGTGGAACAAGGCAAAATTCATCCTTTATCCCGATTACAATTTCAAAATGGAATTCTTCTGGGACAAAGAACTCGCCGCCCACTAAGCATATTATCTTGCCACCCTCTTTCGGGTGGTTTTTTTTTGGCCTTCCTCGTTTAAAC
>JAKSBZ010000137.1 GCA_022360875.1 Cytophagales bacterium | reverse complement strand
TGCTGTAGATTCATACATTCCAGAGCCAGAGCGTCTTGTTGACCTTGATTTCTTGATGCCAGTTGAGGACGTATTCTCAATTACTGGTCGTGGTACTGTTGCTACTGGCCGTATCGAAAGAGGTATCATCCATACAGGAGATCCAGTTGAGATCTTGGGTATGGGTGCTGAAGATCTTACTTCTACAATTACAGGAGTTGAGATGTTCCGTAAAATCCTTGACGAAGGACAGGCAGGTGACAACGTTGGTTTGTTGCTGCGCGGTATCGAAAAAACTGCGATCAAACGTGGTATGGTAATCGTTAAACCAGGTTCGGTAACTCCGCACGCTCACTTCAAAGCTGAGGTTTACGTTCTTTCTAAAGAAGAAGGTGGACGTCACACTCCATTCTTCAACAGATACCGTCCTCAGTTCTACTTCAGAACAACAGACGTAACTGGAGAGATCACTCTTCCTGAAGGAGTTGAAATGGTTATGCCAGGTGACAACGTGACTATCGAAGTTAAGTTGATCAACGCTATCGCTCTTGAAAAAGGACTTCGTTTCGCTATCCGTGAAGGTGGCAGAACTGTAGGTTCTGGTCAGGTGACTGAAATTCTAGACTAATTTTTGCTAAGTGTATCATTTATAGTTTGGTGCATTTGGTGATTGAAAAGAATATGTATATCTTTGCATCCCGATTTGTCGGGATGCAATTTTTCTGCGGGTGTATGTTTGGAACAATTGTAGAAAAATTGTGTAGGTTCGACTCCTGTCCCCGTGCCAATCAATTGAATGATCATGTTGCAGTTAAAGACATTTATTAAAGGTTCTATCGAGGAGTTGAAAGAGAAGGTTTCTTGGCCTCCTTTTGGCGAGCTTCAGAATAGCTCAGTCCTCGTGTTAGTAGGATGCCTGATCTTTGCGGTCGTTATTGGCTTGATCGATCTGGGTTTTCAGGAATTGATGAATCTATTCTACGGAGTAGGAGCTTAATTATTTTATTTGACAACTCATTGTAATTAATCTATGGTCAACTTTAAGTGGTATGTACTAAGAGTTGTTAGCGGAAAAGAAAAACGAGTGAAGGCGTATTTGGAGACTGAGGTTTCCAGACAAGGACTTCAGGACTTGATTCCGCAGGTTATGATCCCTTCAGAGAAGGTTTACGAGATGCGCAACGGAAAAAAACGTGTGCGCGAACGCAACTTTTTTCCGGGTTACGTATTGATTTCTGCAGACTTGAGCGCAAATGCCGAGTTGGTGCCGTTTATCAAAGAAACTCCCGAAGTAATCGGTTTTCTGAGCGATGTAGGCGGAGGGGCCGGCGATCCGATGCCGCTTCGTCAGTCGGAAGTGAACCGTATTCTCGGCAAGGTGGACGAAGTGGAAGAATACCAGGAGACTTCTGACAAACCGTATGTTGTGGGAGAATCTGTTACCGTTATGGACGGTCCGTTCACCGGCTTTACAGGTACTGTGGAAGAAGTCTTCGAAGAGAGGAAGAAGTTGAATGTAATGGTAAAGATATTCGGAAGGAACACTCCTGTCGAATTGAATTATATGCAGGTAGAAAAACAAGAGTAGCAAGATGGCTAAAGAAATCAGTGGATACTTGAAATTGCAGATCAAAGGTGGTGCTGCAAATCCGTCGCCTCCAGTTGGTCCTGCTTTGGGTTCAAAAGGTTTGAACATCATGGAGTTCTGTAAGCAGTTTAATGCTAGAACTCAGGACAAAGCAGGCCAGGTGTTGCCGGTGTTGATTACAATTTACTCAGACAAGTCGTTTGAATTTGTTGTAAAAACTCCTCCGGCTCCAGTTATGATTCTGGAAGCGGCTAAAATCAAAAAAGGGTCATCAGAGCCTAACCGTGACAAAGTAGGATCTATTACTTGGGACCAGGCAAAAACTATTGCTGAAACCAAGATGCAGGATCTGAATGCATTCACCGTAGAGGCTGCGATGAGAATGGTTGCCGGTACTGCAAGAAGTATGGGTATTAAAATGGAAGGAACTGCTCCTTGGGCAGAGTAATTAAAAATTAATCATGGCGAGATTAACGAAGAAAAGAAAGCAAGCTTTAGCAAAAGTTGATTTTGAGAAAGCTTACTCACTTGAAGAGGCATGTTCTTTAGTAAAGGACATCACATTTACCAAGTTTGACGCTTCATTCGACATCGACGTTCGCTTGGGAGTTGATCCGCGCAAAGCTGACCAAATGGTTCGCGGCGTTGCCGCGCTGCCGCACGGTACTGGTAAAGATGTAAAGGTTTTGGTGCTTTGTTCTCCTGACAAGGAAGAAGAGGCTAAAGCCGCCGGTGCTGACTACGTTGGGCTGGATGAGTATATCAAGAAAATCGAAGGCGGTTGGACTGATATCGACGTAATCATCACAATGCCTACCGTAATGGCAAAAGTTGGTCGCTTAGGTCGCGTGTTGGGTCCTAGAGGACTGATGCCGAACCCAAAGGCGGGCACAGTTACCCTGGAAGTAGGGAAAGCTGTTAAAGAAGTGAAAGCGGGTAAGATCGACTTCAAAGTTGACAAAACAGGTATCATTCACGCGAGCGTAGGGAAAGTTTCTTTCTCTCCTGAAATGCTGAAAGAGAACGTTGAAGAGCTGATTAACACGCTGTCAAGGCTGAAGCCTTCATCGGCAAAGGGAACTTACTTCAAAAGTATCTATGTTTCTAGTACGATGAGTCCTGGTGTTAAAGTTGATAAAAACAGTTTTGCTGGTCTATAATTATGAACAAGGTAGAGAAAAAACAAATCATAGAAGAGCTGGCGGTGAAGTTTAAAGAAAATGATTTCTTTTACATCACTGACGCTGCTGGGCTTACTGTAGAGCAGACAAACGCTTTTAGAAAACTTTGCTTTGAAAAGGGCGTAGAATACAAAGTTTACAAAAACACACTTGTAAAGAAAGCGCTGGAAATTCTAGACAGCGATTATACTGCATTTACAGACAGCGAAGTGCTTAAGGGATTCTCTGGGGTGATCTTCTCAAAAGAAGTTTCCAACCTTCCGGCGAAAATCATTAAGCAATACAGAAAAGAGAGCGGACTTGAAAAGCCACTGCTGAAAGGTGCTTCAATCGACGCGGACTTGTACGTTGGCGACAGCCAGCTGGATGCTCTGAGCGCGCTGAAGTCGAAGGTAGAGCTTATCGGAGACGTTATCACATTGCTGCAATCTCCTGCGAAGAATGTTATCTCTGCGCTTAACAGTGCGGGCGGTACCATCGCTGGTCTTGTAAAAACACTTTCTGAAAGAGAAGAAAAATAAAATAAGGTTTAATAATAATATTAATTGTATACAAAAATGGCAGATTTGAAAGCATTCGCAGAACAACTAGTTAACCTGACTGTAAAAGAAGTTAACGAACTAGCTGAAATCCTTAAAGAAGAGTACGGTATCGAGCCAGCTGCTGCTGCAGTTGCTGTTGCAGGTCCTGCTGCTGGCGGCGAGGAAGCTGCTGCTGAGAAAACTGAATTCGACGTGATCTTGAAAGCGGCTGGTTCAGCTAAATTGAAAGTTGTTAAAGCGGTTAAAGAACTAGCAGGTCTAGGTCTTAAAGAAGCTAAAGACGTAGTTGACGGAGCTCCTTCGGCTATCAAAGAAGGTATCTCTAAAGACGAAGCTGAAGCACTTAAGAAAGAGCTTGAAGCAGTTGGTGCTGAAGTAGAGTTGAAATAAGATAACTCGTTACCATTATATGCTTAAAGGTATAATGGTGATTAAAATAACAGGCCTGGCGGCATTGCGTCAGGTCTTTTGCTGTTTGTACTCAAATTAGGTCTCAGGTTTAACCTGTTGTTTCTCACCCTTATATCTTTCAGTTTTACTTATAAACTTTATAACCTTGGCTAATAACATTCACCCTAACAGAAAGAACTTCTCGTCTATCCAGAAAGTCATTGATTATCCGGATTTCTTGGACGTGCAGCTCAAGTCTTTCAAGGACTTCCTTCAAATTGAAACGGCGGCGGAGAAAAGAGCCCAGGAAGGTCTCTACAAGGTTTTTACAGAGAACTTCCCGATCACCGACAGCCGTGAGTGCTTTGTCCTGGAGTTTGTGGATTATACCATAGACCCGCCAAAATATACGGTAGACGAGTGCATTGACCGCGGTCTGACCTTCTCAGTGCCTTTGAAAGCGAAGCTGAGGCTGACTTGCAACGACGAGGACAATGAAGAATTTGAAACCTTGGAGCAGGAAGTGTTTTTGGGCAATATCCCATACATGACTTCCAAGGGGTCTTTTATCATCAATGGGGCTGAAAGGGTAATCGTTTCCCAACTTCACAGATCGCCAGGTGTTTTCTTCGCTCAGAGCAAGCACACAAACGGGACTAAGCTGTATTCGGCGCGTATCATTCCTTTCAAAGGATCGTGGATCGAGTTTGCTACAGACGTGAACAACGTGATGTACGCATACATCGACCGAAAGAAGAAATTCCCGGTAACTACACTTCTTCGCTCAATTGGTTTTGGTTCCGATAAAGCCATTCTGGACTTGTTCGGCCTTTCGGAAGAAGTGGAAGCTACAAAAACGGCTTTGAGCGGGGTTGTAGGACGCCGACTGGCGGCCCGTGTCCTGCGTTCATGGACAGAGGATTTTGTAGACGAAGATACTGGTGAAGTGGTGTCTATCGATCGTAACGAAGTTGTTCTTGAGCGCGACCACGTGCTGAGTGAAGAGGATCTTGATCTGATTCTTGAATCCGGTGCCCGCTCGATTATTCTGCACAAAAAAGAAATCAGTGCCGTAGATTACTCAATTATCTACAACACGCTGCAAAAGGACCCTTCGAACTCAGAAAAAGAAGCTGTGGAGCAAATCTATCGTCAGCTGCGTAACAGCGAAGCGCCAGACGAGCAGACAGCCCGCGAAATTATCCACAACTTGTTCTTCAGTGACAAGCGCTATGATCTGGGAGAAGTAGGTCGTTACAGAATAAACAAAAAATTAGGAATTGATGTAGATAACGATCACCGTGTATTGACGAAAGAGGACATCGTCCTGATCGTAAAGTATCTCATCACTTTGATCAACTCCAAGGCGGTTGTCGACGACATCGACCACTTGAGCAACCGACGCGTGCGCACAGTGGGCGAGCAGTTGTACAGCCAGTTTGGTGTTGGGTTGGCGCGTATGGCGCGTACAATCAAGGAGCGCATGAATGTGCGTGACAACGAAGAATTCAAGCCGGTTGATCTGATCAACGCCAGAACGCTTTCTTCGGTTATTAATTCATTTTTCGGAACGAACCAGCTGTCACAGTTTATGGACCAGACCAACCCGTTGGCTGAGATTACCCATAAACGAAGAATGTCGGCGCTGGGACCGGGCGGTCTTTCGAGAGAGCGCGCAGGTTTCGAGGTTCGTGACGTGCACTACACTCACTACGGGCGTCTTTGTACTATCGAGACTCCGGAAGGGCCGAACATCGGTCTGATTTCATCGCTGTGTGTTCATGCCAAGGTGAACAGCATGGGATTCATCGAAACACCGTACCGCAAGATTGACGAAGGTAATGTGGACATGAGCGGTAACGTTCATTACCTTAGCGCGGAGGAAGAGGATGATACCATGATCGCTCAAGCGAATTTGAAATTCGACGATAAAGGCCAGGTGCTGGAGCCACAGGTGAAAGCACGTCTTCAGGGTGACTTCCCGGTAGTGACTCCTCAGGAGCTGAAATTCGTTGACGTAGCGCCTAACCAGATTGTTTCGGTTGCCGCGTCGCTGATTCCGTTTTTGGAGCACGATGATGCCAACCGTGCCCTGATGGGATCGAACATGCAGCGCCAGGCCGTGCCGTTGCTGAAGCCGAACGCTCCGATCGTAGGCACAGGGCTGGAAGGCCGTGTGGCGAAAGATTCGCGTGCGTTGTTCGTAGCCGAAGGAGAAGGTGTTATCGACTATGTCGACGCGAACAAGATTGTTGTGAAGTACGACCTTACCGACGATATGCGACTGGTGGGCTTTGACAACGAGCGAATTACCTATAACCTGATCAAGTTCCGAAGAACCAACCAGGACACTAGCATGAACCTTCGTCCGATTGTGCTGAAGGGACAGCGAGTGACTAAAGATCAGATTCTTTGTGAAGGCTATGCCACACAGGGCGGAGAGCTTGCTTTGGGACAAAACCTGCAGGTAGCATACATGCCTTGGCAGGGATATAACTTTGAGGATGCGATCGTAATCTCTGAGAAGGTAGTGCGCAACGATGTGTTTACCTCTATTCACATTGACGAGTACGAGCTGGAAGTTCGCGACACCAAGCGCGGAGAAGAAGAGCTGACCTCTGAGATTCCGAACGTGAGTGAGGAAGCTGTGAAAAACCTTGATGAAAACGGTATCATCCGTACCGGTGCCGAAATCAAGGAAGGCGACATCATGATCGGTAAGATTACTCCAAAAGGAGAGACTGATCCGACTCCGGAAGAGAAGTTGCTGAGAGCGATCTTTGGTGACAAGGCCGGAGATGTAAAAGATGCGTCTTTGAAAGCTTCGCCGTCGCTGACGGGTGTGGTGATAGACACCAAGCTTTTCTCGCGTCCTAAAAAAGACAAAGAGCTTCGAGCAAAAGCGAGAAAAGAAGTGGAAGCGCTTAAACAGCAGTATTCTAAAGATTTGCTGGCGCTTAGAGAAAGAATCATCGTGAAGATGGTGAAGCTTCTTGAGGACAAGAAATCTCAGGGAGTAATGCATAAATATGGTGATGAAATCATCAGCAAAGGAGTTGGATTCAACCGTGAGAACATCGAAAACAACGTGTTCCCGCCGAACAATGTTTACCGCGACGAAAGCACATACAACGTACAGGAAGAAGTGAACTTGCTGGCGGATCTGAACCTTGACGGATGGACTGACGACGAGTATACCAATGATCTGCTGAAGCAGCTGGTTGAGAATTATACAATCACGCGAAACGAGATCATCGGTAAGTTTAAGAAAGACCGTTTCACCCTGGAGGTCGGAGACGAATTGCCTGCCGGTATCGTGCAGCTGGCGAAAGTATATATCGCCAAGAAACGCAAGCTGAAAGTAGGAGATAAAATGGCGGGTCGTCACGGTAACAAAGGGGTTGTGGCAAAAATTGTTCGTGAAGAGGATATGCCATTCCTTGAGGATGGAACACCGGTGGACATCTGTCTGAACCCGCTTGGTGTACCTTCTCGTATGAACATCGGTCAGATTTACGAAACAGTTCTCGGTTGGGCTGGTCTGAAGATGGGCAAAAAATACGCTTCTCCGATTTTCGACGGCGCTACTATGGATGAAGTGCAGTCGGAATTGAGAGCGGCCGGTTTGCCGGACTACGGACGTTCGTACCTCTACGACGGTCTTACGGGCGATCGTTTCGATCAGCCTGTTACAGTAGGTATTGCCTACATGCTGAAACTGGGTCACTTGGTTGACGACAAGATGCACGCCCGTTCAATCGGACCTTACTCTCTGATTACACAGCAGCCTCTGGGTGGTAAAGCTCAGTTTGGTGGACAGCGTTTCGGAGAGATGGAAGTTTGGGCGCTGGAGGCCTTTGGCGCAGCGAATGTTCTTCAGGAAATCCTGACAATCAAGTCGGATGACGTGATTGGCCGTGCGAAAGCTTACGAGGCTATCGTAAAAGGCGAGAACATGGCTAAACCGAATGTACCGGAGTCATTTAACGTATTGGTACACGAACTTCGTGGTTTGGCACTTGAAATCACCCTTGACTAATTCAACTCTAGAAATTTCATAAAGAATTATGGCATTCAGAAAAAATAAAAAAATCACTAATGACTTTTCACGAGTAACCATCAGTTTGGCCTCTCCGGAATCTATTCTGGAGAGTTCACACGGTGAGGTAACTCAACCGGAAACGATCAACTACAGAACGTACAAGCCTGAAATGGGCGGTCTGTTTTGTGAGCGTATTTTCGGCCCGGTGAAAGACTGGGAGTGTCATTGTGGAAAATATAAGCGAATCCGTTACAAAGGAATCATCTGTGACCGTTGTGGAGTTGAAGTGACCGAAAAAAAGGTGCGCCGTGAAAGAATGGGACACATTGAGTTGGTGGTTCCTGTTGCGCACATTTGGTATTTCAGATCGCTTCCGAACAAAATCGGATACCTTTTGGGACTTCCTACCAAGAAGCTGGATCAGATTATCTATTACGAAAGATATGTGGTGATTCAAGCCGGAATCAAGGAAGAGGAAGGCGTTCAGAAAATGGATTTCCTTACCGAGGACGAGTATTTGGACATTGTGGACAAGTTGCCTCGCGAGAACCAGATGCTGGATGACGATGATCCGAATAAGTTCATCGCGAAGATGGGAGCCGATGCGCTGGAAATGCTATTGGCCCGCCAGAAGCTGGATGAATTGTCTTATGCATTGAGACACCAGGCGCAGACGGATACATCGCAGCAGCGTAAAGCCGAAGCGCTGAAGCGTCTGAGAGTAGTGGAAGCTTTCCGTGATGCGAAGAAGCGAATTGACAACAATCCGGAGTGGATGGTAATCCGCATGGTTCCGGTTATTCCGCCGGAGCTGCGTCCTTTGGTGCCATTGGACGGCGGCCGTTTCGCTACATCGGATTTGAACGATCTTTACCGCCGTGTGATTATCCGTAACAACCGTTTGAAGCGACTGATCGATATCAAAGCGCCTGAGGTGATTTTGAGAAACGAAAAGCGTATGCTTCAGGAGGCTGTGGATTCATTGTTCGACAACTCGCGTAAAGTAAACGCCGTTCGTTCGGACGGAAACCGCGCGCTGAAGTCGCTGTCTGACATGCTGAAAGGTAAGCAAGGACGTTTCCGTCAGAACTTGCTTGGTAAGCGTGTTGACTATTCAGGACGTTCGGTAATTGTTGTAGGACCGGAACTGAAGATGCACGAATGCGGTCTTCCGAAAAATATGGCAGCCGAGCTGTTCAAGCCGTTCATCATTCGCAAGTTGATCGAAAGAGGAATTGTAAAAACAGTAAAATCTGCAAAGAAAATCGTTGACCGCAAAGATCCTGTGGTTTGGGATATTCTGGAAAATGTATTGAAAGGACACCCGGTATTGCTGAACCGTGCTCCTACGCTTCACCGTCTGGGTATTCAGGCTTTCCAGCCGAAACTGATTGAAGGAAAAGCGATTCAGCTGCACCCGCTTGTGTGTACGGCCTTCAACGCCGACTTTGACGGTGACCAGATGGCTGTTCACGTACCGCTGGGCCACGAGGCAATTCTGGAAGCGTCGGTACTGATGCTGGCTTCGCACAACATCCTGAACCCGGCAAACGGAGCGCCTATTGCCGTACCTTCTCAGGATATGGTACTGGGGCTTTACTACCTGTCAAAAGGCCGTAAGTCAACAGAAGAATTCCCGGTAGAAGGTGAAAACATGACTTTCTACTCGGCTGAAGAAGTAATCATTGCGATTAACGAAGGCGTGCTTTCGAAAAATGCTTTCATTAAGGTGAAAGCTAGAGTGAGAGACGAGGAGACTGGTGAGCTTACAGAGCAGCTGATTGAAACAGTAGCCGGACGTGTGCTGGTAAATGAGTTTGTTCCTTCGGAAGTTGGTTATGTTAACGAGCTGCTTACGAAGAAAAAGCTGCAGCAGATCATTGCGCATATCTACAAGATTGCGGGAATGGCGCGCACAGCCAAATTCTTGGATGATATCAAGCATTTGGGATTCCAGACAGCCTACAAAGGAGGTTTGTCTATGGGCCTTGGAGATATCATGATTCCGGACGAGAAAGAAGGATTGGTTGCTCAGGCGAAGGAAGAAGTTTCTGCTGTTTGGGACAACTACCAAATGGGTCTTATCACCGATAACGAGCGTTACAACCAGGTGATCGACATCTGGACGCGCATCAACTCGCAGCTTACGTCGACACTGATGACGCAGCTGGAAGAAGACCAGCAAGGATTCAACAGCATTTACATGATGATGCACTCGGGGGCCCGTGGTTCCAGAGAGCAGATTCGTCAGCTGGGCGGTATGCGTGGTCTGATGGCCAAGCCGCAGAAAAACCTGGCCGGTTCGGTAGGTGCGATTATCGAAAACCCGATTCTTTCGAACTTTAAAGAAGGACTGGACGTACTGGAGTACTTTATCTCTACTCACGGTGCGCGTAAAGGTCTTGCCGATACAGCCCTGAAAACAGCCGATGCGGGTTACCTGACGCGTCGTTTGGTGGATGTTGCGCAGGATGTCGTGATTACTGAAGAAGACTGTGGTACGCTGAGAGGACTTACTGTTTCGGCGCTGAAGGACAATGAGGATATCGTTGAGCCGCTTTCAGAAAGAATTCTGGGACGTTCATCGCTTCATGATGTATACGCTCCTCTTGCCGAAGAAGGTGACGAGCCGCTGGTAAGAGCTGGACAGGAAATTACCGAGCAGATCGCCAAAGCGATTGAAGATTCGGGCATCGAAGAGATGGAAATCCGTTCGGTACTGACTTGTGAAACCCGTCAGGGTGTATGTACGAAGTGTTACGGACGAAACCTGTCGACTCTGAAGATGTCGCAGAAAGGTGACGCCGTAGGTGTTGTGGCCGCTCAGTCGATTGGTGAGCCGGGAACACAGCTGACGCTGCGTACGTTCCACGTAGGGGGTACAGCTTCTCACATTGCTGAAGAGGCTTCGCTTATTTCCAAATTCAACGGGGTTGTGAAATTCGAGGAAATTCGCTCGATTGAAGCAACTGACATGGAAGGCGAAAAATCGCAGGTAGTATTGGGACGTACTGGAGAAATCACTATCATCGACGAAAAGTCGGGCAAAGAACTGGTTTCTTACAACGTGCCTTACGGATCGTATATGAAAGTTAAGGACGGTGACAAAATCGAAAAAGGTGCGCGTCTGTGCTTCTGGGATCCGTTTAACGCCGTTATCGTTTCTGAATTTGCGGGTAAAGTTGAGTTTGAATCAATTGAGGAAGGATACACTTACAAAATTGAGTCGGACGAGGCAACCGGTCACCAGGAGAAGGTAATCGTAGATTCCCGCGATAAAACGAAGAACCCGACAATCAAGGTTATCGGCGGAGGCGACCGTTCGTACAACATTCCTGTGGGCGCGCACTTGAACGTGGACGAAGATCAGGAAATCGAAGCCGGTACCGTGCTGGTTAAGATTCCGCGTACTACAGGTAAGTCTGCCGATATTACCGGAGGTCTTCCTCGTGTAACCGAGCTGTTCGAGGCGCGTAACCCGTCGAATCCGGCAGTAATCTCCGAAATTGACGGTGTTGTTTCTTACGGGGGCATCAAGCGCGGTAACCGCGAGATTTACGTTGAGTCAAAAGACGGCGTGAAAAAACGTTACCTGGTATCGCTTTCGAAACACATTCTGGTTCAGGAAAACGACTTCGTAAAAGCTGGTATGCCGCTTTCTGACGGTGCGAAAACTCCAGCGGACATTCTGTCGATCGAAGGACCGACAAGCGTTCAAGAATACGTACTGAACGAAGTCCAAGCCGTTTATCGTCTGCAAGGTGTGAAGATCAACGACAAGCACATTGAGGTGGTTGTGCGTCAGATGATGCAGAAGCTGATCGTAATGGATGCGGGCGATACTGTATTCCTGCCGAACCAAGTGGTGGACCGTTGGGTTTTCCGTACGGAAAACGACAATATCCTGGATAAGAAAGTAGTAACTGACGCAGGTGAGTCTTCAACACTGAAGCCAGGGCAGATCATAACGGCTCGTCAGCTTAGAGACGAGAACTCTAGCTTGAGACGCAAAGACCTGAAACTGGTGAAGGTAAGAGAAGCGCAGCCTGCGGTATCGAAGCCGATCCTTCAGGGAATCACTCAGGCCTCGTTGGGTACCGAAAGCTTTATTTCCGCGGCCTCGTTCCAGGAAACAACCAAGGTGCTGAGCGAAGCTTCTATCCGCGGTAAGCGTGACGAATTGAAGGGATTGAAGGAGAACGTAATCGTTGGGCATTTGATTCCTGCCGGTACGGGTATCCGTGACTTCCAGAATATCATCGTCACTTCCAAGGAGGAATATGCTGACGAGTCAACTTATGTCAACTAAAATTGCTTGAACTCATGGCTGAAGACCAAAACAAACCGCAACAGATAAATATCGAGTTGTCGGAAGATGTTGCCGAGGGAGTGTACGCCAACCTTGCGATGATCGCTCACTCGAACAGTGAATTCGTGATTGATTTCATTCGCATGATGCCCGGGGTGCCCAAGGCAAAAGTGAAGTCCAGAATTGTTTTGACTCCTGAGCACGCGAAGCGTCTGCTTGGAGCTCTGATGGACAACGTGCAGAAGTATGAAGATGCTTTTGGGCCGATTAAGCACACGGAGGAAGCGCCGAAATTTCCGATGAACTTTGGCGGAACCATGGGAGAAGCTTAAAGAAGACAAATAAGAATGTTTTAAGAACCGCGCCATCAATGTGTGGAAAACGCGGTTCTTAAGACGGTTTTAGCCGGCGGGTGATAAGCGTTTTCGCAGATGTTTTTAGAGCAAAAGAAACCTTTGGCGCTGAAGCCTCGCCAGGCCGGTTGAATATTGCATACAGATGAAATTTCGCAAAGGTTTTGATTAATCGGTGATTATCAATACCTTTGCACCTTGAAATAATAAGGTGCACATTTAATAACATAATTGTTTAAATAAATGCCTACTATACAGCAATTAGTAAGAAAGGGTAGAAAGCAATTGACTTCATCGTCAAAGTCACGTGCATTGGAGTCATGCCCACAAAGACGTGGTGTATGTACGAGAGTGTATACGACTACGCCTAAGAAACCTAACTCAGCGATGAGAAAGGTAGCCAGAGTTCGCTTGACGAACGGCAAAGAAGTGAATGCTTACATCGGAGGAGAAGGACACAACTTGCAGGAGCACTCAATTGTATTGGTGCGCGGCGGTAGAGTGAAAGACCTTCCGGGTGTAAGATACCACATCGTTCGCGGTGCTTTGGATACTGCCGGCGTGAACGGCCGTTTGCAAGCACGATCGAAGTACGGTGCTAAAAGACCTAAAAAGTAATTAAACAACGTAGAGAAGAATTAAAAAATGAGAAAAGCGAAACCAAAGAAGAGGTATATTCTTCCGGATCCGAAATTTAACGACACGTTGGTAACGAAGTTCGTTAATTACCTTATGGTTGATGGAAAGAAGAGTATTGCTTACAAAATCTTTTATGATGCAGTGGCATTGGTGGAAGAGCGCGTAGGCGAGAATGGACTCGAAACTTGGAAGAAAGCATTAAACAACGTAATGCCTGCTGTCGAAGTGAAGTCTAGAAGAGTAGGTGGTGCTACATTCCAGGTTCCTATGGAAGTTCGCCCTGAAAGAAAATTATCTCTAGGTATCAAATGGATGATTCGTTACGCGAGATCTCGCGGCGAGAAGACCATGATGGAGAAACTTGCCGGTGAAATTATTGCAGCGTCTAAAGGTGAAGGAGCCGCAGTGAAGAAAAAGGATGATACGCACCGAATGGCAGAGGCTAACAAAGCATTTTCACACTTTAGATTTTAATTGGACCCATGGCTAAGAAAGACTTAACGTTTTTGAGAAATATCGGTATCATGGCCCATGTGGATGCCGGTAAGACAACAACAACAGAGCGTATTCTTTACTACACTGGTTTGTCTCACAAAATCGGTGAAGTGCATGACGGTGCTGCTACTATGGACTGGATGGAGCAGGAGCAAGAGCGTGGTATTACCATTACTTCTGCTGCGACAACCACTCACTGGAATTATCCAACCGTACAAGGTCAGCCTGTAAAGGGACAGACTAACGAGTACCGTGTTAACATTATCGATACTCCGGGTCACGTTGACTTTACAGTAGAGGTTGAGCGTTCGCTTCGTGTTTTGGACGGTGCTGTGGCATTGTTCTGTGCATCTTCGGGAGTGGAGCCTCAGTCTGAGACAGTTTGGAGACAAGCTGACAAATACAAAGTTCCTCGTATCTGTTTTGTGAACAAGATGGACCGCGCAGGTGCGGACTTCTTCAAAACAGTTCAGGAAATTATCGATAAATTGGGTGCTAATCCTGTGCCTCTTCAGATTCCTATCGGATCAGAAGACGACTTCCAGGGTGTGGTTGACTTGATTACCAACAAGGCGATCTACTGGAACGAGGAAGACAAAGGGATGACGTACCGCGAAGAAGAGATTCCGGAAGATCTTGTCGAAACAGCTGAAGAGTGGAGACAAAAACTTGTTGAAGCGGTAGCTGAGTATGATGAGGCTTTGATGGAGAAATTCTTCGAAGATCCAGATTCTATTACTAAAGAAGAGATGATGACGGCGATCCGCGCGGCGGTAATCGACATGTCAATGTCTCCGGTAATGTGTGGATCGGCCTTCAAAAACAAAGGAGTTCAAGCTGTTTTGGATGCTGTTTGTTCTTACTTGCCATCTCCGCTTGACTTGCCTCCTGTAGAAGGCACAAACCCTGATACTGAAGAGCCGGAAATCCGTAAGCCTAGCAACGACGAGCCGTTCGCAGCTTTGGCTTTCAAAATCGCAACTGACCCGTTTGTAGGTCGTTTGTGTTTCTTCCGTGTGTATTCAGGTACGCTTGAGTCTGGTTCTTACGTTTTTAATGCAAGAACAGGAAAGAAAGAGCGTATTTCACGTCTTCTTCAAATGCACTCGAACAAGCAGAACGCTATCCCTATGGTAGAGGCTGGTGATATCTGTGCGGGTGTTGGTTTCAAAGATATCAAAACTGGTGACTCATTGACTGATGAGAAAGCTAGAATTATCTTGGAAACAATGACTTTCCCTGAGCCGGTAATCGGTTTTGCTATCGAGCCTAAAACTCAGGCGGATGCTGACAAAATGGGTGTTGCTATCGCAAAACTTGTTGAGGAAGATCCAACGCTTCGCGTAAACACTAATGAGGAAACTGGTCAGACGATCATGAGAGGTATGGGTGAGCTTCACCTGGACATCATCATGGATCGTATGAGAAGAGAATTCAAAGTAGAAGTGAATCAGGGAGCTCCTCAGGTAGCTTACCGTGAGCGCCTTACTTCGAACATCGAGCACAAAGAAGTTTACAAAAAACAAACCGGTGGTAAAGGTAAATTTGCCGATATCGTATTCGAACTGTCGCCTCGTGATGACGGAAAAGAAGAAGGATTGCAGTTTGTGAACGAGATTGTGGGTGGTGTTATCCCAAGAGAATTCTTCCCTGCTATCCAAAAAGGATTCGAGGCTTCTCTTACCAACGGTCCTTTGGCCGGATTCCCTATCACTGGAATGAAAGTTCGTCTTTTCCACGGATCATTCCACGATGTGGATTCAGATGCGTTGTCTTTCGAATTGGCTGCCCGTATTGGTTTCAAAGAAGCTGGTAAGCAGTGTAAACCTCAGCTTTTGGAGCCGATTATGGCTGTTGAAGTAGTTACTCCAGACGAATTCACAGGTCCTGTAACTGGTGACTTGAACCGTCGTCGCGGACTGATGAAAGGTATGGATACTAAAAACGGTGCGCAGGTGATCAAGGCGGATGTGCCTTTGTCAGAGCTGTTCGGTTATGTAACAGACTTGCGTACAATCACTTCAGGTCGTGGTTCGGCGTCGCTGACGTTCTCTCACTACGATGCGGTTCCAGCGAACATTGCGAAGGATATCATTGAGAAGGTTAAAGGGGAAGGAAAATAAATCTTAAAGAAGATGACTCAGAAAATTAGAATAAAATTAAGGTCTTACGATCATAACCTGGTAGACAAATCTTCTGAGAAGATTGTAAAGGCTGTTAAGACCACTGGTGCGGTAGTTAGCGGGCCGATTCCGCTTCCAACTGAAAAAGAGATTTACACAGTGTTGAGATCTCCGCACGTAAACAAAAAGTCAAGAGAGCAGTTTCAGATCTGCACTTACAAAAGACTGGTAGATATCTACTCAAACAGCGCTAAGACTGTCGACGCTCTTATGAAGCTTGAATTGCCAAGCGGAGTAGACGTTGAGATCAAAGTGTGATAGAGTAATAATATATGGAGAAAGAGGGACTGCGGAAAACCGTAAGTCCCTTTTTTTTAGTTAAATAGCTGTGCATTTTATTGGAGGATTTGTGAGTGATGGTATTTTTCTCTATCTTTGCAGTCCTTTTGTATAAAAGTATAGTAACTCTTAGTTACTTAATTATTAACCATTTACATACAATGTCAGGTATTATTGGTAAGAAAATCGGAATGACTAGCATCTACAGTGCCGATGGACGTAGCGTCGCATGCACGTTGTTAGAGGTTGGTCCTTGCGTGGTAACGCAAGTAAAAACAGTTGAAACTGACGGATATGACGCTGTGCAGCTTGGCTTTGGCGAAAAGAAAGCTAAACGTACTACAAAAGCAGTGGCAGGTCACTTCCAGAAAGCCAACACGACTCCGAAGGCCAAGCTGGTCGAATTCCGCAGCTGGGAAGGCGAAGCAGCTTTGGGTAACGAGATCCGTGTGGAGAACGTTTTCGAAGAAGGCGACTTTGTTGACGCGATTGGAAAGTCTAAAGGTAAAGGTTTCCAAGGTGTTGTTAAACGACATGGTTTCGGCGGTGTGGGTCAGGCGACTCACGGTCAGCACAACCGTTTGAGAGCTCCCGGCTCTATCGGTGCGTGTTCATACCCTTCGCGCGTATTCAAAGGAATGCGTATGGCGGGCAGAACCGGTGGTGAGCGTGTTAAGGTGCTTAACCTACAAGTTATGAAAGTTGTTGCTGAGAAAAACTTGATCGCCGTAAGCGGTTCGGTTCCAGGAGCAAAGAATTCAATCGTAATTCTAGAGAAGTAATTTTAAGCAATGAAATTAGCAGTTTTAAAATCTGACGGAAGCGAAGCAGGAAGAAGCGTTGAGCTGAATGACGCTATTTTTGCGATTACGCCAAACGACCATGCGATTTATCTGGATGTTAAGCAATACTTAGCAAACCAAAGACAAGGAACGCACAAGTCAAAAGAGCGTGCTGAAATTGCAGGATCTACAAAAAAGATCAAAAAGCAAAAAGGTACAGGTACCGCACGTGCTGGTAGCATCAAGTCTCCTATCTTCAGAGGCGGCGGAAGAGTATTCGGTCCGCAGCCGCGTGACTACGGTTTCAAAGTGAATCGCAAGGTAAAATCATTGGCAAAGGTTTCTTCTTTGACTTACAAAGCTAAAGAACAAGCTATTGTAGTTGTAGAAGATTTTGCGCTGGAAGCTCCAAAAACAAAAGAATTTGTAAAAGTTCTTAAAAGCTTGTCTTTGGAAGGTAAAAAAGTGTTGGCTCTTCTTCCTGAGAAGAACGACAACCTTTACTTGGCTTCGAGAAACTTGAAGAAGTGTAAAGTGGCGGAAGCAACTCACTTGAACACTTATGATGTGTTGAACGCTGATAGCTTAGTAGTATTCGAAAGCTCATTGGCAAAAATTGAAAACTTATTTGCCTAATAATTATGAGCGTACTAAGAAAACCACTAGTTACTGAGAAAGTATCGGCTCTAAATGAGCGCGGTCAGTACGGCTTCATCGTTGATAAGGACGCAAACAAAGTCGAAATCAAAAAAGCCGTAGAGAAGACATACGGAGTGAACGTGACAAGCGTTAACACGATGCGCTACTTAGGAAAAAAACGTACTCGTTACACTAAGTCGCAAATTATTTCTGGTAGAGACGCGTCTTTCAAGAAAGCAATTGTAACAGTTGCTGAAGGCGAGGTAATCGATTTTTACAGCGGTATCTAAAATTCTAACTGAAAGATGGCAGTAAGAAAACTACGCCCGACAACACCGGGCCAGAGACATAGATTAGCCCCAGTTTTCGAGGAGATCACAAAAGCATCTCCAGAGAAAGCGTTGTTGGCTCCTAAGAAAAGATCAGGAGGACGTAACAACTCGGGTAGAATGACAATGCGCTACATGGGCGGCGGTCACAAAAGACGCCTTCGTGTAGTAGACTTCAAGCGTCATAAATTTGGCGTGCCAGCAACTGTTAAGGCAATTGAGTACGATCCGAACCGTACAGCTCACTTGGCTCTTTTGAGCTACGCTGACGGCGAGAAAGCTTACATCGTGGCTCCTGCGTCGGTAGCAGTTGGCGCTACAGTAGTTTCAGGCGAAAAAGTAGCTCCTGAAGTAGGAAACCACCTGATGCTTAAGAATATCCCGCTAGGTACAATCGTTCACAACATTGAACTGATTCCTGGCAACGGCGGTATCTTGGCGCGTTCGGCTGGCTCTTATGCTCAGTTGGTAGCGAAAGAAGGCAAGTATGTAACTGTTAAGCTTCCTTCTGGCGAAATGAGACTTGTATTGGCTGCTTGTTTTGCGACAGTAGGTACAGTTTCTAACGGAGACCACATGAACGTGACGATCGGTAAAGCAGGTCGCAAGCGTTGGATGGGACGTCGTCCTCGTACAAGAGGTGTAGCGATGAACCCAGTAGATCACCCAATGGGTGGTGGTGAAGGACGTTCTTCCGGAGGACACCCTCGTTCAAGAAACGGACTTCTTGCGAAAGGTCTTAAGACTCGCGCTCCTAAGAAATATTCTAATAAGTTAATCATTAGCAGAAGGAAAAAATAATGGCTAGATCACTTAAAAAAGGACCTTACATTGACTTCAGACTAGAGAAAAAAGTTGAAGCAATGAATGAATCTGGAAAGAAATCTGTGATCAAGACGTGGTCTCGTCGTTCAATGGTCTCTCCTGACTTCATTGGTCACACTTTCGCAGTTCACAACGGGAACAAATTCATCCCGGTGTTTGTAACTGACAACATGGTAGGGCACAAGCTTGGCGAATTCGCTCCTACCAGAAACTTCAGAGGTCACATTTCCAAAAAAGATAAGAAGAAGAGATAATATGAAAGCTGTAGCAAGACTAAGAAACGTGCCGACATCTCCTCGCAAGATGAGATTGTTAGCGGATATGATCCGCGGTCGTCGCGTTAATGACGCCTTGAACATCCTGAAGTTCGACAAGAAGCATAATTCAATTGCTCTGGAAAAGCTTTTGCTTTCGGCGATTTCCAACTGGGAGAACAAGCACCAGGATGCAGATCTTGAGACTGCAGACCTTGTTATCTCAGATATTTTGGTGGATAGCGGTCGCATCCTGAAAAGACTGAGACCAGCTCCACAGGGACGTGCGCATCGTATCCGCAAGAGATCGAACCACGTTACTTTGGTTGTGAATAGCCTGTCGACAGGTGATGTTGAAACTGAAAACGATAATAACTAATAATTATGGGACAGAAAGTAAACCCAATTGGTCTTAGACTAGGTATCGTTAGAGGTTGGGAATCTAACTGGTACGGAGGAAAAACTTTTTCTGACAAATTGGTGGAAGACCAAAAAATCAGAAAATATGTCTTTGCCAGAATTCCTAAAGGTGGTATTTCTCGTGTAGTTATCGAGAGAACTATCAAGCGCATCACATTGACTGTTCACACTGCTCGTCCGGGTGTTGTGATCGGTAAAGGCGGCGCAGAAGTAGACAGAATCAAAGAAGAGCTTAAAAAGCTTACTGGAAAAGATATTCAAATCAACATTTTTGAAATCAAAAGACCTGAGCTTGAGGCGAAACTGGTTGGCGACTCTATCGCTCAGCAGCTGAAAGCCCGTATCTCTTACCGCCGCGCCATGAAGCAGGCTATCGCTGGTTCTATGCGCGTAGGAGCTAAAGGGATCAAACTGAAGCTGTCTGGTCGTTTGGGTGGTGCTGAAATGGCCCGCACAGAGATGTACAAAGAGGGACGTATTCCTTTGCATACATTGAGAGCGGACATCGACTACGCAGTTTGCGAAGCGGACACAATCTACGGTAAAATTGGTGTGAAGGTGTGGATCTTCAAAGGAGAGGTTTACGGAAAGAGAGATCTTTCGCCAGCCGCTCAGGCGCCAAGCCAAGGAGGTCGCCGCAACCAAGGTGGCGGACGCCGCAACCAAGGTGGTAACCGTCGCAGAAAAAATAATTAAGTTCAGGTTTAAAAATTTTTGACATAAAATGTTACAGCCAAAAAGAACCAAATTTAGAAAGAAGCAGAAAGGCAGAGTAAGAGGACTTGCTCACAGAGGAAGTTCTATCGACTTCGGATCTTTCGGTATTAAGTCTTTGGAACCAGGCTGGATCACTTCAAGACAAATTGAGGCATCCCGTATTGCCGTTACACGTGCAATGAAAAGGGAAGGTCAAGTTTGGATTCGAATTTTCCCAGACAAGCCAATTACCTCGAAGCCAGCGGAAGTACGTATGGGTAAAGGTAAAGGTGCCCCAGAATATTGGGTAGCATGTGTGAAACCAGGAACAGTTATGTTCGAGGTTGACGGTGTGAGCCAAGAGCTTGCGCAGGAAGCTTTGAGACTAGCCGCTCAAAAGTTACCAGTTAAAACTAAGTTTGTAGTACGTAGAGATTACGTTGGTTAAGAGTTATGAAATACGCAGATATTGCTCAATTGTCCAAAGAGGAGTTGATCGAGAAGATCGCTTCTGAGGTAGAGAACTTGCAGAAACTGAAGTTTGCTCAGGCCATCTCTCCTATTGAGAACCCTATGAAAATTCGCGAGTCAAGAAGGACTGTCGCGCAGTTGAAAACCAGACTACGTGAAATTGAATTAGCCAAGTAAAAATCATGGAAAGAAACCTAAGAAAAGAAAGAATAGGCAGAGTAGTGAGCAACAAAATGGATAAAACCATTACTATCTCTGTTGAAAGAAAGGTGAAACACCCGATTTACGGTAAATTCGTTTCTAAGACGACTAAATTCGCTGTTCATGATGAGAACAACGAGTGTGGTATTGGCGATACAGTGAGAGTGATGGAGACCAGACCTCTTTCTAAAAATAAACGTTGGAGATTAGTTGAAATCATCGAAAGAGCTAAGTAATTATGATACAACAAGAATCAAGACTAAACGTAGCGGACAACAGCGGTGCAAAGGAAGTGCTTTGTATCCGTGTGTTAGGCGGTACAGGTAAGAGATACGCTTCAGTTGGTGATAAGATCGTTGTAACTGTAAAGTCGGCTCTTTCATCTTCAAGCATGAAGAAGGGTACTGTATCGAAAGCAGTGGTGGTAAGAACGAAAAAAGAAATCAGACGCAAGGATGGTTCTTACATTCGTTTCGAAGACAACGCGGCCGTTCTTTTGGGCGGCAACGATGAACCGAAAGGAACGCGTATCTTCGGTCCTGTAGCAAGAGAATTGCGTGAAAAGCAATTCATGAAGATTGTTTCACTGGCACCAGAGGTGTTATAAAAATAGAATTTCAGGATGAGCAAAGTAAAACTGAAAATTCGTAAAGGCGATACAGTAAAGGTTATTGCCGGTAATGATAAAGGAAAATCAGGTAAAGTACTTGAGGTGCTGAATGAAAAGCAGCGTGTAGTAGTTGAGGGTGTGGCTGTTCGCACAAAGCACAACAAACCTTCGGCTGCCAACCCTCAGGGAGGTATTACAAAAGTGGAAGCTCCTATCCACATCAGTAACGTAATGCTGCTTGACCCTTCTAAAGGCGAGCCTGCGCGCGTAGGCCGAAGAGTCGAGGAAGGGAAAATCGTAAGATATTCTAAAAAGAGTAACGAGGTTATCAAATGAGTACGCCAAGACTTAAAGACAAATATAAGAACGACATCGTACCTGCATTGAAAGAGAAGTTTCAGTACAAATCTGTAATGCAAGTACCGAAGATCGAGAAAATCTGTGTGAACCGTGGTATCGGCGCTGCCGTTGCGGACAAGAAACTGATCGACACTGGTGTTGAGGAGCTTTCAATGATCACAGGTCAAAAAGCGGTTCCTACTGTAGCTAAGAATTCTATCTCGAACTTTAAGCTGCGCGACGGAATGCCGATCGGTGCTAGAGTAACTCTTCGCGGAGACCAAATGTACGAATTCTTGGACCGTCTGGTTGCCATCGCTTTGCCGCGTGTGCGCGACTTCCAGGGAATCAATCCGAAAGGATTCGATGGAAGAGGAAACTACACGCTGGGTGTAAAAGAGCAGATCATTTTCCCTGAAATCTCATTCGACAAAGTGAACAAGATCCAGGGGATGGATATCACATTTGTAACAAGTGCCAACACGGACGAAGAAAGCTTCGAGCTTTTAAAAGCTTTCGGAATGCCGTTCGCTAAAAAGTAATTTTTAATTTAGAAGAACTATGGCAAGAGAATCAGTTAAAGCTCGTGAGCGTAAAAGAGAGCGCCTAGTAGCCAAGTACGCCAAGAAAAGAGCAGAACTTAAGGCTAACGGAGACTGGGTTGGTTTGGACAAACTTCCTAAAAACTCGTCTCGTGTACGTCTTCACAACAGATGCAAGCTGACCGGACGACCTAAAGGATACATGAGAAAATTCGGTATTTCAAGGGTTACTTTCCGCGAGATGGCGTCTGCCGGCCTGATCCCTGGTGTTACCAAGGCCAGCTGGTAAGTATTTGATAATTAAATTTATTTTCGTAGTTTTGCGCTCCCGTATATGTATACCGGGAGCTTAATAATTCAATTATGACAGATCCAATAGCAGATTTCTTGACACGTTTGAGAAACGCGCTCAAAGCAAAACATCGTGTTGTTGAGGTGCCTGCGTCCAACCTAAAGAAGGAAATTACTAAAGTACTTCATGACAAAGGATACATCCAAAACTTCAAGTTTGTTGAAGAAGGCCCTCAAGGTACGATCAAGATTGCTTTAAAGTACCATGCGGTAACTAAAGAGCCTGCAATTGTGAGTTTGCAAAGAATTTCAAAACCTGGTTTAAGAAAATACGTGGGTGCTGCGGATATGCCACGTGTTCTTAACGGATTGGGGATTGCCATTCTTTCGACTTCAAAAGGCATTATGACAGATAAGGAAGCCCGCACGCACCACATTGGCGGCGAGGTATTATGTCACGTTTATTAATTAGTTGTAGAAATGTCAAGAATCGGAAAAAAGCCAATACAGATTCCTGCAGGAGTGACTCTAGAAGTTAAAGCGGGAAATGTAGTTTCTGTAAAAGGACCAAAAGGAAGCTTGGAGCAAGTAGTTGACCAAGACATCACTGTTGCGGTGGAAGAGAACGTTGTTACTCTTTCAAGACCTACAGAGCAGAAGAGACACAAAGCAATGCACGGATTGTACCGCGCGTTGATCCAGAACATGATCGTAGGTGTTACGGAGGGATATTCAAAAGAAATGGAACTGGTAGGGGTAGGTTACAAAGCCGTTACTAAAGGCCAGATTCTGGAGATGAACCTTGGTTACTCGCACAGTATCTTCATGGAGATTCCTGCTGAAGTGAAAGTAGAAGCAGAGTCTGCAAAAGGTAAGAGCCCGATCGTGAAGCTGGCAAGCCACGATAAGCAATTGCTTGGCCAAGTATGTGCAAAAATCAGATCATTGCGTCCAGTTGAGCCTTACAAAGGAAAAGGTATCAAGTTCGTGGGCGAGGTGATCCGTAGAAAAGCAGGTAAAACAGCAGCTAAATAATAGAAATAATGGCTATTAAAAATAAGAAAGTCGCAAGAAGACTCCGCGTTAGAAGAGGAATCAGAAAGCGTATCAGCGGTACTGCTCAAAGACCTCGTTTGTCAGTATTCAAAAGTAATACAGCGATTTACGCGCAGCTTATTGATGACGTAAACGGCGTTACTTTGGCTCACGCTTCATCTAGAGAACTTGGTGAGTCTTCTAAAAATGTAAACATCGCAGCTTCAGAGAAGGTTGGTGCTTTATTGGCTGAAAGAGCATCAAACGCAAGCATCTCAGAAGTAGTGTTTGATCGTAGTGGGTACAAATACCACGGACGTATCAAAGGACTGGCTGAAGGTGCAAGAAACGGTGGTTTAAAATTCTAAGAGAATTATGTCTAACATTAAGAGAATTAAGGCGAGTGACCTTGACCTAAAAGAAAAAGTTGTAGCCATCAAAAGGGTTGCAAAGGTTGTAAAAGGTGGACGTAGATTCAGTTTCTCTGCTATCGTAGTGGTAGGTAACGGAGACGGTGTAGTTGGATACGGCTTAGGGAAAGCAAACGAGGTGACAGATGCGATCACTAAGGGTATCGACGATGCTAAAAAGAATCTTGTAAGAGTCCCTGTACACAAAGGAACTGTACCGCATGAGCAGATCGGTAAGTTCGGCGGAGGTCATGTGTTGCTAAAGCCAGCTGCTCAAGGTACAGGAGTTATCGCGGGTGGTGCGATGCGCGCAGTGCTTGAATCTGCGGGTGTGCACGACGTTTTGGCGAAGTCAAAAGGATCTTCAAACCCTCACAACGTGGTAAAAGCTACTTTCGATGCTTTGACTCAGATGAGAGAGCCAATGGCTGTTGCTGAACAAAGAGGTGTAAGTTTGTCAAAAGTATTTAATGGGTAATCAGATGGCAAAGTTAAAGATCACGCAAGTTAGAAGTACAATCAAAAGACCTGCTGACCAAAAGAGAACGATCGAAGCCCTAGGCTTAGGTCGTATCAACAAGTCTGTGGTTGTTGAAGTAACTCCTCAGCTAGAGGGGATGATTAAAAAAGTAAGTCATTTAGTTTCTGTAACTGAGGCATAAGAACCATGAAATTAAATACATTAAAACCAGCAGAGGGTTCGGTAAAGAACAATAAGAGAATTGGCAGAGGGCAAGGTTCTGGTCGCGGAGGTACTTCTACACGCGGACACAAAGGAGCCAAGTCGCGCTCTGGTTACTCTAAGAAACTGGGATTTGAAGGCGGACAGATGCCTCTTCAAAGACGAGTTCCAAAATTTGGATTCAAAAACCCGAACAGAGTTGAATATAAGCCAGTAAACCTGGACATTATTCAGGCTCTAGTAGAGAAGACAGGAGTTGAAAAAGTAACTCCCGCTGTTCTTGTAGAAAACGGCATCGTTGGGAAAAATGACCTTGTGAAGGTGTTGGGAAGAGGAGAGTTGAAGGTTAAGCTTAGCATTGAAGCGAACAAGTTCTCAAAAACCGCGATCGAAAGCATTGAAAAATTAGGTGGTACTACGACGGTAATTTAATTATGAAGAAGTTTATTTCTACTGTTTCGAATATTTTTGCAATTGAAGAGTTGAGATCGCGTCTTGTTACGACTCTCATCTTATTGGTTATTTTTAGATTAGGATCATTCGTGGTTCTTCCTGGCGTCGACCCTAACCAGTTGACCCATGCTGACTCTGGAATACTAGGACTTCTGAACACCTTCCTGGGAGGGTCGTTTAGTCGGGCTTCAATCTTTGGACTAGGTATTATGCCGTACATTTCAGCGTCAATTGTTTTACAGTTGCTCACTGTTGCGGTTCCCTATTTCCAGAAAATGCAAAAAGAGGGCGAATCAGGCAGGAATAAAATTACTCAAATTACTCGTGTACTTACTATTGCGATCACCCTGGTTCAGGGTGTGAGCTATATTGCTACAACAATCCCTTCAGAGGCGATTATGCCGGAGCTTAACAAAACGCTGTTCACCGCAACCTCTGTAATTATTCTTACCGCCGGAACCATGTTCTGTATGTGGATCGGCGAGAAAATTACAGACAAAGGGATCGGTAACGGTATCTCCCTTTTGATCATGATCGGTATTATTTCAAGGTTGCCGGGCGCCCTTATCGGCGAGGCGGCAACCAAAGGAATGCCGGGTGCGCTGTTCTTCGTTTTGGAACTGGTTGCGCTGTTTATCGTGGTAATGGGAGTAGTGATGCTTACGCAGGCTACGCGTCGCATTCCGGTGCAGTACGCCAAGCAAATCGCCGGAAGCAAAGTATACGGCGGTCAACGCCAGTACATTCCTATGAAAGTGAACGCGGCAGGAGTTATGCCGATAATTTTCGCTCAGTCCCTGATGTTTTTGCCTGCATTGCTGGCAGGATACTGGGCTGAAGAGAGCGATGTGGCCGCGTCTATCGGAGCTACTTTCTCCGATTTTACGACGTGGCAGTATAACTTGCTGTTTGCTTTCTTGATTATTGTATTCACATTCTTCTATACTGCTATTACTATCAATCCTAACCAAATCGCGGACGATTTGAAGAGAAACGGCGGTTTTGTGCCGGGCATCAAACCGGGAGCTCAGACAGCCGAATTCATCGACAATGTGCTGACCAGAATCACATTGCCGGGTTCTTTCTTCTTGGCCGTGGTGGCTATTCTGCCGGCTTTCGCCAGTTTGGCAGGAGTAGGACGCGAGTTCTCTGCTTTCTTCGGGGGGACAAGCTTGTTGATTATGGTGGGAGTAGTGCTTGATACGCTTCAGCAAGTCGAATCGTACTTGTTGATGAGACACTACGAAGGCATGATGAAATCAGGAAAGCTGAAGGGACGTTCTGAAAATGTTGTCCTATCCTAATGATTCAATACAAGAATAATGAAGAAATTGCGCTGATTAAAGAAAGCGCAGATATATTAGGTAAAGCCCACGGTTTGATCGCTTCGCGGATCAGACCTGGGATTACTACTTTAGAGCTAGATCAATTAGCGCACGACTTTATCGTCAAATCTGGCGGAAGGCCGTCCTTTAAAGGCTACAACGGCTTTCCTTACACGCTTTGCGTGTCAGTGAACGAGAATGTTGTGCACGGGTTCCCATCCGACGAAAAATTGAAGGAGGGAGATATCGTTTCGATTGATTGCGGCGTTTACTACAAGGGTTTTCATAGCGATTCGGCGTTTACCTATCCTGTCGGAGAGGTGTCCGAAGAAATTATGAACCTGTTAAAAAGAACGAAGGAATCTTTGTATATTGGAATCGAACACGCCAAATTCAACCGACGCATTGGTGATATTGGCCACAGTATTCAGAAGTATACAGAATCTTTTGGTTATGGTGTGGTTCGTGAGCTGGTAGGTCATGGTTTGGGCCGAAGTCTGCATGAGTCTCCTGAAGTACCCAATTATGGCAGAAGCGGAAAAGGGCCAAAACTGAAAAATGGTTTGGTAATCGCTATCGAACCTATGATCAATTTGGGAACTCCGGATGTGATTCAGGAAGATGACGGATGGACTATTCGTACGGAAGACCGTAAGCCTTCAGCGCATTTTGAACACACAGTAGCCGTTCTCGAAAGCGGAACAGAGATTTTAACAACCCATAAGTATATAGAAGAATATTTCGATTTCTGATATGGCAAAGCAAGCATCAATCGAACAGGACGGAACGATCGTGGAAGCACTTTCCAATGCGATGTTCCGTGTAGAACTGGAAAACGGTCATCAGCTGATCGCTCACATTTCAGGCAAAATGAGAATGAACTACATCAAAATTTTGCCGGGAGACAAAGTGAAGCTGGAACTGTCGCCCTACGATCTATCCAAAGGACGTATCGTTTACAGATATAAGTAATAAATATGAAAGTTAGAGCTTCAATCAAAAAGAGAAGTGCGGATTGTAAAATCATCCGTCGTAAAGGAAAACTTTACGTAATTAACAAAGCAAATCCAAGATTTAAACAAAGACAAGGTTAATTAACTATGGCAAGAATTTCAGGCGTTGATATCCCTGACAATAAAAGGGGTGTAGTCTCACTAACGTACATTTTCGGTATCGGAAGAAGTGCAGCCAAGGCGATTTTAGCAGCTGCTGAAGTTAGCGAGGACAAAAAAGTTAAAGACTGGTCTGATGACGAATCTCAAAAGATTCGTGGCATCATCTCTGAAAACCACAAAACAGAAGGTGAGCTGAAGTCGGAAGTTCAGTTGAACATCAAGCGTTTAATGGACATCGGTTGTTACCGTGGTCTGCGTCACAGAAGAGGACTTCCTGTTCGTGGACAGCACACTAAGAACAACGCGAGAACTCGTAAGGGTAAACGTAAAACTGTCGCTAACAAGAAGAAGGCTACTAAATAATCACTAGATCATGGCACAAAAAAGAAAAGATAAAGCCAAAAAGAGAGTAGTTCAGGTGGAAGCAGTTGGACAGGCTCACATCAAGGCTTCATTCAACAACATTATCATCTCAATGACCAACGCAAGTGGTCAGGTTATCTCTTGGGCTTCTGCAGGAAAGATGGGCTTCAGAGGTTCTAAAAAGAACACTCCTTACGCTGCTCAGGTGTCTGCACAGGACTGCGGGCAAAAAGCCTATGACCTGGGTTTGAGAAAAGTGGAAGTATTCGTAAAGGGTCCGGGTGCAGGCCGTGAGTCGGCTATTCGTACTATCCAGAACCTTGGAATCGAAGTAACTGCAATCAAAGACGTTACGCCGCTTCCTCACAACGGTTGTAGACCTCCTAAAAGAAGAAGAGTTTAATCAACTAAAAAAAGAGACTAATGGCTAGATATAGAGGCCCTAAGGCTAAAATTGCCCGAAGATTTAATGATCCGATCTTCGGCCCAAGCAAAGCACTTCAAAAGAAAGCATACCCTCCAGGACAACATGGAAGAGGTAGAAGAAGAAAGCAATCAGAATATGCGATTCAGTTGATGGAGAAGCAAAAGGCAAAATACACTTACGGTGTATTGGAGCGCCAGTTTGCCAACCTGTTCGATAAAGCATCGCGTAAAGAGGGAATCACCGGTACCGTATTGTTGCAATTACTGGAGTCTCGTTTGGACAACCTGGTATACCGTTTGGGAATTGCTCCTACTCGTCGTGCGGCAAGACAATTGGTTACTCACAAGCACATCACTGTAAACGGACAGTTGGTAAACATACCGTCATTCCAGACTAAAGTGGGAGACGTTATTGCAATTCGTGAGCGCTCAAAATCTTTGGAAGCAATCACTAACTCCTTGGCTACCCGTGGCGGCAAAAGACTGCCTTGGATGGAGTGGGACAACACACTGTTGGCTGGTAAGATGATTGCATTGCCTCAAAGAGATGAGATCCCTGAGAATATCCAAGAACAACTGATTGTCGAACTTTACTCTAAGTAATAATTTAAACCTAACTTTTCGTTATACTATGTCTTCAATTTTAGCATTTCAAATGCCGGAAAAGGTGGTGATGGAGAAAGCTGATGATTTTCATGGCTTATTTACCTTCAAGCCCCTTGAAAAAGGGTATGGTGTTACCATTGGCAACGCCTTGCGCCGAATTCTTCTATCTTCTTTAGAAGGTTATGCAGTAACTGGAATTAAGATCCCTAGTGTGTTGCATGAGTTCTCTACTATTGAAGGTGTAGTTGAGGATGTATGCGAGATCATCTTGAACGTGAAGAAAATCCGCTTCAAGAAAATCTCTGATATTGTAGAGAACAAGTTAACAGTTAGCATTAAAGGTCAGAAAACTTTTACTGCAGGAGACATCTCGAAGTTTACTTCTTCTTTTGAAATCCTGAATCCGGACTTGGTGATTTGCAACCTTGACGAATCCAAAGATCTGGAGGTAGAGTTTACGATCGAGAAGGGACGCGGTTATTTGCCGGCTGAGGAAAGCAAGCCTCAGGAGCAGGTATTCGGCTACATCCCTGTTGACGCGATCTTTACTCCGATCAAAAACGTAAAGTTTAGTGTTGAAAATACTCGTGTAGAGCAAAAGACAGACTACGAACAGTTAACCTTGGATATTGAAACTGATGGTTCTATCCACCCGGAAGATGCCTTGAAAGGCGCTGCCAATATCCTGATCAAGCACTTTGCTTTGTTCACCAACGACGCCAACCTGATTCTCGAAACAGGCGACAGCTCTGAGCAGGAACCTATCGACGAAGAAATGCTTCATATGCGCAAGCTGTTGAAGACGGCTCTTAACGATCTGGATCTTTCTGTGCGTGCTTACAACTGCCTGAAAGCGGCGGATGTGAAAACCCTGGGCGATTTGGTGAGTCTGGAGATTTCTGACATGATGAAGTTCCGCAACTTCGGTAAGAAATCTTTGGCCGAGCTGGAGGCGTTGGTAGCGGACAAGAATCTTACTTTCGGGATGGACCTGTCCAAGTATAAACTTGATGAAGAATAAGTAAAATGAGACACGGTAAGAAATTCAATCACTTAGGGAGAACCGCCTCACACCGAAAAGCGATGCTATCGAATATGGCGTCATCCCTAATTCTTAATAAAAGAATAGAAACAACTGTAGCGAAAGCTAAAGCACTTAGAAAATTCGTTGAACCTCTTATTACCA
The DNA here is from genome assembly GCA_022360875.1 of Cytophagales bacterium. Lineage (GTDB taxonomy): Bacteria > Bacteroidota > Bacteroidia > Cytophagales > Cyclobacteriaceae > JAKSBZ01. The sequence continues at coordinate 14,680 of JAKSBZ010000137.1, read as the reverse complement.
AGAGTAAGACAGATACTACGCACTCAAGACGTGTGGTTTTCTCTTACTTGCAGAACAAAGAGTCAGTGAAGGAACTGTTTGGTGAGATCTCGGGCAAAGTAACCAGCCGTCCGGGCGGTTACACGCGAATCATCAAAACAGGCTTCCGACTGGGTGACGGAGCTGAGATGTGTTTGATCGAACTTGTTGACTACAACGAATTGTTGTTGGGCGGCAAGGAAGAGAAAGCAACGAAATCTCGCCGAAGCCGACGCGGTGGTAAGAAAAAGACGGAGCAGGCAGCTCCTGAAGCTGAAGAAAGTGTAAAAGAGTCAGCAGAATAATGAATATTGAATGATACATAAAAAAGGGATTAGATTTTTTTCTAATCCCTTTTTTTATGCCTTTTTAAAAATGAAATCAGACATGAGGACGGCGAAGGAATCCCTAATTATTTTTTTCTAACCTGATACATGTCATAGATTTAACAATCAAGGAATAACTAATTTTATAACCGGAAACAACACTTAGATGAAGTATCAAACCAAACCTGAAGCGATTCTTTTACTGGAAGATGGCACTGTATTTAAAGGAAAGGCGATCGGAAAAATAGGAACGACAGGAGGAGAGATTTGTTTCAACACTGGAATGACGGGATATCAGGAAGTTTATACTGATCCTTCATACTATTCGCAGATTGTCGTAACGACGACGTCGCACATTGGAAATTACGGAACGCACCCGCAGGAGTCCGAATCGGCAAGGCCAGCGATTTTCGGTCTGGTCGTGAACAAGTTTTCAGACACTTACAGCCGGCACGACGCCAAAGAAGGCTTGCAGGAATACCTGACTTCGAACAGCTTGGTGGGCATTGAAGGCGTAGACACGCGGGCGCTTGTGCGTCATATACGCAGCAAGGGCGCTATGAACTGCGTGATCTCTTCGGAAGAGCTGGATATGGAGAAGCTCAAAAAAGAGCTTGAGAAAGTGCCTTCGATGAAGAATCTGGAGCTTTCCTCCAAGGTCTGCGTGAAAGAACCTGTTTTTCGGGGAAATCCGGGTGCCAAATACCGCGTAGCCGTGCTCGATTTCGGAATTAAGGAGAATATCCTGAAGCAGCTGCTTGAACGCGACGTATATTGCAAAGTATTCCCGGCCCAAACGAGTTTCGAGGAGATTGATGAATGGAACGCCGACGGTTACTTTTTGTCCAACGGACCTGGAGACCCGGCGGCCATGTCTTATGCCTCGGAGGCGGTAAGCAAACTTCTGGAAACCAAAAAACCGCTTTTCGGAATTTGCCTGGGGCACCAGCTGCTGGCGCGGGCAATGGGAATCGAGACTTACAAAATGCACCATGGACACCGCGGGCTTAACCATCCGGTGAAGAATCTGCTGACCGGAAAAAGCGAGATTACCTCACAGAACCACGGTTTTGCGGTAAGCGCCGAGTCAGTGAAGAAAGTCGAAAGCGTGGAGATCACGCATATTAACTTGAACGACAACACAGTGGAAGGTCTCCGGGTTGTGGAAAAGAATGCGTTTTCTGTACAGCACCACCCGGAAGCTTCTCCGGGACCGCACGATTCCCGGTATCTGTTTGACGAATTTATAGATTTGATTAATCAATATAAAAAGCAAAACAAATGAGTTTCATTGAAAGCATTAAAGGACGTCAGATCCTTGATTCAAGAGGAAATCCTACAGTAGAGGTTGACGTAACAACAATCAACGGATTCGTAGGAAGAGCAGCTGTTCCTTCTGGAGCATCTACTGGCGAGCACGAAGCAGTTGAGTTGAGAGACGGTGACAAGAACGTTTACCTTGGAAAAGGTGTTTTGAAAGCAGTTCAGAACGTAAACGAAGTAATCGCGCCTGAGTTGGTTGGAATGAGCGTATTTGAGCAGCAAGTAATCGACCAAGCGATGATCGATCTTGATGGAACTCACAACAAAGCAAAATTGGGAGCTAACGCCATTTTGGGTGTTTCTTTGGCAGTAGCTAAAGCAGCCGCGCAAGAAGCTGGTCTTCCTCTTTACAAATACATCGGCGGAGTTTCTGGCAGCACGCTTCCAGTTCCAATGATGAACATCATCAACGGCGGTTCTCACTCTGATGCGCCTATCGCATTCCAAGAGTTCATGATCCAGCCTGCTGGTGCTAAAGATTTCACTCAAGCAATCCAAATGGGCTGTGAGATCTTCCATAACCTGAAAAAAGTACTTCACGACCGTAACCTTTCTACTGCAGTAGGTGACGAAGGTGGATTCGCTCCAACTTTGGACGGAACTGAAGACGCTTTGGACAGCATCATCAAAGCAATCGAGTTGGCAGGTTACAAAGCTGGTGAAGAAGTATTCATCGCTCTTGACTGCGCATCTTCTGAGTTCTACAAAGACGGTGTTTACGATTACACAATGTTCGAAGGAGACAAAGGCGTTAAGCGTTCTTCTGAAGAGCAAGCACAGTACCTTTCAGAACTTATCGACAAATACCCTATCACTTCTATCGAAGACGGTATGGACGAGAACGACTGGGACGGATGGAAAAAACTTACTGACATGGCAGGCAAGAAGTGTCAGCTGGTAGGTGATGACTTGTTCGTAACTAACGTGAAGCGTTTGGCTGACGGTATCGAGCAAGGTGTTGGTAACTCAATCCTTGTTAAAGTTAACCAAATCGGTACGCTTTCTGAAACTATCGCAGCTGTTGACATGGCTCACCGTGCAGGTTACACTTCAGTTATGTCTCACCGTTCAGGTGAAACTGAAGACGCGACTATCGCTGACTTGGCAGTAGCATTGAACTGCGGACAGATCAAAACTGGATCTGCTTCTCGTTCTGACCGTATGGCTAAATACAACCAATTGATCAGAATCGAAGAAGAATTGGGCGGACAAGCTTACTACCCAGCTAAAAAAATCTTCAAAAACTAATTGAAGAAAAAAGAATAAATTGAATAAAAGCCTTCAGAAATGAGGGCTTTTTTTTATTTTTAGCTGTCTGAACAAAAAGATAGCATGTGTTTTTTGACTGTTGCTGTTTGTTGCATGAGCAACAGAAACAGCCGTTTGTCAGCTAAAATTCTTTAGCTCAGACAGTACAACCCAAACCCCATGTTTTGGGTTTTTAATGTATGCGCTGGATCCACAAAAATGTCTTTTACTATAAGTGTTTGAGTGTTTGTCCAGTCTTTAAAGTGAAATTAAGATATATTTTTTTGAAGTTGTCTGTTATGTTTGACCGTCTTCCGGCTTTTTGTAAAAACTTTTATTTTGTCGTCTCTGCCGTTTTTTTGGTTTGGCTGACTTTTCTGGACTCCAATGATCTGATAAACCAGATGCGCCTGCAGAATAAACTGAAAAGCTTGAAGGAAGAAAAAGAATACTATCAGAAGCAAATAGAGGAAGTAAAGAAGAGCAGAAAAGAGTTGTTGACGAGCGGTGAGCAATTGGAAAAATTTGCCCGTGAAAAGTATTTCATGAAAAAAAAATCCGAAGACCTGTTTATCATCATCAACGAAAAATAGTCTATGAAAAAATTTTTTTTGACCGCATTAATTCTTTTTGTCTGCGGACAGAGCGCATGGGCCCAAAAGGAAATATGGGGAGAGGAGAGCTTTTGGGAGAGAACGTATTTTGGAGGAAATTTTGGGCTTTCTTTTGGCTCCAATAATTTTACTGTTGAGGCCTCGCCTGAGGCTGGATATATGTTTACGGACCGCTTATCGGCCGGTTTGGGTTTGGTTTTTCAGTATTATAAATACAAGCTGGAAACCCGGAACGGCAGCGATATAGAGTTTAGTTCGAAGATTTTTGGCAATCGTGCATTCTGCCGGTATAACATTACTGAGAATATTTTTGGAAGGGCAGAGCTTGAATTTCTTCGCGCGCCTTACTGGGATACAGATGCAAACAGCAAGAAGACGGGAACCACTGTTGGAACTTTTCTGGGAGGCGGTTTTTTTTCCCGTGGTTTCACGCTGACGGCTTTGTATAATTTCAGTCATGATTACGAAAAATCGCCTTATGCCGAACCTTTTGTTGTTCGGGTAGGATATTATTTTTGAGGTCAAATCTGATATAAGTCATTGAAGCTGCTGATTTGGCAGCTTTTTTTATGGATTTTATTTTATGTTCATTTGTCAAACTAAAAAATACTATGAAATCATTCGAAGCATATGTGGTTCGGGAAACCGAAGACAGAAAATATATTGGTTCAGTTGAAAAAAGAACGCTGGAGGATTTGCCTGAAGGCGATGTGTTGGTGGAAGTGAAGTACGCCGGGCTCAACTATAAAGATGCCCTGTCGGCGCACGGCAACAAAGGAGTAACCCGGAAATTTCCTCATACTCCGGGAATTGACGCTTCAGGGGTGATTGTGAAGAGCTCAGACGCCAACCTTCCCGAAGGCATGGAAGTGATCGTAACCAGTTATGATCTGGGCATGAATACTTCGGGGGCATTCGGGCAGTATATCTCAGTGCCAAGCTCCTGGGTGGTGCCGTTGCCGGCCGGTCTTACGCTTAAAGAAAGCATGATACTGGGAACAGGAGGGCTTACCGCCGCGCTATGCATTGATGCGCTTCTGAAAAACGGGCAGACACCGGAAGACGGACCGATTGTCGTGACGGGATCTACCGGAGGCGTGGGAAGCATGGCCGTGGCTATTGCTTCGAAGCTTGGTTTTGAAGTGATTGCCTCGACTGGGAAAACGGCATCGCATGATTTCCTGAAATCGATCGGAGCAAGCAAGGTAATGGACCGTGCGGAATTAAAAGAACTGCCGGCCAAACCGCTTCTGAAGCCAATGTGGGCAGGAGCTGTCGACACTTGCGGGGGACAGACACTGGAAGCTTTGTTAAAAACGGCTAAGTACGGCGGAAGCGTTGCCTGCTGCGGGTTGGTGGACGATGCGAGTCTGAACATGACGGTGTTTCCGTTTATTCTTCGAGGAGTGAGTTTGCTTGGCGTTGATTCGGCCGAGTGTCCGGTTGGGCACAGAAAAGAGATTTGGAAACATCTGGCAACCGATTGGAAGCCAGGCATGCTGGAGGAAGCCGCAACCATTATTTCGATGGAGCAGCTTCCGGAATATCTGGAAAAGATACTTAAGGGAGAAAACGTGGGAAGAGCGGTACTGGCTTACTAGCAGCTTTTGAACCTGAACTGAAAAGGATTATGACTGATTTTTTATTTAGTCATAATCCTTTTTCTTTTTTTAAGAAGAATGTATTCTATAGTCTTTATTATTTTTTTTAACAGAGGCTTGGGTGTAAATTGTAGATAGTATAAAATGCTATCATTTGTTTAATTATTTATTATTATTATCGCTTTGAAAAAGATATTAACAGCTTTTTTGGTGCTCGTAATTGCGCAGAGTTCAGTTTTTGCGCAGACTGAGGGTGCTGCGGATGTGCTCGCCCGTCTTCTGGGGAAGCGAGCAGCAGATTTTAAACTGGAATTGGTTCCAAGACACTCTGAAAAGGAATTCTACGAAGTGCATGTGAAGAACAACCGCGTGCATGTGAGCGGAAACTCGCAGGTAGCTCTGACTTACGGAGCCTACTCGTACCTTAAGGAAATCAACGCCGCTTTGGTCACTTGGGAACATACTTCGCTTCGCCTGCCGAAGGAATGGCCTGCGAGAACGCTGAACAAAACCTACACGCCGTTTAAGTATCGTTTTTACCTGAATGTTTGCGCTTTTGGCTATTCGACGCCTTGGTGGAACTGGAAGCGCTGGGAAAAAGAAATTGACTGGATGGCCCTTCACGGCATCAACATGCCGACGGCAATGATGGGACAGGAATTCGTTTGGCAACAGCTTTGGAAAGAGTTTGGCCTGAATCAGGCAGAGCTGAACAAGCATATGACAGGGCCTGCTTTCCTGCCTTGGCATCGCATGGGAAACATCAATCTGTATGCGGGACCTCTTCCTCAGTCCTATATAAACCAAGCTAAGGATTTTCAACTTAAAGCTTTAAGCCGCATGCGCGCGCTGGGTATGCATCCTGTTGTGCCGGCTTTCAGCGGCTATGTGCCCGAGGCTTTTATGAATAAAAATCCTGAGGCGAAAATTTACAAAATGGGCCGTTGGAGCGGTGTGGACAAGGCTTACCGGACTTACTGGATGGATCCGAAGGATCCTTGGTTTTCAAAAATCGCCAAGCGTTTTATTGAACTGTACAAAGAAACTTACGGAGATGTGGACCACTTCCTGGCCGATGCATTTAATGAAATGAATCCTCCTGTAACTAAGGAGAATAAGCAAAAAGAGTTGCAGCAATACGGTGAGCGCATTTATCAGTCGATTCAGGCGGCGGCGCCCAACGCCACTTGGGTGATGCAGGGCTGGATGTTCGGAAGCCACAAGTCTTTCTGGAGCAAGGAGTCAATGCGCTCGTTCCTGAGCAAAGTACCGGAGGACAAAATATTTATTCAGGATTTCGGCAACGACCGCTATGAGGGAATCTGGAAGAAATCAGAGGCATTCTTTGGCAAGCAGTGGGGATTTGGCTATGTGCACAATTACGGAGCGGTGAATCCGGTGTTTGGTGATTTTGAGCTGTATAACAAGTTGCCGAATTTGCTGCAAAATGAGCCTGTAAAGAACATCGCAGGCTACGGTGTTTTGCCGGAAGGGATTGAAAACAACTCGGCGGTGTACGAGATGATTTACGATATGGCTTGGAAGCATCAGTCTGTGGATGTGAAGAAATGGATGAACGGCCATTTCGAAAGCCGCTACGGGAAGATGGACAATGAGATGGCCCAGGCGCTGGAGACGCTTCATTCGGCGGCCTACAAGTCGAAATACTGGTGGATGAGAACGCAGGGCGGATGGGGCTCTTACCTGCATTGCAAAACCCCTCGTCTGGACTATTCGTTCAAAGGCCACCCAACAGATATTGCACTTATGGAAAAAGCCGTGCGCCAGCTTTTGGCCTGCGCTGACAAATACAAGAACATACCAGAATACAAATATGATCTGGCTATGTATACCTCGCATCTGATATCAATGAAGGCCGGCTACAGGCTGGACGAAGCGCTGAAGGCCTACATGGAAGGCGACCGTCAGACATATTTAGCTAAAAAAACAATTTTCCTGGACGGGCTGAAAAGCATGGAGGGAATTATTGCCTATGTGCATAACAACAGCTTGTACAAATGGGCAGCTGCAGCTGAGCAAAAAGGAACAACCAAAGAAGAAAAAGCGGCCTTCAGAAAAAATGCGCTGGCTCAGATTACAGTATGGGACGGCTATAGTCTGAAGGGCTATGCGAGCAAAGACATTCACGGAATCTATGCGAATTATTACATTCCGCGTATGAATATGTTTTTTAACTTCCTTGAAGCTTCGGAAAAACCGCTGACGCAGAAAGAGCTGAAGCCGTATTACAAGAAGCTGACTGAGTGGGATATTGAATGGACGACTAAAAGCAAGCTGAAAAAAGAGCGCAAAGCCGGCAACTTGGTTAAAGCCGTGGCGAAAATTATGAATTCAACTTTGTTCGTGGAACAGGGAATATAGTACTGATTAGCCGCCGGTGTTGAAACCGATAACGGCTGGCGAGTTTTTTTGGAAAAGATCTGCGGAAAGCTGTTTCGCGGATCTTTTTCATTTTGAGGGAAATCTGCTTGAAATGATGATTGCTTCATAAAGAAAATCAATCCGGCCGGCTGGCTAAAAGAAGCAGCTAAATTTTTTTTGAGTTAATAATTCCAGTAAATTGATTCCGTAAATAATCAATAGCTATAATCATAATATCAACAATAAAATTATGTCTGCAAAATATGATGTGATCGTTATCGGAAGTGGACCAGGTGGTTACGTGGCGGCTATCCGAGCCTCGCAGTTAGGGTTGAAAACCGCAGTGGTGGAGCGCGAGTCATTAGGTGGAATTTGTTTGAACTGGGGCTGTATTCCGACCAAAGCGTTGTTGAAGAGTGCTCAGGTTTTCGAGTACATTAAGCATGCCGGCGACTACGGCATTCAGGTGGCAGATTCGAAAGCTGATTTTGGAGGCATGATAGCCCGAAGCCGAGGCGTGGCAGACAAAATGAGCAAGGGAATTACTTTTCTGCTGAAAAAGAACAAAGTAGACGTTATCAACGGCTTCGGAAAGATTAAGGCGGGCAAAAAAGTCGAAGTGAAAGCCGAAGACGGTGCGGTGACCGAGTACGGAGCTGACCATATTATTCTGGCGACAGGAGCGCGCTCCCGCGAGCTGCCGGCTATGCCGATTGACGGAAAGAAAATCATCGGCTACCGAAAAGCCATGTCGCTGGACAAACAGCCTGAGTCTATGATTGTCGTAGGTTCGGGAGCCATCGGGGTAGAGTTCGCGTATTTTTACAATTCGATCGGGACCAATGTAACGGTTGTCGAATACATGCCGAACATTGTACCGGTAGAGGACGAAGAGGTTTCAAAAGCACTGGGAAGAGCTTACAAAAAGCAAGGCATCAAGCTGAAACTGAGCACGGAAGTGACGAATGTGGATACTTCCGGAGATAAATGCAAAGTAACGGTAAAAGGCAAAAAGGGCGAAGAAGTGCTGGAAGCCGATGTAGTGCTTTCGGCTGTGGGCGTGACAACCAACATCGAAGGCATAGGCCTGGAAGATGTGGGCGTGATGACCGACCGCGGTAAAGTAGTCGTGGATGATTACTACAAGACCAACATTCCAGGCGTGTACGCTATCGGCGACATCGTGAAAGGGCCGGCTTTGGCGCACGTGGCATCTGCCGAGGCGATTGTGTGTGTGGAGAAGATTGCGGGCAAGAATCCGGAGCCGATCAACTACGGCAACATTCCGGGCTGTACGTATTGTACGCCAGAGGTGGCTTCTGTTGGAATGACCGAAAAAGCGGCGAAAGAAGCGGGCTTTGAGCTGAAAGTAGGCAAGTTTCCGTTTTCCGCTTCAGGAAAGGCTACTGCGGCCGGAGCGACGGAAGGCTTTGTGAAAGTGATCTATGATGCAAAGTACGGAGAGTTGCTTGGAGCGCATATGATCGGAACGAATGTTACCGAAATGATTGCCGAAATGGTGGCCGTTCGGCGTCTGGAAACGACGGCTCACGAAATCCTGACGGCTGTGCATCCGCATCCAACGATGTCGGAAGCCGTAAAGGATGCGACGGAAGACGCTTACGACGAAGCGATTCATATTTAAGCAGCAGATGAAAAATAAACAGCGCTGATCGCTGTAAAAAATCTAGGTTTCTTTTTTTAGACAAAGCCGGTTTCGTTAGGGACCGGCTTTGTCTTTAAAGGCGTTGCAGTTTATTGTCCGAAGCTTGCGAGTACACCGAATCTGAAGTTTATTCCCGGCGCGTAAATCGGATGGGCATCCTTTTCGCGCACTGAGCGGCTCAGGTGTTCGTAGTAGGATGCATCAAAGAGGTTGTCAGCGCTGGCGCTTAGCTTCAGCCAGGAAAACATCTGATAGCTAAAGTTAATGCCAAGCGTATGAAAGCCGTCTGTCGGTGTTTCTCCGTACTCCTCGGCTATCCTGTTTTGCTTGAGCACTTTTCTGAATGTTGTTTCAGAAAGTATTTTCCCGTTTAAAAAAACTCCTGAAAGCGTGTAGCGCAAATCCATTGGCGCTATTTCCGGCAGCGCTTCTTTTCGTTCCAAATCTTCCCCAAAGGTGTAAGCAATATCCACATGGTGCTGCAGGTGCTTGCCCAATGTCTGCGACCAGCTAAGTTCGAATCCGGTTTTCAGTGATTCGCCTAAGTTGATGAATCTTCGGACTCCCGGACTTGTAGGGAGCACGGGGGAAACTGTTGGATCAATTACCGAGCTGATGCCATTTTGCAGCCAGGAGCAGAACAAATCAACTTTTAGCTGATTCGATTTTTTTTTCCATTCAAAAACCAAATCAACCTGGTTGTTTACTTCCGGATCCAGCTCAGGATTACCGATGAGCTCATAAGGATCATTTCCTACCGGAAAGGAGTTTATGTAGCGCTCGGTGAGGCTTCCGCTGCGCTGCGCGCGGCCAAGCCATAAACTTGTTGAAAATTGTTCGTTTACGGGTTTTACAATTCCAAGACTGAAGCTGGGATTCAGCTGCGAGTTTTTGGCGCCTGTTAAAATAAGATTTTCCGAAGGGTTTTGCGCGCTGGCTTCATTCCATTCAAACCGCCCTGAGAAAATCCATTGAAAGGCGTATTTCCGCAGCTGATATTCGGCAAACAAGCTTGCTTTGGAGATGCGTCCATCCTGCCACGCATCATCATTTAGGACTTTGCCCTTCATTTTTCCCATAAGCATATTACGGGTCCTTTCTCCTTCGGCGGTTTCTCTTCGGAAGTCCCCTCCAAAGTACAGTCTGCCGGCGTCGAAATGCCACGTGCCTTCTGTCCGTCCGCCGAAATTCCGGGTTTTCGCCAGCGTTGAAGCATCAACTTTTCTGGGCTGAAGCACTTTTTGCAGATTGTCCATTTCATGATTGACCAAAGAGCCGAACAGGGCAGAATTCCATTGCTTAAGCCGTTTTCCTTTTAGATTCAATTGGTGCTGGGCCTGAACAATCCAGGTGTTGTCTTTGCGCAAATCCATGGGAAGCGCCGCGAAATCCGTATCGTCTGCCCGGTTGTTGGTGACTGTCAGCTTTATGGTTTGGTTTGGCGAAAGGCGGAACCCCAGGGCGCTGCCCCAGCTTATGCGGCGGAATTCTGCGGGAATTTTTTCGCCGTTTCCCGCCCGGTAGTTATGCCCGCCTGAACCCGAAAGAAAAAACATGGCTTCGTGCCTCTGGCCGCGCAGGCCTAACATTCCTTCGTTTTTGGTAATATTGCCGTTGCTCTCGTAACTGTTGGAAAGGCGGCCGTAGATTTTTCTGCTGTCCGAGAATTCGGGTGTTTTGGAGACGAAATGCATGGTCCCGCCGATTCCGCAACCGTAGCGCAGAGCATACGGACCCTTTAGTATTTCTATGCGGCGAAGCATGTTGGGCGCCATCTGGCTGGTAGGCGGATCCATGCGGTTGGGGCAGGCCGCCGAAGCCGTTGCGCAGCCGTCCAGCACAATATTGAGCTGGCTGTATTTAAAGCCTCTTAGTACCGGGTCAAGGCCGTAGGCGCCGCTTTTGCGAACGCCGGAAACCGCGGCGGTCCGGCGCAGCAATTCGCCGGCGTCGTGTGCTGTTCGGTCAGCCGCGCGCAGCGGTATGTCTTCGGATTTATTTATCGGTATTCTTACCGAGATAACCGACACGGGCTGCAGCACCCGGTTTTGCTCTTCGCGAAAAACAGTCATCGGCTGGCTGGAAGCTTTCGACAAATGGTTGCTTTCCAGGAACCACTTGCCGTAGATGAGGTGTGAAAGATGCATGCTGGCATCGGGATTCCATCGGAAGACAATGACTCCCAGGCTGTCGGAGTGGCCGTTCTGACCGCCGTATTGGTAGGACGCGCCGACAATGGGCTGGAGTGATTGTTTGTCGAGAAGCTGGATTTTCCTGATCACCTGGCTTTGGGCGACGCTCGCTGAACATAAGCAAAGCCAAAGCGAAACAAGAAAGAGTTTATGATTTAGTTTCATGTCATTTTGAGTTAGATACAACAATTCTGTCGAAGACGCATTGCGCACGACGCGTAGTGTATTTTTTTTACCGGATTGAACACAGCAGATCTGTGGCCGGCAAACCGGTTTTATTAAATCTTTGAGATTGTAAGCCAGCAGGGCGTATTGCGCAGAGCAAAACCGAAAATGCTGATTTGACTGGAGTTTTTAGGCTTCCGGAGGATGGAAGAAGGAGAATTGCCAGAGTTTGCGGTAATTCATCAGAATAAAAAAGGGATGTGAGCAGAGTGTATTCTGACCGGACAAGTCGAAATGTATCCCGGACGGAGGCAGGTAAGAGAAAGACTGTTCGTCCGGCAGTTCCGCAGGAACCGGAGCGGATTCTTCGGCGGAAGGATTAACCTCGGTCATTTTCTGCATTAAAACACAGGACCCTTCGCACCGGCTCACGGGCTTGAATCTGTTTTCGCACAGGTTGGCCGCGATGTACGCCTGGTTGACTTCAAACCAGACTATCACCGAAGCGCCTTTGAACAGGTTCAGTGCCATAAGGGCCAGTAGAAGAAACGCTAAGGCTCTCTTCATGAGTGTAATAGGTGTGGTTTGTTGGCTTAACTAAAGGTATGAAAAAATACTGGAATATTATGTGCTGTTCTGCTTCGAACAATCAGATTAGTGATTTGGAGTGCATACAAACGGAATTGCGGAGTAGGACACTAGCCAGTTTTCGGCTACAATTCGCATGATTGTTTTTTCTGATTCTTTCGGAATAACGTGATAGGAATGTATAAGGGATAAGGAAATGGCAGGGACGCTATCACCTTCGTGATCACCAAGGAAGTGGCAATCAAAATTCAAAAATCAAAAGAGGTTTTTAAATTACAGGCTGCTAGAAATATGGATGAGTCCCCTCCGATAAGTCAAAATTGAGAAAACCAACAATCGTAAGTTGTTGATTTCCAGTATTGATTTTTTCTGTAAAAAGCTCAAAATAGGGTTTTCGTAGTGAACTCATGGATAATTTTCTTGACGGCGCAAGTGCCTAAAAGTTACCCACATTTCAACAGCATAATCGTAGTAGTTATTTTATTTTAAAATGGGTTTGTTGGAATGCTGACTTCAACTTAAAACCATTATTACTGGTCCAGTGAATCGAGGGTACTATACTGATCGGTAAATTACTCATCCTTTTAAATTACCCTGCGCTCGTTATGCACTCCTTTTTAATCTGTTATCATTAGCTAAAGGTTTTTCAATGGCCGGATGAAGCATCCTTTACAATCATGCCTCTCGTGTGTGTTAAAGCCGATTATTGTGGATTTTTCTTATTGCACCGGCAAAGGCAGCGGCCTCATACGTACGCCGCGAAACAAAGGTGCTGACGCTTCGAGAAAATGGTACGTCTAGGCAATAGCGTGCTTGTCTGAAAACGGCAAGGAGATAGGGACTGACGCGAATGAGAAGCAGCGGGGGCCAAAAACAAAGGCAACCGCTTTTGCAAAAGGGCTGCCTGTTAAATCTAAAGTCGGTTTTCAAGCCTGCTGTCGGCCTAAGCCTCCTGCAGGACTTCGGTTTCTTTGTCGGCAGTTGGCTGCTCTGTTTGAGTCATGTTGCCCAGGTATTCCGGCAGTTCGATGCCTGCCTGCTGCGCCAGCTCGTGGATCGGAGGCAGGGCGCCGATGAAATTCTTGATGAAATTGCTGGTGCTGCTTTGTCCGTCTGAGCCTCCGTTTTCCCAAACCGTAATTTTGTCGATTTTCAGGTTGGCGATGGCTTCGGTTTGTTTTCCTACCAGCTCTTCCAGTTTTTCCAGCAGCAGCAGTGTCGCCGCGGCTTTTGAGTCGCCGCCGCAGGCGTCGATAATCTCGCGGTATCCTTCCGATTTGGCTTCCAGAACATTTTTAAGCCCTTCGGCCTCGGCCTTGAAGCGCAGCAGCGTGGCGTCGGCTTCCCCTTTTGCAATTCTGCGTATCTCTTCGGCTTTCGCTTCGGCTTCCAGTTCCTTCTTGCGCTTTTCGATTTCTTTGGTTACCACCTCCAGTTTTTCCAGACGGGCTTTTTCCGAGGCGCGCTGGGCCTCCAGAATTTCCTGCTCGGCTTTTGCTTTGGCCACTTCGCTCTTTCTGTTGGCTTCGGCTGTGCGCTCTGCTAAGTCGGCGTTGAACTCGGCAACGCGTGTTTTCGACTGGTTTTCACCTTCCACGGCATCGGCTTCCAGCGTGGCCATGCGGATACGCTGGGCAGCTTCGGCTTCTTTTTTGCCTTGTTCAGCTTCGCTTCGCTGCCCTGCCAGTTTGATGTCTTGGTCTTTTTTGGCTTCGGCTAGGTTCACTTCGCGATCGCGGTTGGATTTGGCCTCACCGATGGCCGCCTGCGTTTCCAGTTCGGCTACTTTGATCCGTTTTTCGGCTTCGGCTTTTTTCTTGCCTTCTTCGGCCTGGGCAACCTGCTCAGCCACGCTGATTTCTTTCTCCCTAACGGCTTTTGCTTCTCCCATGGCGCCCGAAGTTTCCTGCTCGGCCACTTCCACTTTCGCTTTGTTAACAGCTTCGGCGGCCGCCTTTTTCCCGATTGCCTCGATGTATCCCGAGTCGTCGGTGATGTCTTTGATGTTCACGTTGATGAGTTCCAGACCCACTTTGTTCAGCTCCGAAGCAACGTGCTTGTTGATCAGCGTCAGGAACTGCTCGCGGTCCTGGTTGATTTCCTCAATGTCCAAGGTGGCAATGACAAGGCGAAGCTGGCCAAGGATGATGTCGAGCGCCTGATGGCGGATTTCGTCGTCTTCAAGTCCGAGCAGACGCTCGGCGGCGTTGAGCATGATGCCGTCGCGGGTGGAAATTCCCACGGTAAAGGTGCTCGGCGTGTTGATCCGGATGTTTTGCTTCGAAAGCGCACCCTGCAGGTCGATGTCGATGGTGATCGGTGTAAGGTTCAGGTAGTTCCAGTCCTGGATTACCGGCAGCACGAAGGCGCCTCCCCCGTGCACGCACCGGGCGCTTTTTCCCTGGGATACTTTCCCGAAAATCACCAAAATTTTGTTCGACGGGCAGCGTTTGTAGCGCGACAGAAAGAACAAAAACAACAAAAAGAGCACCGCTGAGGCCACCAGGCCTATGGATGTTACAAATTCAGGCATAATAAAAAATTTTAGTATTTGTGC
>JAKSBZ010000281.1 GCA_022360875.1 Cytophagales bacterium | reverse complement strand
TTAATTGGTGTAAATGTGTTGTTGAAAAACACAACATCAGGGGTAGTGACTAACTATGATGGGCAGTACAAATTTGGAGGGTTGACGGCTGATAACATTTTGGTTTTTTCATATATTGGCTACGATCCGCAGGAAATTCCAGTGGGCGCGAAATCGATTGTCGATGTACAGTTGAAGTCTTCAGCACAGGCGCTTGAGGCTATTGTTGTTTTTGGAGAAAGCCAAAAGGATGTGCGTTCGATAACTGGTTCGGTTGGAAAAATCGATACAAAAGTATTTTCTGCCGGAACACCGGCCGGTTCTTTCGACCAACTTTTGCAGGGACAGGTAGCTGGCTTGTCAATACAGGCGAGCGGGGAGCCGGGAGAAAAAGCGAAAATCCGTATTCGAGGCAACAACTCATTGGGAATTCGAGCAAAAGATGATGCCGAGTTAGCTTCTGCCAACCGAGCCAATGAGCCTTTGTACATAATGAATGGCGTTCCGATTTCTTCGAGTGTGTTTAACACCATCAACCCGGATGATATTGTGGATATTCGCGTTTTGAAAGACGGTTTGTCAACAGTGGAATACGGAACGCGTGGAGCGAACGGAGTAATCGAGATCAAGACTAAGCGCGGTATTGTGGGCAACACCCAATACAATGTGCGCTATCAGCATACGGTTCGACCAATCGGCGGATTAGGAGGAATCAGTTTGATGAAGTCAAAAGAGAAATTGGCTTTGGAGCGAGAACTGGGCATTGTTACGGGGTTAGGTTACATTTATACACCAAAGCCGGGCGATTCAGAAGAGGAAATTTTCATTAAAAATAAACGGTACAAAGAGCTTGAAAATACCAATACGAATTGGTTGGACGAACTTTCGCAAGTAGGACAAGTGAAAGATTTGCAGCTGAGCATGTCGGGCGGTAGTGATAATACACGCTATTATTTGTCAACTAGCTACTATGATGAGAGCGGAAGCTATAAGAACTCATGGGCAGAGCGTTTTACAACGCGGTTTAATTTGGATCATAATCTGAGAGAAGATTTATCGATTGGCTTTGATACATCTGTTGGTCGAAATAAACGTTCAAAGTCAGTTAACGCTTCCCCGGCAAGTTTGATTTATACTTTGCAGCCTTATGAGACGACGTCAAAAAAGGATTTTATTGCGCGTGATCCGCTGACTATGGGTTCACAATATTTTGAAAATCCTTTTGATGAGCTTTTAAATCGTTATTCGGAAAATACTTCATGGAGAATAGATTTGAATACACGATTGAACTGGACAATTCTTGACGGATTGAATGCAAAAGCTTCAGTTGGAATGACTTACAATGATAATGAAGGAGATATTGTACGTTTGAACAACAATGAATTGGTAGAAGCGGGCAGTC
>JAKSBZ010000279.1 GCA_022360875.1 Cytophagales bacterium | reverse complement strand
TTACTGCATGCGGGTAGAAGCTTTTTTAAAAGAGAAAAAGATTTTTACGGAGAATTCCGGCATGATTGAGCTTTCGGAGTTGGAGGTTCAGGACATTGATACGCCGGAAGACTGGAAGATGGCCGAGTGGAAGTTCAGATACTTGCAGGAAGTGAAAGAGAATGAATAGCCAACGTGTAATATTCCGGGCAGACGGCAATTCGGAAATCGGTTTGGGTCATGTAATCAGATCATTGGCGCTGGCCGATATGCTGAAGGATGAGTTTGAGTGCGTATTTGCTACGCGGTTTCTGACGGATTATATCAAGGAAGAAGCAAAGAAATCGTGCGCTGAGGTTGTCAAACTTTCGGAAGAGTCTGATTCTCACTTGGGAGAGTTTCTGAATTGTCTGTCTGGCGATGAAATTGTGGTGCTTGATAATTATTTTTTCGAGACAGATTATCAAAGAAAGATTAAAGCCAAAGGCAGTCGTCTTGTCTGTATAGATGATATGCATGACCGGCACTATGTGGCGGATGCGGTGGTGAATCATTCGGTGCATGACCCGGTGTTTTTTTCTGCAGAGCCGTACACGAAACTGTGTTTGGGTTTTGATTACGCTCTTTTGAGAAATCCCTTTTTACAGTCCCATTCACTTTCAGAGGAAAGAGAACGCAATTCAGTTTTGGTTTGCTTTGGCGGTGCCGATTCTCACAATCTTACGCAAAGAGTACTTAAATTTTTGGATTCCCTGAAGCGTGTAAGAGAAGTTCATCTGGTGGTGGGATGGGCGTATCCGCATAAAGATTTACTAAAAAGGCAAGTTGATTCTTGCCAGAATGTGAATGCGTATATTTACTCTTCTCTTTCCGCTGATGAGATGTTTTCGCTTATGCGAAAGACGGAAAAGGCCGTTCTTCCGGCAAGCACGGTGATTCTGGAAGCGCTGGCAGCGGGCATGCAAGTGTTAGGCGGCTATTTTGTGGAGAACCAAAGGGAGTTTTATGATTTTTTATGCAGGAGCGGTTACATTAATGGCATTGGGGATTTTTTGAATGCTGATTTTGAGGAAAAAGCGGATTTGTATTTAGGGATGGGTCACAAAAATAAACCGCTGATTCCCGTGGCGCAGATAAAAAATAATTATCTTCGGTTGTTTAAAAAAATGCGAAAGGGTGTATGACGCGCGAAAGGTTGTTTATCGTCACAGGTGTTAACCGCGGTTTGGGAAAAGCAGTTTTTGATCTATTGTTGGAGAAAAAGCAAAATGTGCTAGCACTTTCCAGACAATTTACTGAAGGACAGTGCGATGAGGCAGGCGGACGCGTGCGATGTGTGAGCGCAGATCTTTCCAAGCTAACCGAAGAGTTTCTTGAAGGAGTATTTGGATATTATTCTGAATCATTTGATGAGGTGATTTTTATAAACAATGCGTCAACGATTCAACCGATTGGAAAAATAGGAACGTTTTCGCCGGATGAAATTAGCAATGCGCTTCATCTAAATGTGGCAGCGCCGCTTTTGATTGCAAACAACATACTCCGCAGTAATTTGGGTAGACGAATTCGCGTGGTCAACGTTTCGAGCGGTGCCGCCCGCCGTCCGATTGAAGGATGGAGTTTGTATAGCGCGACCAAGGCCGCTAACGAAATGTTTTTTAATGTTTTGGAGAAGGAAAAGCAGGCTGAGGTAATCAATTTTGATCCCGGAGTGCTGAACACGGGGATGCAGGAGCAGATTAGAAAGGCCTCTGAAGAAGCTATGCCGGAGGTGAATGCTTTCCGGGAACTGCATGAAGGTGGCAAGCTCAAAGAGCCAGCGGTTGTCGCTCGTGAGGTTTGGAACCTATTGAAAGAGAAGTGATGAAATATCCATGGTAATCGGCTTTGACATATGTGAAAAGCATGATTATTATGGATATTCCATCTGACCATTGAAAAAACATCAAAAGCAGATGAAAATTGCTATTCTGTCGGACATACACGGTAACAACGCTGCGCTTAGTGAAGTACTTCGCTCAATAGACAGGCAGGGAATCAGCAGTCTATTTGTGCTTGGAGATCAGTTGGGTTATTATTTGCAGGCGGAAGAAGTGTATAAAGAGCTTTCTCGATACGGAAACTGTATGATTCAGGGTAACCATGAACGG
>JAKSBZ010000275.1 GCA_022360875.1 Cytophagales bacterium | reverse complement strand
TTGACCAGAAGCCTCAAATCTATAGATGCCCCAACTTCTTTAAGTTTTTTTTAATAAACTCATTCTCCATTTCCAAGCGCCCGATCTTCTCATAAAGCTGAGCGGTGCTTGTCTCCTGTTTTGAATTGCTCTTCTTTTGGGTTTTGTCTGATTCGAACACACTGCTTGATTTCTCAAGAAACTCCTGTTTCCACTGAAAAATTTGATTGGGATGGATCTCAAAGCGTTCGGCTAACTCTTTGAGCGTTTCACGTTCCTTTAATGCCTCAATGGCTACTTTTGCCTTGAATTCAGGGTTGAATTTTCGTCTGCTTTTCTTCATGCTTTCCATGGTTTAAAATTAGCAAATTTTCAATTAAGCTCCTGGTCTAGTTTTTCAAGGGTATTATAGAAGCTCATAAGTATCTACAAAAAACTAAGACTGAACTTGAGAATAATGGGTGGGACTTTAGCCCTTTAAAAACTAAGGTTTTAATGTTGACGAATAATATGTTAGCAGATGAACAGGGATATAGTACCCTAGCAAAAAGCTTTAGATACACAGATGATTATTTAAAGAAAAATGATCATTACATACAATTTTTTATCGATGAAGTAGAAAAAGTCTGTGATTTTTTTATTAAAAAAGAGTATGGAGAAATGTTTAGAGTTTTAAAAACTACTCCACGTTTAAAGAATCAAGCTGATAAAAAAGAATGGAATAAAAATTTAAAACAATTGGTCTTTGAACGAGAGAATGGTACTATTGGGAATGTATTAGATCTTTTGAAGGAAACGAACAAGCCAAATATCACTGAAAAGGTTAAGAAAAAGGAAGAGCGATACACTTTATTATCCTCGTTAAGTGAAAATGAAAGAGAAAGTGAAAAGGATTTTTACAATAAAATAAACTCCATTAGAGAAATAAAATATTCAGAAATTATTGAATTAAAAAAATACATTGAAGATAAAACACCTTTTTCTACGAAACACGGAGTTAAAGGTGCTGAATTCGATAATGTATTAATTATTTGTGGACGCGGTTGGAATCATTATAATTGGAATCAATATTTGAATTGGGTGAAAGACGGTTATCCTTCTGATAAAAGAGATACTTTTGAGAGAAATAGAAACTTGTTTTACGTAGCTTGTTCAAGGGCAAAGAAAAATTTGTGTTTGTTATTTACTCAAGAGTTGAACCAACAAGCAATTAATACATTGAATAATTGGTTCTTAGAGCCAAATGTTAAAAGCATTGAGCTAGATTAATGTTTATTTTACGCTTCTAAATTTAGGAGGGCTTTAGCTTCGTTACTCGTTTTGAAAACTCCCACAGACCCTCATTTGTGGAAATTGGCCTTGTTCTATAATTTTATGGAATAAAAAACCGCGCAGATTGAAATTTTGAAGCCCAAATTGGGACTTTCTGATTCTTCCCACAAACGGAGGTTTTAGGGATGAATATACGATTTTAATTTCTTCTTTGTGGTTTTATAGCAGCATGCGTGTGTGTTAAGCTCAATAAAACTTTCGCTTGGTGAGACTGAAAAGGCAGCGGCTGAGGATGAGCAATTCACTAAAGACACCTGTAGTTCCGCTTCAGTGCGGATGATGGTTGATTCTTTCTCTCCCAGGGATACCCCACTGTACAACACGGGCAACTCATAATGGATGGGACGTTCCACTAGCTCCTCTTCGTCGCTTTGGCAGGAGAGGGAAAGAAAAAGCAGCAGGCAAAGCGCAATGCTAAAAAGGGGCAAGGCTGGTTTCTTTTGCATGGGGATGTGAGCGAAATTTTAAAAAAAGAACATGTAAAATACAAACGCCAGCTAATTAATAAAAATTTCTTCATTATTAAGTATATTAAATGAATTAAAAACTATACTCAACATCAAATACTATTTCAATTCCTTCTTGCATTTTGTCAACCAACACACCGTAATAAAAAATTCCTGCTGGAAGAGTATCATCATAGAGGACTTGCAATCTATAAAATCGCTTTCCACCTTGCATGAGCCACTTATGCTTTAACTCGTATATTCCTCGAGTATAGGTACCGCGACCCACTAATACACTATACTTTGTGAAGTCCACATTTTTCAAAATGGACTGTTCGGCGATGAGCGATTCACTAAAGGTCGCCTGTAGTTCCGCTTCGGAGCGGATGACGGTGAATTCTTTCTCTCCCAGGGATACCCCACTGTACAACACGGGCAACTCACGGTGGATGGGGAGTTCCACTAGCTCCTCTTCGTCGCTTTGGCAGGAGAGGGAAAGAAAAAGCAGTAGGCAAAGCGCAATGCTAAAAAAGGGCAAGGCTGGTTTCTTTTGCATGGGGATGTGGTTTATGAAAACAATTATAATCAATAGTGTTTAAATATATAATTTTATTTTTTATTCACATAAAAATATTTATAATCATATTTTCTAACAAAGACACAACAATAATTAAGAAAGTGTAAGTCGAGTAGCGTCTGTAAATGAACATAAACGGAACAAATCTCCAAAATTCGAACTTGAGGTCTGACCCACATTCGTGACAGATCCTCCAAAAGCCCCGGATTCCCCTTTTTTTACGGAACGCCCAACCAAATAATATTTGGTATATTTTTTTTCAAACTGAGTGTTATCAATATTGCACTATTCCAACACAGTCAATGTTCTTACTTTCTGGATTGTGTTAGGCGAGCACTTGCAAATCCACTGGATCTTCCGGGAATAATATCTCCGAACGATATACTTTTTTGTAGAAATGCAGTGTTTTCCAGTTCCTGACTCTAAACATCAGTTCAATGCCTAAGAAGTAGGATAACCCGAAGGCGACCTCGTTTTGCTCCTGCGTATCGGTGTGCACCTGATGGTCGGAGGCGTACCGCATAAGCCCGTCCAAAATATATACAGCCTCCCATACTCCACTTCCGTTTATTACAGAGTGTTGATATTTAGGGCGCATCAACAAAACGCACCACCTGCACTTCGCCTGTAAACCGCAGCGGTTTGATGAGTTTGCTGCGCAGCTGCTGGAGCTCGAACTGTTTTTCGAATAACGGTGTTTCGTCGATCTTGACGGCTTTGATTTGTTTTTGGAGGTCCTGCAGCCGGGAGATGAGTTTTTCTTTGGCATAGCCGGAAGCCTGGGGGATTTGCTTCCGGAGCTGCTGTTCGGTCTGCAAAAAGCGGCTGA